>JBKQHM010000083.1:0-9441 GCA_052148775.1 Isosphaeraceae bacterium | reverse complement strand
AATCCGACTAGAGTTGTCACTACGCTTTTGGGGTTGGCGAGACCTCGCTCCAAGCGAAAAGCCTGGAAAAATAGAGGTTTTTGCGCGCAGGACCAGCCGGCCCCGGCTTCTTCACCCCAAACATAGGTTAGCGGGCTGATTCCAGGGTTCGCGATTTCAGGACCCGCACTGGCGTTCGGTTGGTGACGAGCATTCGCAGTCGCCTCGAGCCGCGCGGAAGACCTGGGATCGAGGGTGGATGACTGACCGAGATGACGGCTCTTGCGGGGAAACAGCAATTCGCCAATGCGCTGAGGGTATGGACGAGAGAGGCGGGGACTCTCGTACCTCCTCCTCGGTGGCACTCCAGGACCGGGAACGGGGCCCACAGATACGGCTGGGGCGCCTGGCTTGACGGTCGGATGCGGGTCGTCGTCGTTGCCGACAGCCGCGCTCGCGATCGATGCCAGGGCCGCGTCCACCGTCGCGCCGGAGACCGAGACCGACCCATTGAGTAGGACCGGCTGTTGCTTAATGGTCGGAACGACGGCGAGCGACGTGGTCCAAACCGCGGTGTTCGAAACCCCGGCGATCGACGTCAGATCGGCAGCCGTGGGCGACCGTCGCACGCCGAGTCCCAGGGTGATGTCCATGAGATCGCCGGCCTCGGTGTTGTCGGGTAGGTCGATCACGTGTCCCAGCTCGTGCTCCAGGACCGTCAGGAGGTCGACCTCTCCCGCTGCGGGGCTCCTGGGGGCCGCGACGGCCTCGCCGCCCGCTCCTACCCCACCGAATGCTTGACTCGGACTGGGGCTCGCGTTCACGTACCAGTTGTAGCCGGCGGCGGTCTGGTTGATCGTGATCGCGTTCGCAGCCTCCAGGCCCAGGATGCTCGTGCCCAGGTCGCCGACCTGGACCGACACGCTCTCGAGCCGTCGCACGTCGACCGCATCGAGGCCGGCCGCTTGCCAGGCGGCGATCGCCTCCGGCCGTAGGGCTTGCACTTGCTCCTGCGTGACTGCGACGGCGTTCCCGGTTACTGCCGTGGCACCCGCGAACAACTGGAACTGCGGGAAGTTCGTTGGGGGCGTCGTGCCGACCGAGTGGCCGGCGGCCGCGACCGTCTCGGTGAGGTCCTTGGTGTTGACCGACCCGTCGCCGTTGACGTCCGCATCCAGCAACGGGCCGGATTCTCCTTCGGCATGATAGACGACGTTGGCATCCGTGCCGGGAGTCGTATACGGCCCGCTCACCGTGAGGTCGCCGGTGGCCGATCCCAGCAAACGGAAGAACGGCAACCAGAAAGTCTGCCCGTTACTGGGGTTGCCGGTGGGATCGATCCCCAGCGCATACCAGCCATCGCCGAAGGTGCTGGTCGGACTACCCGTCCCCGACGCGCCGGTCTCGGTCAACAGGCTGGTGATGCCATTGGCTCCGAAGTTGATCGAGAGATCGTTGCCGGTCAGAGCCACCGTGGCGGTGGTGCCGGTCTTGAAGAGGTTGACGGTCCCCTGGACGCTACTGCCGGCGTTGAGGTTCTCGCCGTACCACAAGAGTTCTACGTACGAGCCGGGACTGCCGCCCTTCAGCCCGGTCGCCAGGGCTTGGAGCGACGTGCTCGTCGAGACGGTCTGGTTGAAATCGACGTCGAGATACTGGATGAAGGAGCGCTCGGCGATGTCCTTCTCGACCGCGAGGTTCTCAACCGCCAGCGCGGCGGTGTAGGTTTCGGTGAAGGTCACATCAGGCGTGGCCGGCCCCGGGGCCGGGGCGTACTGCACCTTCTGCTCGTCGTCGACACCGACGCTGAAGAAGCCGTAGGTGTGGGAATCGCCGTCGGCCAGGGCGTCGTAAGTCATCGAGCCGGAGTAGACGCCACTGCCATTCGGCGATCCACCACCGAGCTGACCGATGAGCGTGGGGGAACCGCCATCGATCTCGACATAGATGTTCACCAGGGCGATCGAGCCCGCGGGAATGCCGGTGTTCTGGTCGGGATCGGTCCCCGACCAGTTGAGCGTGAAGACGCCATTATTATTGTACGACGACGTCGCCAGGATATGCGTCACGGGTGGGTGCAGGTCGGGGACGCTGGTGCTGGCTTCGATCGCGGTGCTGCTCTTGCTCTCGATGTTGCCGGCGGCGTCCTCGGCGATGCTGTGGAAGGCGTAGAGATTGCGGTCCTGCCCTGTGAAGCTGAAGGTCACCGTGCCGGATGTGGTGGGGGTAATCGTCTGGGTCTGGTACAACTTGAAGGGGCCGTTGTTGAGCGAATCGTACAGGGCTACCGACGAGACGCCGGAGGCCGGCGCACCGCCAGGACCAGCCGGGTCGCTGAAGGCGACCGAGACCGGGAAGGTGTCGGAGCTCTGGCTGGCGCCGAGTGCATTGACGACGTGGCTGTTGGGCGCTGTGGTCGCCATCAGCCACGAGGTGGAGAGCGAGCCCGTGCCGGGGATGCCGAACGAGTCCTGGATGTCGGCGGCGTTGATGGTGAGCGTGTAATTGCCCTCAGCAGTGGTCAAGCTCTCGAGGCCACCGATCACATAGGCATCCGTTGTGATCGGCGTCACCGTGACGGCGCTGGTGATCAGGTTGGGACCACCGTCATCGGTAAGGCTCAGCGCCTGATAGTCGAAGCCCTGAGGTCCGGCCATCTCGCTGAGGATGACGGTGATCGAGGAGACCGAGGTATTCCGTGGATTCGGCGAGATGTCGGCGATCCCATTGACGGTCAACGGGGGGTTAACCTGGGTCGTCGTCTGAGCTGCCGTAGGAGTCGGCTGAACGTTGCCGACGTTGTCGGTTGCAACCGAGTAGAACCCGTAGGTGTGGCCATACTGGCCGGTGAAAGTCGCCGATGTCTCGGTCGTATCAGTTGCGAACGGTGTGAACGGGCCGCTGTCGTCGGAGACGAAGACGTTGTAGCTGGCGATTCCGGAACCGCCGGGGTCATCCTGGCCCGACCAGGAGACGTTGAAGCTGGTCGTGGTCACGGCCACCGGGAGCGGGTTCACGCTGCTAGTGGGCGGGCCGGTGTCGATGGTGTTGAGGATCGCCCCGGTGGCCAGAGAACTCTGGTCGGAGAGGCCCGCATTAAAGATGACAGTCGCTTGGGCGTTGATGACTGTCCCCGTGGTGTCGGAGCCTTTGGGCTGGATGGTGTAGCTGACCCACCCCTCGCCTTCGGGCGGGGTCACATCGGGCGGCAGGAACCCTTCCAGCGGGTTGCCGACCGGAATATCCAGCGTGGTGGGATCGATCGAGGTGAACGTCCAGGTGAGGAGGCCGGTCAGCACATCGAACTGGGCGGTCACATCCACATAGACGCCAACGGCGCTGGTCGCGTCGATCCGGACGCTGTACGAGGTCAAGCCGGCCGGAACCGCGTACACCTGGCTGCCGAATCCGAAGTCGCCGAGCTGGAAGGTGCTCCAGTTCAGGTTCGGGTCGAGCTGCTGGGTCACCTCGACCACCTGGGCTGGGGCGGTGGCGTCGGACTCGTTCTCAAAGCCGATCTGGTAGGGGAGCGCAGTCTCCGGCTCGACAAAACCCTGGGGTCCATAGCCGGCTGGGCCCGAGATAAAGTTCGGATCGATGGGGGTGGCCGGCGTAACTGGTACCTGCTCGCCGCCCGGCCCCGTGGTGACAACGGGGACGTTGACCTGTTTCATGAGTTGATTGAGTTCATAGCCCGCAGCGGCAACGCCACCCAGGGCAAGTGCAGCAGCGCCGGCGGCCACGGCCAGCGATCCCACGCTTAAGCCGGCTACCTCCGGGGACAGCGGAGCCAAGTAGGCGCCTGCCGCTTGGACCGCTTCGGGCAGCCAAAACTCCGGGCCGTGACCCGTCGGATCCCCGTACAACACCGGGCTATTGGCGGCGTACTCGTAGAGATTGCTCCCGCCCGCCAGGCCGGTCGGGTCGCGGCTCACGAAGCGGCCGGCGGCCGGATCGTAAAACCGGGCCCCCATCATGTCGAGCCCGTTACTTTGAGTCATCACCCCCGCCTGGCCGCCGAACTGGAACGGGTTGGCGATGGTGCCCGTGGCGCTCAGGACCTGTCCGAAAGGCAGGTAGCTGTAGCTGTTGAGATAGCTCCCGGACGAGCCTGAGAGCCCCACGGTGTTGCCGCTCGCGTCGAAGTTGTAGTACGCGGCGGAGCCACTGGCATCCACGCGACTCACCAACCCCAGGCCCTGGGTGTAATGAGCGATGAGATTGCCGGCACCGTCATATTCTCCGACCACGCTCGCCAAACTCGTCGGGTCGACCAGGTACTGCGTCTTCTGGCCATTTTGAGTCACGCTGATCAGGTCGCCGAGGGCATCATACTGGTAGGACCAGCTACCGGTGGGGGTCGTCACGCCGGTGAGGCGGCCCAGGGCGTCGTAGGCGTAGGTGGTCGTGCCGCTGGGACCGCTGGTCGAGACCAGGTTTCCAGCCGCGTCGTAGGTGTAGGTGGCCGCTCCGATCGAGGTGTATTCGTTCACGTCGTTCGTGGTATAGCTGGTCGTGACGCCGTTATCGGTTTCGGCGACCCGATTGCCGGCGGCATCGTACTGGTAGGTGATGAGCTCGCCTGTCGGCAACTTGATCGAATCGAGCTCGCTGTTGGCGTCGTAGCCGTAAGTGGTGGTGCCCTGGAGCGTCGTCTCGCTGGTCGGTCGACCGAGGGCATCATAGGTGTAGTCGAATTCGGACAGGACCGGGCCAGCCTGATTCGGCGTCGGCCGAGGGCCATAGTTGATCAACGCGAGGACTTGCCCATCCGCGTCATACGAGTAGGTTGTATAAGTGCCGTTCCCGTTCTGGACAAGAGCCAATCGGCCGTCGGCGTCGTACGTGTACTGCACGATGGGCGCACCGCCGCCGTCGGTCATGCCAATCAGGCGCCCGGCCGCATCGTACTGGTAGTTCACCGTGTAGCCGCTCTGGTCGACCATCTGGGTCCGCTCACCGTCGGCGTTGTAGGTGAAATCCAGGTACATGCCGTCAGGATAGGTCACGCTCGCGAGCAGGCTCATCTGCCCCGGGCCGCCGGAGTTGGTCCCCCACGTCAGCGTGATCGTGCCGCTGGCATCGGTGGCCGTGAGGAGGTTGCCGTGGGCATCGTAGGTGTATTGGGTCGAGGTGCCGTCGGGAAAGGTCTGACTGGTCACTAACCCCGCCGCATTGTAGGTGTATGTGATCGTCTGGCCATCGGCGTTGGTGGATTGGGTGACCTCGCCCTCGGAGTTGCGAACGTATTGCTGGCTGCTGCCGTCGGCGGCGGTTATGGAAAGGAGATTTCCCTGGCTATCGTAGTCGTAGGTGGTCGCGTCGCCGAGTGCATCGGTGAAGCTGGTCAGCTCGTTGAAACTGGGATCGTAGGTCAAGCCGATCGCCTGGCCGAGCGGATCGATCCGGGACGTGTTGTCGTCCTGCGCGTTGAACGTGAGAGACTCACTGGCCCCGTCGGGCAGGATTTCTTGCACCGGGTTGCCGTCGGTGTCGTAAACCGTCCTGAACGTTTGGCCCAGCGCATCCACGGTCACGGCCGCTTCGCCAAGGTCGTTGAACATCTCCGTTGTGGTGTCGCCAGTGGCATCAGTCGTCGTCAATGTACCTCCGGGGCCGTAGCCGTAAGTCACGGCCTGCACACCCCCGGCCTGGTATTGCTCGATGAGCCGGCCCTCCGCGTCGTAGGTGTAATAGACAGGGACGCCCATATTCGTGATCGAGGCCAAGGCGTATTGCTGGGCCGGCCCCTGCCCGGTGACATACGTGTATTGCTCGTTCTCCACCGGGCTCGTCACACTCAGGAGCAGTTCCCCACTGGCATCGTAGGTGTATGTGGTCACTCGTCCGGTCGAGTCGGTAATCTGGCTGATGTATCCCTGGGAGTTATAAGTCAGGGTGAGTGATGCGCCGTTGGAATCGGTCAGGCTGGTCAGTTGCCCATCGGTATACCCGGCCGTAATTCGGTTGTTGTTGGGATCCTGCTCATCATTGAGCGTGCCGTCGGAGTTGAAGGCCAGGACCGTACCATCGGCTTCGCGTAGCTGATAGGCCCCGGCGACCATGGTCAAGGTCTCATTTTCGACCGGCGAATCCTCGTAGGTTCCGTCGGCTTGCAGAGCGAAGAAGAGGATTGTCCCGCCCTCGTCGACGGTGACATTTCCCTGGCTATCCGTCGTGGCCGAAATCTCCCAATTGTCGGTCCAGCCGCGTCCGAATGGGCCCAACTGGTAGCGGCCCGAAATCGGCTGTTGGAACGTGCGTTCGAACGTCAAGGCCAAGCCTGGGGTGGGCACCGAGGCATCAACCGTGCTGCCGAGCGTCGGGGCCGGCAGAGTCGCGTCCGCCTGGGTGAGGGCAAAGTCAAAGAGACGATTGACATCCGGGGTGTAAATTCCGATCTGGCTGAAGTACGTGGCAAGGTTGTCCAGGGCCGCTTGATATTTCCCGAAGGTCGGACCAACAGCGGCCGTGAAGTTGCCCCAGATCACATTCCACGCCTCGGAGTTAATATCACTGGGTTGGCTGCTCGCCTCGAGACTGCTCCAGTTCATCGGAGTCGTCGGGTCGGGGGGCATGGACAGGTCGAAATCGGCCTGAGGGTCGGAACCCTGGGGCGGCGTGTATTGGTAGTCCACCGTGATGGTGCCCTGATAGCCGGGCGGCAGAGTGCCGGCAGGGCCGTTCTGGTCGATCGCGAGCACCTGGATCGTGCTGCCGACATATTGGTCTTGGCTGGGCAGGCGCATCACAGCATTCTTGGCGAAAAGCGTGAGCAAGGGCGCCGGGATATCGGTATCGCCAGTGTTCTTGTAATTGATGGTGACCGTGGTATCGGGTTGGTTCAGGCGGATGAACGCGGCCGTAGTGATGAAGGCTTGAAGGTGGCCCGGGTTGCCGCTCACAACGGTGAACGCCCCGGGATCAGCCACCGTCAGGTTGTTCGGGTCGGTGGCCCGGACGTCGTAGGTCCCGGGCGTCAAGCCCGTGAGATTGAACGTGGCGAAGAGGGTCGTGTCATCCTGGAATTGGACAGTCGAAGCGTCGAGCAGCGTGCCGTTTGAGGCATGGAGCTGGACGACCGTTTGCGGCGTGAAATCCGAGCCCGCGACCGTGATCGTGGCTTGTCCGCTGTTGCTGCCCTGGATCGGACTGACGCTGTCGATGGCAAAGGGAACGACATTGGCCCCAAGCGTAAAGGCCTGTCCGTTCCCCGCCCCCGGTTGACCCTGGATCAGGATGTAGTAGGCGCCGGCTTGCGGCTGAGCCAGCGTGATCTGCGGGTTGGCCGAGGACGGGTCGGTGGCCGCCTCATCGTAATTCGAGCTGTCGGGCAGGGCCAAGTAGCTCATCAGCAAGTTCGCCTCCCCGGCGACCGAATAGTCGCCGGCAATCTCCACGTCGGCCACCGAGGCGAGATTGAGCTGGTAGTAGACATCCTGCCCCGCGGCGACCGTCCCTGTGACCGATGTTCCCAAAGTTAGAGTGGGGATGGTCACGGATAACAGGCTGGTCGCGGCCAGGACGCTGTTGCTCCGATTGCTGTCGGGAGTCACGTCCTGGCTGTCGGCCTCGACGAGCACGTAATAATTCCCGTCCAGCACCCCCGGCAAGGGTGCCGTCAGGCTGCCGGCGTAGCTGCTGTTGACGCCCAGCCCGCCGGTGTGCTGGACCTGCCCGATGAATAGGGCACTCGCATCGAGCGAAGGCGTGCTCGAGAGGAAGACGGAGTCCACCCAGTTCCCGCTCAGGCCGGTCCCTCCCTGGTTCGTTATGGTATAGCCAATGGTGATCGGCTGGCCGGGGACCACGGTCCCCGACGGGACGATCACATCGACCGGGACGAGGTTGGGGGCCGTGGCGATGGCCTCGAGCGTGAAGTTGGTCGGGTTGGAGATCGGCCGCAGGGCCGCCTGGTTGTTCGGCGCGAGGCCGTTGACGGTGGCGAAACTCCCAAGGCTGTCGGCGAACGAGAGGACCTGGAACGTCTGCCCGGCCGAGGGTCCGAACCCGTTGACCAGGTCGACGTCGAGCGTCCCGTCAAGGTTGGCCGGCCCGGTCAGGTTGACCTGGTCGTACTGGGTTCCCGGGGCCGTACCGCCCAGCTTGACGGACATGGTGCCGGTCGCTGTCTGCGTGTAGTCGCCCATCACGCTGAGGGTCCCCACCGCGGTCCCCAGGTCCAGGGCGGCGGCATTGGTGAGGTTACCATCGACCGACCCCGGCCCGCTGAAGGTACCTGCCTCGATGTCGGCCCCGGCGATTTGCGACGTCGCCAGCGTTCCTCCCTCGAGGCCCGTGCTGCCACCGGTCTGGGTGTAGGCCGCCACCGTCAGCGAACTGTTCGGGCCGAGGGTCACCGTGCCGGCATTGGTCAGGCTGGCGGTGTCGACGAGGTCCGCGCCCCCGGTCACGGTGACCTGGCCCCCATCGGCGTTTGCGGAGAGCGCCGCGAGGGCATTGGTCGTGGCCGCGTCGCTATAGATGTGCGACTGGGACCCGCTGAGCAGGACGCTTGCGGCGTTGGTGGTGATCTGGGCGCCGATGATTCGCAACGTGCTGTTGTTGCTCGCCTCCCACGTCCCTCCGGTCAGCGTTCCGTTCGCAAAGTTGGTGCATCCCTGGACGATTAGGGTGCCGCCGTCATCGGCGGCGATGGTGCCGTCAATGGTGACCGAGCCGCCGGTGACCTCACCGATGAAGCCATGGCCCTGTATGGTGATTCCCGGCGCGATGGTCAGGCTGTCTCCGGTGCCGTCCACGACCAGGGACACACTGCTGCTCAGGGTGGCAACAGAGACCGTCCCGGTACCACTCAAGGTCTGGGTGCCCGCGAACTCAAGGTCATTCGTCCCGGCGATCGCGATCGTACCGTCATTCAGCGTCAGCCCGTTCGTAATGTTCAGTCCAAGCGCCGGGAACATGCCGTCGTTGAGAGTGCCGTCGAGCGTTACGCCATCCAGGGTGCCGCCGATAAAGCCGAGCAGTTCCGCATTGCCGCTGGTCGTGACCGTGCCGCCGTCGATCGTACCTCCGCCGAGGTAGAACGATCCCGTTGCATCGGTCAAGGCCAGGGGCTCGTCGTTGATCAGCGTCCCGGTGAGGCTGACGACGCCGTCAGTGCCGTCGATGGTGCCCATCTCGGATGTCTTGAATGTGTCTCCGAGGTCCATCGTCGAGTTATTGGTCGCCGTGATCAGGCCGGTGTTCGACCAGGTCGTTCCCGCGCTGCCCTGGATGCTCACGGTCCCGCCGCCGTCGGAGTCGATCGTCCCCTGGTTGACCAGGCTGGCGGACTGGAATTACGGCGCCGCCGGGCCGCAGATGCAGAACCATCGCGCACAATTGGCGACCTTGCGACGCGCTTTTGACGCGAACGGGACGCGTTTTGCCGCAACCGATCTCGAATCCGTGCTGCCGGCCATCGTCGCCTATCTGATCGAGGGCGCGCAGCGCGGCTGG
>JBKQHM010000082.1:0-7433 GCA_052148775.1 Isosphaeraceae bacterium | reverse complement strand
ATGAGCGGATCAAAAGCGGAACCCGGACACGACTCTCGGAAAACCCGGGATTTTTCGGCCATGAGAGTCGAGAGAAGGCTTCACTTGGCCTTCGTTTGTCAAAGAACTTTCTGCGACCTACTTAGCTGCGTCCCCGTTCCCGTTCCTTCGGGCAGGACGTGGCAGGCGGTTGAATCTAGCTGCGTCCCCGTTCCCGTTCCTTAGCTGCGTCCCCGTTCCCGTTCGTCCCCGTTCCCGTTCCCGTCCCCGTTCCCGTTCCAGCTGCGTCCCCGTTCCCGTTCCGTCCCCGTTCCCGTTCCCGTCCCCGTTCCCGTTCGTCCGGGACGGAGGCGGGTTCGGTCGATCCTGGAGGGGGGCCTGTGGAGACAGAGGCCCCGCGGCGCGGGATCGGGGATAGTTCGTGACCGAGTGATCTCGGGCATCATGCCGCGTCCTCCGCGGCGAGTGGATGCATTGGAGCGGTCGTGGCTGGCGCCCGCCCCGGGCTGTCACGCCATGGTGACCGGCGGAGTTGCGGCCTGCGGATGGAAGGAGGTCCGGTGCTGGCCCGCCATCCCAGTCGATGCCGGCCGCGTCGCGATGCCTCGCGTACGCGCGCCCGCGCGGGCGACCTGTACTTCACCTGACGCTCACGGTGCTCCAGGGACATCGGCCGGCCGCCGCGGAGCAGGTCGATCTCCACGAAGTGGGCATCACTCGCAAGCCGTCGATTGCGCTTGGCCACGTATTGGTCGCGGTCCGGGCCGTTGCGTTTATTCGATGGGCTGAGGAGCTCGACCACCGCGATCAGGTCGCGGTTGTGGCGGTCTCGGACTTCCAGGAACGGCACGCGCTCGATGTCCTCCGCGACGAGGAGGACCTCCGAAGGGGCTTCGAGGACGTCGACCGCCACGCCTCCGCGTTCCTCACCCCCGTGCCCGGGCCGCGCTCGCTCCGCGACGGAGACGTCGCTACGGCCAACCAGCCGTCGCAGTGCGTCGAGCAACTCGTGGACATAGATATGCTCCTCGATCAAGACGATGTAGTTCGGACGGACCTGCGAGACCAGCCGCCCACGAATCACCGGCAGGAACGCCGAGTGGAAATCATGCCAGAATGCATCCTGCTCGATGTATGGGTTCATGCCGGGAAAGGGCGAAGGCATCGTGGCGATCCTCTCGGGTCCGCACCTCGGTTCGCGGGCCGCGCGATCCCTCGTTCGATGTCGGCCCGACGATCGAGGATATCACATGGCCATGCTCATGCCGAGCGAGTCGGATCGCAGGGGGAGGAACAAGCTGATCGAGCCTTCCCCTCCTCCGGGGTGATGTGATCGAGTTCGGTGATCGGCAGCGGACCCATCCTGCAGAAAGCTTGACAATCGTAGGACTCTTGTCTTACAATTGTCGTCGAAGCGGGGCCCTCATCGCCGAGGGTTCCGGGTTATGAGTGCGTCCGTTCCGATGATCGCGCGAGGCCATTGATGGCGAGTCGTGTCCGCAAGGTGTCGAGGAGACCGATCTGGCTGGGGCTCGCGCTGGCCATGGCCACATTGGCGTCGACGGGGTTCGCGAGCTGGTACGCGTGGTGGCGGGATGTGCCTTCGCCGGCCGACGGGCTGGATTGGGTCGTCGTCCGTCGCGTCGACCTGGACACGAGCCTGGTGGCCGGCGGGGACCTGGCGGCGACGAAGCAGACGACGGTCGCCTGCCAGGTGGAGGACCTCGTCGACACGGACGGGGCGATGATCCTGAGCATGATCGACAACGGCGCGATCGTCAAGAAAGGGGACGTCTTGTGCCGGCTGGATTCCTCGCGATTCGAGGAAATCGCGCGCCAGCAGGAGATCCTGGTCAACCAGGGGCGGGCCTTGAGCCTCCAGGCCCGGTTGGTGCTCGAGACCGCGCGGATGGCGTTGCGCGAGTATCGGGAAGGATTGGTGACCCAGTTGACCCAGGAGTTCGAAGGCCGGATCGCCTTGAGCCGATCGGACGTCCAGCGGCAGGCGGACCGGCTTGCCTGGGCCGAGGGCATGTCGGCCAAGGGATATCTCTCCGAAGGTCAACTCTTGACGGAGCGCCAGGCCCTCGCCCGGTACCGGCACGAGCTGAGCAAGGTCGAGGGCGAATTCCAGGTCTTCCGCCGGTACAAGGTGCCCAAGGAGGTCCGTGGTCTCGAGGCCGAGATCGAGACCGCGGAGAACAACGATCACGTCGAGGCGGAGCGGCTCAAGGTCGAGGAGGACTTCTTCACCCGCATCCGCAAGCAGATCGACCATTGCGTCATGCGGGCCCCCCAGGACGGCATCGTCGTCCACGCGAACAAGAACCGATGGTGGGCCCCCCCGCTCCAGCCGGGGGAGATGGTCTATCAGGGTGAGGAAATGTTCATGCTGCCCGACCTCGCCCGGATGGAAGTGAACGTCTCGGTTCACGAGTCGGTGGGGCCCCAGGTCCGGGTCGGGATGAAGGCCGACATCCGGATTGCCTCGCTGCCCGACCGCACGATCCCCGGGCATATTGCGGCGATCGAATATTTCCCGACCGAGAACTGGAAGGAGTGGAGCGGGGACGTGAAGCATTTCGTCGTCCGCGTCCAGCTCGACCGGACGCCTCCCCGCGTCCTGCCGTTCATGTCGGCCTGGGTGACGTTCGACACCGGCCGGGTGCGGGATGCGCTCGTGATCCCCGTCGAGGCCGTGTCGGTCGTGGATCATCATCAGTTCTGCGACGTCGTCGACGACGGCGGTCGCCTGGAACGGCGCGCGATCGCGACCCGTCGATCATCGAGGGATCTCCTCGAGGTCACCTCGGGTTTGGACGAGGGCGAGCGCGTCGTCCTGCGACCGTTCGAGGCCCGCGGAATCCCCGTCGATGACGCCACGCCCGATCCCGCGAGGGAGCGGACCGCGTCGCCGAGCCGGCCCGAATCGCCGGCCCGGGCCTCGTGAACCCCTCGGATTGGGGCCAGGATGATGGCGCCGGTGCGCCGACGACGTCTCGAAGTCGGGGATCGGATGGTTCGCTTCGTCGCGAACAACGCCCATCTGGCCAACCTCCTCTGGACCGCAGCCCCTGTCGGGAGCAAACTGGACGGGATCAAGAGATACGACTTACGGTCCGGAGTACACAACAATGTTTGGTATCTTGCCGACGCGGGTCCACGGGTTCCTGGACTACGTGATCGGATTATCGCTCGTGCTGATGTCGTTCATCCTGGCGAACGGGGCGGGGCCGCAGACGTGGCTGCCGGTGGTCCTGGGGGGCGGCATGATCGTCTACAGCCTGCTGACCGAGTACGAGATGGGGGTCGTCCCCCTGATCGGCATGCCGTACCACCTGATCCTGGACGTGCTCGGGGGGATGTTGCTGGCCGGCTCGCCGTGGATGTTGGGGTTCGCCTACATCGTCTGGCTCCCGCACGTGGTCCTGGGCCTCGCCGCGGCAGGGGCGGCCGTCATCACCCAGACCCAGGCCACGCGCCGGACATTCGCGGCCGATTTCGGGGCCTCCCCTTGATCGGATCGAGAGGATCGCCGTCCCCCGACCGCCGGCCTTACTTCTCGAGAGAGATCACGGCCCCTGCGTGGCGGGCCGGGGCGAAGACCTCGGCGGCCGCATGGCGGAGGTCCTTCTCGGTGAGGGCCTCGAGCTCGCGATTGAGCTTCGCGGGATCGAGGCCGAGTTGCTCGCGTCGGGCCAGGGAGAAGGCCACGCCGTAGGGGTTCTGCGCCAGGAACTGGTCGGGGACGTCGGCCAATCCCAGGAAGAGCCCGAGCTGATTGCGGGTGGCGAGGATCTCATTGTCGCCGAGCTTCGGCCCGATCGTCTCGGCGACGAACGCTTCGAGTCGCCCGATCGCTCCGGCGGCGGGCTCCCCGGGCTGGACCTTTGCCGAGACGGCCACGACCGAGCCGTCATCGAGCGGCGTGAAGTAGACCGGGGAGCCGGTCACTCCGCCCTCGCCCAGCTTCTCCGCGCCGGCCCAGAGGCGCGAGACCAGCACGAGGAACGGCGCGTACAGGTCGCTGCCCGGCTGGGGAGCGGGGTAGGCGATGCAGGCCGTGGCTTCGGCGTCCGGCAAGGGGGATGCGACGGCCACCTCGCGGACGGTCCCGAACTTCGGCTTGCCGGGCTCGTGCGGCGTGGGAGCCTTGTCCCCGGCGGGGATCGCGGCGAATTGCGCCGCGATCATCTTGCGGGCCGCGGCCGGATCGAAGTCTCCGGCGAGCGCGACGATCGCGTTCCGGGGCTTGTAATAGCGCTTCCAGAAGCTCCGGATGTCGTCGACGGTGATGGCGCGGAGCTGATCGGGTGATCCTCCATGCCGCCCTCCGTTCGGCGTCGGCCTGGCGAGCTCTCGGGCGTGATTCATGGCCGCCAGGCTGGGGAACGCGCCGAACATGTTGCCGACCTCCTGGAGCAATCGCGGCCGCTCGCGATCGAGGTCGGCGGGCGTGATGCGAAGGTCGCTCATGCGTGCCGCGGCATCCCGCAGCTCTTCATCCAGATTGGCCTTGGGGAACATGGCGGCGATGACCGTGTACCGGTCGCCGGTCTGCCCGTTGGCTCCGTCGGGGTATCGGCGGGCGAACTCCTCGGCGGTCCGCGCCTTCGCGGTCCCGGCTGAGGCGGTCACGTAGAAGTGCTCGACCCAGTGGGCCAGGCCGGAACGGCCTTCGGGGTCGTGATCGCTGCCGACCGAGTACACGACGGTCAGGGCCGTCTGCCTGGCTCCCTGGATCGGTCGGAGGATGACCTTCAAGCCGTTATCGAGCTGGAACCGCTCGACGCCACGCTCCGGGGACGCGGGGGTCGATGAGGTCTGGGCCTGGGCCGCGATCGGTGCCGCGGCCTGTTCGCCCGGGGCTGGCAGTGCCGCCCGGTGGCCGATGAACGCCCGGACGCCGGTCGTGGCGAGACCGACCGCCGCCAGGGCAACCGCTGCGAATTTCAGCTTGGTGATGAACATGGAACGAAGCACTCCTTTCAAGAGGGTCACGACGCCGGCCGAGAATGTCCCGGCCGCGATCGCGTGGCCGGCGGCGAGCCGGGTCGCGGCGCCGAGCGTCAGGTTGATCAGTTCGACGGGTACGGCGTGGGCGGACTCGGCGGCGAGCGTCGTGGCCAGCAGCGCCGCGGAGGGTGCGACGCCGCGGCGGGCCAGTCGCGACCGGAGCTGCTCGCGGCCCCGCGACAGCCGGCTCTTGACCGTCCCGACCGGGCAGCCGATCTGCATCGCGGCCTGCTCGTGCGTCCGGCCCTCGAGGTCGCACAGGATGACGGGTTGTCGGTATCGCGTGGGCAGACGCTCCAGCTCGGCGTCGATCAGCGATCGCAGCTCATTCACGTCGAGTCGGTCCGCGCGGGGTTGTTCCACGTCCAGCCCCTCCGCCCCGGCACGCTCGCGGGTGCGACGGGTCCGGGCGTTGACCTTGGCCCGCACCGCGACCCGGCGGGCGACGCCGTGGAGCCAGGTCCCCAGGACGTCGCGGTCGCGGATCGACCGGGCCTTCTTGACCAGGATGAGGAAGGTGGTCTGGAACGCGTCGGCGACGTCGTGAGGATCATCCAGCACCCGTCGGCAGACGCCCAGGACCATCGGCCCGTGCCGGTGGAGGATCGCCTCGAAGGCCGCCTCGTCGCCCTGGTTCAGGAAGCGATCCAGGAGCTGGGCCTCGCCCAGGCCGGTGACCGTCCCCGAGTCGAAGAGACGCCCCAATGAGTCGATGATCGAACCGCGATGACCGATCGCCATGCCGATGGTCCTCCCAAGCCTCGTCGCTGCCGTTTCCTCTATGAGTACAGGGACGCGGGCGATCGTTCCAAGTTCTTTCCAAGTTCTTTCGGGAAATTCGCGATGGTGTTTCTGCCGCGGATGAACTGGACGACCGACTACCAGCGACGGCGCCCAGGAACCAGAGCAACTGGCCGTTCAGCATAATCGCGGGGAGGGCCGGATACGACGAACGATACCTCGACACATCCCATTCGGCGGCCCTATCATTGGCCCAGGAGGTGCTCGATGAAGGACGAAGTCGCGGCCGCCGTTCGCCCGATCACGGTGCAATTTGCCGTCACCTTGACGGCGCTGGTCCACGCCGAACCCGAAGCCGGCGGATACTCGGCCGAGGTGCCGGCATTGCCGGGCTGCTATACGCAAGGTGAGACGCTGGAGGAAGTGCGCGCCAACCTCCGCGAGGCGGCCGAGGGTTTGCTGGGCTCCGCGCACGACGAAGCGATGGCCCGCCTCGACTCGGGCGACGAGTCGACAACGAGATGAAGCCCATCTCCGGCAAGAAACGCATTTCGCGTTCCTCTTATCCCCCACATCGAGGAAATGGTCGCCCAGGCGCCGGGGAATCGATGCTATACACTGGCACCGATGTCGACAAGGGACAACCGCCCGGGACGATCCCTCGGCGGAACGCGCCCACTTGACAGGAACGCGACAGACTCGACACTAGAACCTGGGGACCCCGGTCGGGTCTATCCCAAGGAGAAGCTCATGCGATTAAGCCTCGCGAAGGGCAATCTCGCGGTGGTGGTTTCCATCGTCATGGTGGGTACCAGCCTCGCGGGAGATGCCGTCCAGTCCGGCCTGAAAGTCGGTGAACCCGTCAACGCGTTTATCGTGGACGATGTCACCGGGCCGAACAAAGGGACGTCTCTCTGCTACCGATGAAGGTACGGATCGAGCCCGGTGGTCTGCGTCTTCGCCCGCAAGACCACCGAACCCTTGGCCAGTTTGGTCAAGCAGATTGACGAGAAGATTGGCGAGAACGGCAAACTGAAGAGTTTCGTGGTCATCGTGCCCAAAGCGGGCTACGACCCCGCGAATGACCTGAAGAAGCTGGCCAAAGATGCCGGCATCAAACATGTCCCGCTGACCATTGGCGAGAGCCCCGACGGCCCCCCCGACTACGAGCTCGCCAAGGATGCGGATATCACGGTCCTGATGTGGAAGGAGAGCGTCGTCAAGGTCAACCACGCCTACAAGGGCGAGCTGACCGAGAAGGACATCCGCGCCGTCGTGACCGACATCCGCAAAGTCCTGAGCGATTGAGTGAAGACCCCTTTCGGGGGGTGAACGATCACCACGTCCGACCCGACCGACCATCCTCCGCGACCCGGGCTCGTTGCCCGGGTCGCGTCGTTTCCATGGCCCCGGGCCCCTTGCCGCTCTACGGCTCCCGGTAGAGCTCGCCCCCCTTCATGACGAGCTTGACCTGGCGGAGGGCCTTGATGTCGCGGGTCGGGTCGCCCTCGACGGCGGCGAGGTCGGCCAAGAGCCCCGGGCTCGACGGCGTAATGCGTCGAGCCCAAGCGCAGCGATTCCGCAATTGAGTTTTTTGTGAAGCGTTAACGTCTCGTCGCTCTTCTGGTTATCGCACGGCAGCCGCGACCGAGCAGATTCGCATTCGTTCCCCCACTTGACTTTTGTCCCCTGTGCTG
>JBKQHM010000081.1:0-23262 GCA_052148775.1 Isosphaeraceae bacterium | reverse complement strand
GGTGGTGCTCTGCGACCTGGAGGGGTTGTCCTACGACCAGGCGGCCTCGCGCCTCGATTGGACCGTGCCGACCCTCCGCTGCCGGCTGTCGAAGGCGCGGGAGCGACTACGGGCTCGACTCACTCGTCGCGGCGTGGCCACTGTGGCGCCGGGTGTTGTCATCGCCTCGTCCGAGGCATCGGCGGCGGTCCCGGTGGCGTGGGCGTCGGCCGCAGTTTCGTCGGCGACGGGCGGGTCCAGTTCGGCGCTGGCCGTCGCGCTCTCTCGGACCATAATCAGGGGCATGCTCATGACCAAGTTGAAGATTGTCGCGGCGACCGCCCTGGCGTTGGCCGGGATCGCATCAGCCGGGGTCTTCGCGATCGGAGCGGGTCGGCCCGATGAGCCCAAACCTGTGATGAATCCACCGGCAGCGGCCAGGGCGTCGTTACCGGCCAATCCCGAGTCCGTCGCGACCGGGGCGATGATCGAGGTCCATGGCCGCGTCGTCGATCCCGATGGCCGGCCCGTTGCGGGGGCGCACGTGGCGACCGGCTACCTCGATCGGGAGATCGAGCCCGCGCCCGAAACCACCAGCGAGCCGGACGGCCGGTTCTTCTTGCGGGTGCCGCCCTGGCGGCGTAACTCCGCGCTGCGACGCCGCGACGCCATGTTCCCCTGGGTCGTCGCCTCGGCCCCGGGGTTCGGACCCGGCTGGGCGTCGGCCGTCCGCGAGCCCGGTGCACTGGAGGAGGCGACGATCCGTCTGGTCGCGGACGGCCCGCCGATCGAGGGTCGGATCGTCGACCTGGAGGGCCGGCCCGTCGCCGGCGTCCGCGTCAGGGTCGAGCAAGTCTGGTTCGCCAGGGAAGGCAAGTTGACGGACTGGCTGGCGCGCGCCGAGGACGGCGGCGTGCAGGGTCCGTGGCAGGGCCTCAACTCCTTGCCGACGACGACCGCGGCCGCCACCGGCTCCGACGGCCGATTCCGCCTGACGGGGATCGGCCGCGATCGGATCGCCGAACTCTTCGTCTCCGGCCCGAGGATTGCCACGGCCCGGCTCTACGTCCTGGACCGCGACGGGCCGTCGGTCACCACGATCGATACCCAATCGATGACGCCCGGACCAGCCCGGACGACCTACCATTCCCGGCAGTTCGAATACGCCGCGGCGCCGACGAAGCCGATCGAGGGCATCATCCGCGACAAGGACACCGCACGGCCGATCGCCGGCGTGCTGGTGCGCGGCATGGTCTTCGACGAGCACAGCTCGGTCTGGCAGCCCGGCGTCGAGGCGACGACCGATGTCCGGGGCCGTTATCAATTGGTGGGCCTGGACACGGCGACGGCTTATCGATTATTCCTCGAGCCGGGCCCGGGGTTGCCCTATACCAAGGCGACCTTCCGGGTACCGGCCGAATCGCCTGCATTGGAACGCGTGGATTTCGACATCGCTCTGAAGCGAGGCATCCTGGTGCGGGGCCGCGTGACCGACAAGGCGACCGGCCGGCCGGTCTCCGGCTATGTCAACTCCTACGCCTTCGCCGACAATCCCCACATCGGCGACTTCCCCGCCTATCGCGGAAGCTACGCGACTTCCGCCCGCCTCGATGACGACGGCCGATACGAGGTCGTCGCCCTGCCGGGCCGGGGTCTCATCGCCTGCCGTTCGGACCTCGGCCGCTACCGCGGCAGCATCGGCGCCGGGGCGATCAAGGGATACGATCCCAAGATGCTCGGGGTCGGAGGATTCCACACGCTGCCGGACCGTTGCCTCGTCAACGATCAACACGTCGTGGCCGAGGTCAACCTCGATCCTGAGGCCGCGTCGGCCGCGCTGGACCTTCAGGTCGATCCCGGCCGCACGCTCACGCTGACCGTCGTGGATCCCGACGGCAAGCCGGTCGGCGGCGTCACGGCGACGGGGCTCACCGACCTGTTCTCGAACATCGAATACGAGCAGGAATCGCCCACGATCGAGATCCGCGCCCTCGACCCGTCGAAACCCCGCCGCGTGACGATCACCCATGCCGGGCGGAAGCTCGTCGGCTCGGTCTACCTCAAGGGAGATGAAACCGGCTCCATGACCTTCCGGCTCCAGCCCTGGGGGACGATCACCGGCCGTGTCATCGACGAGGATGGCCAGCCCCGCGGCGGCCTGGGACTGACCAACCTCGGCCGCATCTACTACCCGGAGCAGGCCAACGACCGGGGCATCCTGCCGGCAAGCACCGTGAGCCCCGGCATCCGGATCGGCCGCGACGGCCGATTCCGCATCGAGGGCTTGGTCCCCAGCCTGAAGTATGGCGCGGGCGCGTCGGATGGGATGACGTTCCTCGGGGCCGTGTTCCGCGATGTGACCGCCGCGCCGGGCCAGCTCAAGGACCTTGGCGACCTGAAAATCGTCCCCAGGCGAGCGGCCGGTGATTGAGGTCTCGGCTCAGGACGTCGCCCAGTTCTCGACACTCAGCCCCGGCACGGCGGGCAGGTCGCTGTCCTTGCTGACGACCGTGCAGTTGCCCAGACACAGCGCAATGGCGGCGATCTGGATGTCGATGACTTGCATGGGGCGGCCCTTGCGTCTCAGTTCGGCATAGAGTCGCCCGTAGGTCTCGCCCGCCTTCACCTCGAATGGCCAGACCCGCAGTCGGGAAAGTGCGTGTTTCATCCGATCAAGGTTCCGGTCCCGGCTGGCGCTCGATTCCACGCCCGCCCATAGCTCACACAGGACCGGTACGCAGATGCCGACGATATCACCCCTCAAGACGGCTTCGCCCACCCGGGAATCGACGCCATGTCTCCGGTGGATGAAGTCGCTCGCGATCCCGGTGTCGAGGAGGTAACGTCTCATTCAAAGAGCCCCTCGATCCTTTTGCTGAAGCTGGCAAGTTCGAGGTCCCTGAGCTTCTGTCTCCAAGCGAGCAGGTCCGCCTCTTCTTCCGGCGTCATCTCGATGGGCTCGATCGAGTCGAGCCATTCCAGCCACTCGACCAAGGCTTCCGGAGTTCTGGGCCATTGCTCTTCCGTGATTCCCAGCCACTCCGTTTCCTGTGATTCCTGGGGTGTGACGAGAACCCGGCAGCCCTCGGGCCAATCGGCCGGCTCGTCGAGCAGGATCCGGCCGTCCTGCCAGGTCCCGGTGAGGGCCTTATTGTCTGCGATGGTATTCATCGTCGGTGATCTCCCGGACACGGTCATTCAGACAGCGTGATCGGGACCATTGTACCCACTTGGCTCTTGTGCGCCATCCCCGGATCAGCGACCTCCGATGCCTGGGTGCGGCATTAGCCCGCCGCGGATCTCAACGCTTTCCTGTTGCGATGGCTTCCGAGCGATTCCGGAAAAAGTCGGGAGGCGGCGGTCGTCCGGTCCCTCATTATTCCGGCGAGCGAGTCCGTCGGGCTGGAATGCCCGGGCGTCGTGTCTGAAAATGGATGCAACCGGGGAGGCGGTCGAATCATGGCCAGCGTCATGACATCGGGGACAACCTTGCGACACCTGCGCGACCTCTTCAGCGTCGGGACGACCGTCGGCCTGACTGATGGTCAGCTCCTGGCGCGATATGCCGACGACCGTGACGGCCCGGCCTTCGCCGCGCTGGTGGCGCGGCACGGGCCGATGGTCGCGGCGACCTGCCGAGCCGTCTTGCGACACGAGCACGACGTCGAGGACGCCTTCCAGGCCACCTTCCTGGTGCTGGCCCGCACGGCCGGTTCCGTGCGAGGCGGCGACGCGCTGGGCGGCTGGCTGCACCGGGTGGCCTATCGGGCCGCGGTCGAGGCGAGCGTGCAGGCGAAGAAGCGTCGGAGGCGCGAGGCGGAGGCATCGACGATGGCGATCGCGGACTCGGATCGTCGCGAGCTCGATCCCGAGATCGCCTCGATCGTGCACGAGGAGGTCGACCGGCTGCCGGAGGGCCTGCGGCTGCCGGTGGTGCTCTGCGACCTGGAGGGGTTGACCTACGAGCAGGCCGCCAGCCGCCTCGACTGGACCGAGCCGACGCTGCGTCACCGGCTGGTGAAGGCGCGGGAGAAACTGCGGGGTCGTCTCGTCCGTCGCGGCGTGACCGGGGCGGCTCTGGGGGTCGTCATCGCCGCTTCCGAAGCCACCGCCTCGGTCCCGTCGGCGTGGGCGGAGTCGGCGGTCGCGGCGGCGACGGGCGGCGCCGGCTCGGTGGCGGCCGTGGCTTTGACCCGGATCATTCTCAGAACGATGTTCGTGGCCAGGCTGAAGCTCGTCCCGCCCACGCGCGATGGTCAACGTGACTGATCGAGCATCCTGGGACAACCGTCACCGCTTTCGCGTATAATGCGAGATCGAGCGGTGGGCTCGTTTAAGTCGAAGTAGGCTGCGTGGTCGGTCGATTAAGGCCCCATCCTCGGGAACTCGGCGCGGTACGGAGGGGGTCTCAGCCAGCGATGAATCACGATCCTTCCCGGGACAACCCGGATGAAGCTCTGACGGCCCCGGCCGACACCGACAACGTGCCGAGCTTCGAGGTGTTCGAGTCGATCGCGGTGGAGGCCGTCACGGCAACGGCGAGCTCGGGCCGAAGCGCGGGGGTCGCCGGATCCGATGCGTTCCTTGCCCCGACCGACGGCTTCGAGGGGCATTCCCCCTCGGACTCGGAGTTCATCGCGTCGGGCGAGCCCGACCCGATGGTCGGGCGCCGGATCGGCCCGTATGAGCTCACCGCGAGGATCGGCGGCGGGAGCATGGGGACCGTCTACCGCGCCACCCGGGTCGAGGATTTCCGGCAAGAGGTCGCCATCAAGCTGATCCGGTGCGGGACGGACGGCGAAGCTATCGTGCGACGTTTCCAGGCCGAGGTCCACGCCCAGGCGGCGCTCGGCAAGCACTCCAGTATTGCGGGTCTGCTCGATGCCGCGACGACCGAAGATGGCCGGCCTTACTTCGTGAGGGAGTACGTCGACGGCCAGCCGATCGACGCGTATTGCGACGGCCGCCGGCTGGATGTCCCCGCGCGGCTGCGCCTCTTCGAGAAGGTCTGTCACGCCGTGCATTTCGCCCACCAGCACGCCGTGATCCACGGCGGACTGAAGCCGGGCGAGATCCTGGTGACCTCGGATGGGGTACCCAAGCTGATCGGCTTCGGCATCGCCAGGCTGATCCATCCCGAGCTGGCCTCGAGCTCGGAGTACGCCAGCCCCGAGCAGGTCATGGGGGAGCCGATCACGACGGCCAGCGACGTCTACGCGCTGGGGGTCGTGCTCTACAGGCTCCTGACGGGCCTCGGGCCCTACCGGCTCGACGACGGGGCGACATCGGAGATCTTCCGGGCCATCTGCGAGCAGGTACCCGAGCGGCCCAGCGCGGCGGTCTCGCGACGGCCGGTCTTGGCGGCGGGCACCCTCGGGCCGATGCCGCCGGGGGCGGAATCCGAGCCGGTACCTCTTGCCTCGCCCGAGCCGCCGCCGGCCCCCACCCCCGAGGAGATCGCCGAGGCCCGTGGCGTCACCCCGGTCCGGCTCGAGCGGATGCTGGCCGGTGATCTCGACGCGATCGCGTTGATGGCGTTGCGCAAGGAGCCGGAGAGTCGGTATGCCTCGGCCGAGCAGTTCGCCGACGACGTTCACCGCTTCCTGGTGGGCCGGCCGGTGCGAGCGCACCGCGACTCGCCGGGCTATCGCGCGGCGAAGTTCGTGCGTCGGCACGCGTCGGCCGTGGCCGTCGGGATCGTCCTGCTCCTGTCGATGGTGGCGGGCATCGCCGGTACCACGACGGGCCTGGTCCTCGTCCGTCGCGAGCGCGATCGCGCCGAGGCATCGTCGCAACAGGCCCGACGGGCGGTCGACCAGTTCTTTACGCGGGTCACCGAGGATCGCCAGCTCAACCAGCCGGGGCTCCAACCGCTTCGCAAGGTTTTGCTCCGGGATTCGCAGCGGTTCTACGAGGAATTCCTCGACCAGCATGGCGACGACCCCGCGCTCCGCGCCGAGCAGGCCGCGGCCCGCTCCCGCGCCGCCAGGATCACCGGAGAGATCGGCTCGCCGGCGCAGGCCGTCCGCCGGTTGCAGCAGGCCGTCGCGCTCTGGGAGAAGCTGGTCGCGGCCCAGCCCGGCAACCCGGATGATTCGGAGGGACTGGCCCGCACCCTCAACGATCTGGGCTTGATGCTCATGCGCCTGCAAGGCCGTCGCGACGAGGCCCTCGTCGCCTTCCGACGCGCCGGGGGACTTCTCGAGCCCCTGGTCGCAGCCGATCCCACCTCAGGCTCGAGACGTCACGATCTGAGCCTGGCCCTCCAGAACATCGGACAGATCCGGCTCGAGCAAGGTCAGCCCTCCGAGGCGATCGAGGCGCTCCGGAAGGTCCTGGAGATCGAGTCGCAACGGGCCGCCGGGGACCCCCAGGCCATCGAACCGCGGATCGCCATGGCCAAGGCCCAGGGCCTGCTGGGCCAGGCCCTGACGTCGCAGCCGGATGAGACCGAGCCGGCGCTGGAGTCTTATCAGGCGGCCGTCGAACTCCGCGAGGAGGTCGTCCGCGAGCGCCCCGAGCTGGCCGATCAGACCTATGTCCTGGCGATGGACCTGGGCGACCTGAACGTCGCCCAGCAGATGGCCGGCAAGCTCGACTCGGCGCTGAAGAGCCTGCGCAGGGCCGTGGAGGTCCTGGAGCGGCTCGGCCGGCAGTATCCCGGCGTGCTGAACTATCAGGGCGGGCTGGCCAGCACTTACAACATGATGAGCGATCTCCACCGGCGTCGTCGCGAGCCGGCCGAGTCGCTCGCGTTCGCCGAGAAGGCCAGGGCGATGCTCGATCGGCTGATCGCCGAGCACCCCGAGGACATCGACTCGCGCGTCGACCTGGCCAAGGCTTACAACAACATCGGCCGGTTGCACCAGCAGTCGGGCGAGCCGGGGCAGGCCCTCCGTTCGTTCCAGCGCGCCGTCGACCTCTACGAGGGCCTGCCCCGGCTCGACCCGCGCAACAGCTACGGCCTGGCGTGCAACCTGGCGCTCGGCGTCAGCGTGATCGGCGCCGCGAACGGGACTCAGGGCACACTCGACGTCGACAAGCTGAGCAAGGGGGATCGGTTTCGCCGCGAGAAGTACGGCGATCGGGCCGTACAGCTCCTCCGCCGCGCCATCCGGGGCGGGTTCCTCAAGCGGGACGTCCTCGAGTCCGACACGGACCTCGACGCGATCCGCGGACGGGCCGACTTCCAGGATCTGCTCAAAGAGGTCGAAGAGAACTCGGCGGAGAGCCCGCTGTAGGGCCGGTCAATGGGATCTCTCGATTCTCCACGCCGATTGGGGAGTAGTTGGTCGCGGGCCGAGTAAGGGGATCAGCGGTATTGACGGCGCCTCTCGGTCCCGGGTTCGGTGTCATTCAGCGAGAAGTCTCATTTCAAGGCTCAGGCCGAACTCCGTGATCGTCAGATCCTCGGTAATGTCCCTGAAAATCAGCCGGCATTACACTTGAGTATGAGAAGCATTCTTTCTAAAATCTGATTGGGACCGACGACCGTTGAACAGACCAAGTCACCCCGACCTGGGGGGATTCGGAGGGCCTACCGTGGCTGACTTGGAACCAACCTCGCCATTGCCGGGGCGACGATCGTCGGGTTCGACCGAGCCGATGACCGGGTCCGACGATCCGACGCCCGCCACCTCGTCGCTGACCGGCGATCCGGCTCCCGGCACGACCGTCGATGGCAAGCAGCCCGATTCCTCGACCACGGTCTGGATGACGCCGGACAAGAACGGCCCTTTTCCCCAAGATTTCGGCCGTTATCGGCTCCTCGAGTGGCTGGGCGGCGGCGGCATGGGGAAAGTCTACCTCGCCCGGGATCTCAAGCTCGAGATCAAGGTGGCCTTGAAGATTCCCCGGCCCGAGATCATCGCCGACCCTGGGCTGAGAGAGCGGTTCTATCGCGAGGCCCGGTATGCCGCTCGGTTGGTCCATCCGGGCCTGGCCTGGGTGATTGATGTCGGTCAGGTCGATGGCACGGACTATCTCGTGATGAGATACGTCCCGGGCGTCCTACTCTCCCGATCTCCGGGCGGAACGCCCCGCGAGAGCGCCGCGATGATCCGGGACGTGGCGATCGCGATGGCCGCGGCCCACCGTGAGGGCGTCATCCATCGTGATTTGAAGCCTTCGAATATCGTGGTGACTCACGAGGGTGTCCCGGTCGTCATCGACTTTGGCCTGGCGCTCGTGATGGATGACCCCGGTCCTCGATTGACCGAGCCGGGCATGTTCATCGGGACTCGGGCTTTCGCGGCACCCGAGCAGCTCCACGGCGATACCGAGGACCACGGTCCGCACAGCGATGTCTTCGCATTGGGATGCATCCTCTACGAGCAGCTCGCGCGGCGGCTGCCCTTTCCGACTCCGCGCAGACCATTCGGCCCCGATCCGAACGACGCGCCGCCGGTTTCTCCCTCGACGCATCGGGTCGAGGACGATCCCGAGCTCGACACCATCTGCCTCAAGGCTCTCGCACCCCGGCCCGAGGATCGCTACACCAGCATGGAGGAATTCGCCGCTGATCTGGAGGCTTTTCTCGAGAGAGACTCGGCTCCCGCAACCGCTCAGGGTCCGCGCCGGGTGCAAGCGTCAACGGTCCCGAGAAATCGCCCCCTCGTTCCTCGCGAGGCGATCCGGTTCGTCTTCGCGGGCGCCGGCTCGTCGTCGGCGATTGGTCCGGCGCCGGACCGGTTGTACCTGGACGTCGGCAACGACCTCCGGCTCGGAGTGATCGACCACCACCAATTGCACGCTTATGCCGGCTCGACGGCCCGACTCGTCCTGTCGAACCCCGATCTCGTCGCGGGCGCGGTGCTGACACGTCACGATCCGACCGCTCCCTTCACGATCGTGCTGCTCGAGTCGCCCGACTTCGACGCGGTGGCATCGGCTTATCTCGCGATCGCCCTGCTCAGCACCGGGGAATTCCCTCCGGGCGCCGAGGCCCTGGCCCGGTACGCCGACAAGATCGATGAGGGCTCGATCGGCCACACGTTGACTCATCCGTTCGCCCCCTACGCGGCCTACATGCAGTTGCTCAACCGGTACGCGCGACTGGGCCGGCAGGCCGATCACCCCTACTGGCGGGAGTGCGTCCAGCAGGGGCTGAATCTGATCGCGTACGTCCTGGATCACAGCCTTCGCGCAGGCATGGCCTTGCCCTCCGTGGACGCCTTCGCCGACCCGGACCTCTTCGATGAGAACGACCGGCAGGACATACTGGCCGACGTCGAGCGCTACCATCGCAAGCTGGCCGACCCGGCGACGCATGCCCGAGTTGTCCGGTTGAGCCTGCCGGGACAATTCGGCGGGCGGGTGGACGTGGATACGCTCCTGGTCCGCGACGTCCAGAACCCGGACGACCCCGATCGCTGCATCTTCTTCAAGGACTGGGCGCGGAGCGACCGGGAGCGCGCGCCGAACGGCGTGGGATTCCTCGGTCTGTCGGTGTTCCTATCGGAGTCGGCACGCCACGCCCGCCGTTGCATCCTGTCGGTGACGCCCGACAGCGGCGCCTCGCTCCGCGGCCTGGCGGGCCTCCTCGACCGGGCCGAAACGGAGCGTCGCCGCCATGAGTACGGCGAGGACGACCGCGTGACCGACCCGGCCACGGGCGCGCGGAAGCCGCCCCGCGCCGGCTACGACAACGCCGACCCCTGGTATGACGGCCGCGCCCACGGGTTCACCATGGTGGATTCACCGCGTGGGGGTACATTGCTGTTGGCCGATGAAATCGAGGCGATCTTGGTGGGGTTCGGAGGCGGATAAGGTGGTGTTACACGGATCGTGGCGACGTGTTACGCATCATCAGTGCCTGGGAGGTCACCGCCGTGCGCGAAAGGACTACGAGAATGGCAATTTCCCCAAACGATCCGGAGCCTGTCGACGACCTTCAACCAAAGTATGACTTCACTGCGCTGCGAGGTGTGGTGCGCGGCAAGTACGCGGCCCGCTACCAGGAGCGGTTGCGTGTGGTTCGACTCGCGGCGGACGTATCCGGCGCGTTCACGGACGAGGCGGCGGTCAACAACGCGCTGCATGAGTACCTGAGCTGGCGGCGGGATTGTCAGACAGTTAACCCCGTCTAGAGCGCTTTACGATTGGTTTGCGCACAGCTCGACACGAAGCAGACTCCTACGAGCCCGAAGCGCAAGCGAGTGAATTCCCGGAAAGCACGCACTCGCTTGCGCTTCGGGCTCATATCAAGTGTGCGCAACCCAATCGCGAAGCGCTCTAGCCTCCCGACCACCGGAGACCGGATTCCATGAATCCCGAAGTCCGCCGCCAACTGCTACGAGTCCTGGACGATCTCGGAGACCATACGCCTGAGGTCCGATTCGGCCAGTCGCTCGCCAACCTTTCCTACATGGCAAAGGGCTTCACCGCCGAGGCGATCTGGGACGTCGAAGACGAGGAATTGTTGGAGGCCGCCAGGAGCCATCTCGAGGAACTCTCGGATCGGCATGCCTCCGCCTCAGGACGGCCTTCCGCATAGCATCCGCGGGTTGCACTGGCCCGATCTGTCCGAGTGGCATGCCCCTCGTAACATGCTGGTATGAAAGTAGGTCAGGCTTTCCGGCCCGACGTCCGGTCCTGCCAGGTCGGAACCCCTGACCGACGAGAGGATCGTTCTCGCCGCAGTGATCCTCGTGGCCATGTATTGTTGAGGATGACGGAGCTGACGACACCCGTCAGAGTGGTTCGCGGGTCTCCACGAGTCACCCGAGGCGCTCCGCCAGGAAGGCGAGGTCCAGCAACTCGGTTACCGTGTGAGAGGAATCCGTTCCCTCACTTGTCCCGGGCGTCCCAAATTTTGACCGTCCAATCCTCACTGGCGGAAGCGATGCGCCGCCCGTCGGTGCTGAACGCCACGGCCCTGACGGGGCTGGTGTGTCCCTTGAGTGTGAGTGTCTCCAGTCCGGAGTTGGCGTCCCAGATCTTGACCGTCTGATCGGAACTAGCGGAAGCGATGCGCCGCCCGTCGGAGCTGAACGCTACACCCGAGACGGACTTGGTGTGTCCCTTGAGCGTCCTCAAGTCGGAATGGCAAAGCCGATTGAGGTAGAACCATTCGAAGCCGCGGAGATCAGCTTCGCCTTTCCTGGGCCGTTCACCCTCCAGGAGATCCAACGCGCTGTCGACGAAAGTGTCCTCCCATTCGCGCTGGGCCAGGTTCATGTGCGCGGCGTAGGCGTTGAGTCGGGCCATGTCTCGTTGCCGATCGGACTCGTCTCGTGCAGATCGCGCCTTCTTTTCCTGCTCCTCTGCCTTTTTCGTTTGTATCTCGGCCTCGCGGAGCGCCAGGAGTGCCTTCCCCTCCTGCTCCTTCGCCTTCTTGGCGTTGGCGTTGGCAGCACGCCATTGCCAGAACACCCCCGCGATGCCGATCATCCCCACCAGGAACACCGCCGCGCTCAACATCGCGATCGCCGGCCGCCGGCGCATCCACTTGACAGTCAGCTCCCAGGGAGACGACAGCCGCGCCGTCACCGGCTCATTCCGGAGGAACCGACCCAGGTCGGCCGCCAGTTCGCCCGCCGTCGCGTACCGCCGCGCCTTGTCCTTCTCCAGGCACTTGAGCACGATCGCTTCCAGGTCCCGGGGCACGCTCGGGTTGAGCTTCCGCGGACTGCCCGGTTCGGTGTACTGGATCATCTGCATCAGCTCGGGCGTCGGCGTCGCATCCGTGGCGCCGAAGAGCGGGCGGAGCGTCAGCAGCTCCCAGAGGGTCGCGCCCAGACTGTAGACGTCACTACGGCGATCCACCCGCGTGGCCGCCAGGACCTGCTCCGGGCTGGCGTACCGCAACGTCCCGATGAACTGCCGCGTCCGCGTCAGCCGACCCTCGGACTCGTCGGCGAGCTGGGCGAGGCCCAGGTCCATCAGCACGGGTGTCTGACCGTCCCGGCCCATCATGATGTTGCCCGGCTTGATGTCGCGGTGGACGATCCCGGCCTCGTGCAGCGCGTCGGCGGCCTCGGCCACCTTCCGGATGATCTCAACGACTTCGGCCACATACCCCGGGCCGCGCACGGCGGTCGGGACCGCTTCGTTACTCTCCTCGTCTGATGACTCGGTCGCCTTCCGCGCCCGGTCCAGGCGATCGGCGGTCTGGCTTGAATCGCTGAGCGGCACCTCGCTCGACCGCGCCGCGGCGCACGCCGAGGTCAGCGCCTGGCGCCAGGTCGTGTCGTCCACCTCCGTCACCTTGCGGCCCGACAGTTGCTCGCAGACCCTGGCCAGATCGGCGCCCTCGACCAGCTCCATGGCGAAGAACCACTGGTCGGCCTCCGAGCCCGAAGTGAAGACCTTCACCACCCCCGGGTGCTCGACCCGGCCCAGCGCTCGGATCTCGCGGGCGAAGCGGGCCTCGGCCTTGGGGTCGCCGCTCTTGAGCATGCACTTCAGCGCGACCTGCCGGCCCAGCGAGGGCTGCCAGGCGCGGTAGACAATGCCCATGCCCCCCTGTCCCAGCCGGCTGAGCAGCTCGAACTCGCCGATGGTCCGCTCGGCCGGCTCGGGTTCGGCCGCCGGCTCCTCGGCCTGCGACTTCGTCGCCCATGCCTCGAAGTCCTCGGCGTCGACGTCCATCCGCAGGACTCGCGCCAGCAGCTCGCGGTGCTCGGTCTCCAGGTCGCGGCGCAGTTGCTCGCCGTCGTGGTAGCAGAGATACTCCGCCTGCCGCTTGCCGCGCCGCGCGTTGAGGAAGTAGATCCGCTCCGAATCGAGCTCGACGTGGATCAGCGGGCTGAGGCAGAGCAGCGCCGCACGTCCGTCCTGGGGCACCGATCCCGACCGCTCGACATAGACGCGCTCGGGTCGGGGCAGCGAGGATTCTCGGCCCTCGGCGACCTCCAGCGATTCGATCCGCCGCGGCGACTCGCCGACCAGCTCGTACCGCTCCACCAGCCAGTCGCCGGAGGACAGGCGGCGGACCTCGCCGACATAGATGAGCCGTCGGCCGGCCAGGACGTCCAGCTCGCCGAGCACCTCGACCACGCCGCCCAGCATCGCCCGGGCCATCCGGTCGAAAAACCGTCCGGGGCGCTGGCCGGCGGCGCCATGGCCAAGCTCCTTGTTGCGATACCAGACCAGGTGTTCGAACAGCTCTGTCAGTCTGACGGTGGCCCGGGCCGACGCCTTGCCCTTCTGATGTTCGACGAGAGCCACGTCGAGCCCGGCGGCGCGGGGCAGGTCATCGCGGGTGGGGCCGAGGACCAGGTCGCGGACGTTCCGGAAGGCCGGGTCACCCGAATCCGCCAGCACCGGGACCAGGCGGCGGACGAACTCCCACCAGTGGCCGACCGAGGGACGGGCCAGGTTCTCGAGCATCTCGACGAGCTTGGGATCATGATCCTCCAGTGCGGCGTATTCGACGACCGCGACCGAGCCGAGGAGCTTCAGCGCGGCCTCCCAGAGATAATAGGCGGCCTGGTGTCGGTCGAGCGGGGTCTTGGCGTTGCGGGCGCGTCGGACCAGCTTCGCGAGCGGCGTGGGCAGCCTCTGGACCAGCGAGTCGTCGACGTGTATCGTCTCGCTCATCGGTGCCACCTCCTTCCTCGGAAGGCCGACGGCTTTGTCGACGTGTGGCGCCTTCCACACAACTGCCCCACTTTACCCGTGAGGTCGTGTTCTTGGGAAGGGTGAGGGCCTATTCGATTCTCGTCAGTGTTGTCGATCCGAATTCCCGCTCAGGACCCGGGCTGTGCGTCGACGACGAGGCGTCCCAGCGGCTGGGTGGGGACGACCTTCAGGCCGGGCCGGGTGGCCAGGGCGCGCGAGTAGGCCGAGACGAGCGTGCGGTACTGTCCGTCGTGGAGCGGGCGGCGGGCGGTCAATGACCAATCGCCGGAAGAGTCCGCATAGGTCAGGCCGGCCAGCCGGGTCTCGGTGGGCTCCGTCGCCGGCCCGACGTAGAGCCGCACTTGCGAGCCGGGCGCGGCCGTGCCGGAGAACTCCGGCTGGCTGGTCGATACGACCTGCTCCGGCCCGTAGGCGCGTTCGTCGCGTCTCGCGTTGGCCTGGCGCACCAGGGCGCCCCCACCCGTCGAGGTGACGGCTGGCGTCGCGGGGGTTTGCGCGCCGTCGATCCGGCCGTTGAGCTGGAGTTGCTGGACCAGGGGGGCCTGGTTGCCCAGCGTGGGCACGATGAAGTTCCGGTACCACTCGGACACTCCGGTATTGCCCGAGTGGGTCACCCCGCTGGGCGTCAGGTTGTAGTAATGCACCAGGGGGCCGTCGCTCTTGACGGGGACCTGGCCCCAGAGGTTATAGATCCCACCGGCCGTGGCCGCGGTGTGCTCGTAGAAGACCTGGGCCTCGTCGACGATCGAGGGGAAGTACGCGGGAGGGTCCTTGGCCTCGGCCTGGTAGTTCGTGACGATCGACTGGGCCAGCCCGGCGAGCGGCCCGGCGAAGCTGATCTGCTTGCCGGAGGGGAGGTCGTTGTTGGCGGCGTGGGGATCCAGCAGGGTGTCCTCGATGAAGCCGGATGTGAGCTGCGGGATCATCTCGCCCGAAAGCTTGGCGATGGCATAGGTGTTGACCACCGTCCCCTCGCTGTGGCCGATGAACTCGAGGTCGACCACTGCGTTCGCGGGGAACCGGTCGGCGGTGCCGAGGATGATCCGCGCCAGCCTCGGCGATTGCTTGATCGCCTCGCCGGGCGTGCCGCTCTGCTGCACCCAGTTGTAGTGGATGACCGAGTCGAAGCCCTCTTGCTTCATCTCGTAGGCGATCTGGAGCTGCCAGGGCGGGCCGTGCGTCCAACTCGTGTCCTGGATGCCGCCGTGGGTCACGATCCCGATGGTGTAGACGCGGAACGACGCCGTCTCTTGCGGGTTCGTCGTGGCGGAGGGCGAACCGGGGTCGGCGACGACCAGGACATAAGGCTTGTCCGGATAGGGCGGCAGGCCCTGGAGCAAGGGAATCGTGAGTTCGTGGGTCCCGACGGCCGTCGCCGGCTGGCCGGCCTGGTCGAGCGTCGCGGCCTGGCCCGTAGACGAGTCGGGCGGGACCAGGTTGTACGTGTCGACCATGGAGGCGCTCGAGTCGAACTGGGTGTTGCTCGATCGGTAGACGCCGAATTCCAGGGGCGTCGCGGCGGTGATGGGCTGGTTGACCTGGTACTCGATCGTCACGCTCTTGGAGTCGGCGGTGGTCGCCGAGATCATCTGCACGGCCGGCGCCGCGGTCGCGCTGAGTGCCAGCCTCGGCTCCAGGTGCTCGACCGACCACGATGCGGGCGACCATGCCCGATCCCGGGCGATCGAGCCGGCCCGCCTGTCGCGAACGAGAGTCATCAAGGCGTGCGCAACCGAGAGCGACTTCATTGTCGAGACTCCGCCGGCATACGAGATCGATTTGACCGAAGACGTGCGCACCGGGAGCATGAGTGCCGGCCCGGTCGAGCGAGCAGTATACGTGTCCGTCGGAAAAGGACAAGGGCGATTCTCGGATCGAGCCGCTCAATCGCTCGGGGGGTGCCACCCCGCGACGACCCAAGCTTGCCGTGCCCGCACCAGCGTGGTGCGGTTCAGATTCAGTGCGATGACCGTCGCGCGTCCAGTCGGAGTCGAACCCAGGATATGATCGCCGGTATCCGACCAGCGAAAGTGATCGGACCAGACTTGATCGCGTGGATTGAACAGACGAACGACCTCGCCAGAGACGGGATCGCGGGCCGCGATCCGACAATTCTTGGCGTCGTCGCACAGCGAGCAGGCGAGCCAGAGGTTCTCTTCCACGGTACGGCCGCCGAGGGCCTCGGGGATGAGATGATCCAGCTCCATGGGCGTGCCCACGACGGCCTGCTGGGTCAGACAATAGCCGCAACGATAGCGTGCTTGAGCATGGACCTTGGCACGCAGGGCTTTGGAGATGTATGACCGGCTCATGGCGCGTCGATGAGCTTCGATACATCATGGCCGCGCTGCTTCAACAAGGCTGCGGCCCAGGCGCGGATCAGCATCGCCCGTTCGTATTGCCGTAACAGTTCGGCGAGGGCTCGAGCTTCGGCCCCGGTGAGCCCTTCGCGCTGCCGTTTTTGATGCAGTTTCTCCGTGCGCCGGGCCATGACCGCAGCCAGGCGGCTCCGCGCGGCTTGCCACAGGGCTTCGTCGTCGAGGTGTTCCAGTCCCGCGAGCTCCAGGCTGAGCTCGTCCGGGAGTTCCGCTTGCTCCGTCATGGCCGTCGCCACTTCCTCGGGGATCACGACCTCCTCCGGGACGGTGATCTGGACTTGCAAGCCGTCGGGAAGGGCGGTCTGCGGGACGATCTTGCCTTCCCGGACGATCCCTAAAATCGTGGTCGCCATGATCGGCCTCCATCCGTCGATGATTCGCGAAGGCTCGATTGTATCACGGATCGGAGGTTGCCATCACCCGAAGAGCGCCCGGATGGGCTGGCCGTCGGCGAGCTTGTAGGGACGGCCGGTGAGGTCGATCATCTCCCGCGTCGGGTCGAGGCCCAGCCGCCAGAACAAGGTCGCGGCGAGGTCGCCTGGGGTGACGGCGTCGGTGTCGGGGTAGGCGCCCAGCTTGTCGCTCGAGCCATAGGTGGTCCCGCCGCGGACGCCGCCGCCGGCCAGGAGGACGCTGTAGCAATAAGGCCAGTGGTCGCGACCGGCGGTGCCGTTGATCTTGGGCGTACGGCCGAACTCGCCCATGGCGATGACCAGGGTCTCTTCCAGCAGGCCGCGGCCGCTCAGGTCGTCGATCAGCGCGGCGAAGGCGCGGTCCGACGGCGGGAGCAGGTGGTCCTTGAGCCTGGGGAAGACGCTGGCGTGCGCGTCCCAGTTGGCGTCCTGGCCATTGTACTGGCCGTCGTAGACCGTGACGAACCGGACGCCGGCCTCGACTAGCCGTCGGGCCAGGAGCGCGCTCTGGCCGAGCTTGGTCCGGCCGTATCGGTCGCGGAGCCTCGGGTCTTCCGCGCCCAGGTCGAACGCCTTGCGCACGGCCGGCGAGTGGAGCAGGCGGAACGCTTTCTCCGTGTAGACGTCGCACGGATCGACCCGGTGCGCGGTGCGGCTCCCCCCTGCCCCGGCCCTGGCTTCGGCCTCGGCCCGGGCCTCGATGCGGCGTCGACGGGCATCGAGCCGGCCCAGGAGCGCGGCCCGGTCATCGAGCCGGTCGATCGACACGTCGCCGGGAAGCTCCAGCTCGCCCAGGCGGAAATCGGGCGAGTTGGGATCGGCGTTGACCTGGAACGGGTCGTGTGCCGAGCCGAGGAAGCCCGCGATCTGGCCGGGGAGCTGCACGACGTTGTACAGCACGTGGGGCAAGGCCACCGACGTGGGCAGGCCCCGGCGCTCCGGCATGTTCGCGCTCAGGATCGCGCCGTAGCACGGCGGGTCGTTGCGGTCGTTGCCCAGGAGCTCGAGGTCACCCTTGAGCGGGTTGCGGCCGCACATCGCGGTGAACGCCGCCGCGTTGTGGTTCGTCATCGGGTGGTGCATGCTCCGGATGACCGCCACGCGGTCCATCACCCGCGACGTGTGCGGCAGGTGCTCGCAGACGCGCATCCCCGGCACGCTCGTCGCGATCGAGCCGAATGCGCCGCGCACCTCCGCCGGGGCGTGAGGCTTCAGGTCGACCGTGTCGATGTGGCTGGGCCCGCCGTAATAGAACAAAAGGATGCACGACCGGATCGGTGCGGCCCCGGATCGTCCCCGCGCCGACAGCCCCTGGCCCTCGGCCCGCAACAGCCCGGGCAACGAAAGGCCCAGCGACCCGAGGCCACCGATCCGAAGCATTCGCCTTCGGCTCATGTCCTGGACATCAGTCATTGGTCATTGGTCCTTTGTTATTAGTCGTTGGTCATTGGTAACTTGCCGGAAGCTTGGCGGGACGGAGTTTGATCACGGCGATGAGACGACTCGCAGGCTTTCGACGATGCAGCACCAAGGGAGGGCGAGCGAGGGCTCGACACCAATGACCAGTGACCAATGACCAAATTGTTTAACGAACATTGGAGAATAGGCAGGGCTCCCGGGGATTTGCAAGGGGAGAAGGGGGATTCCGAAGGCCGAGGATCGATTGGCAAGGGACTTGCTATTGTTAAGAGTCGAAGGAGATGCCTCGCGGTTCGGGGAAGACGTCTGGAGTCGGGCCGAGGCGATCACCGCGCGAATTCATTAAGGATCTGAGTGTTATCATGGGTTTTCATGCGTTCTCGCTGGATCCGCGTACAATCCTGGGGGTTGGCCCGGATGCCTCGATGGAGGAGATTCACGAAGCGTACCGCGCCAAGTCGAAGAAGTATCATCCGGATATGGGGGGCGACGAGTGGGCGTTCCGGATGGTGGCGCGAGCCTATGAGGTCTTGAAGACGACGGCGGCCGAGCCGCCAAGGTCCAATCCGTGGGAGGCACGCGGGGCGGATGCGGCGGCGGCCGCGGGGCGGTCGGACGATTGGGCCTGGACCTGGGGGGCGGGGTCACGTGGGCCGGGCGGCAACGGCGCGACGACGGACGGCTCCGCCGCGGCGACGGCCCAATCAAACGGGACCGGGGCTGCCGACGAGCCGGACGAGTCCGATCGGGCGGGCTCGGCTTCGGGCACGGCCGAGGGTCGCCGCTTCGATTCGAGCCGGATCCGGACCGTGGGCGTCGAGCTGATCTGGACCCGGTTCGAGAAGGACGTGCCGGCACACGTGCTGTCGGACCAGGACCCGGACGACGCGACGCTGAGCGTCTGCATGGTGATGGCCTGGCCGCCGGAAGAACTGGTCCGGCGCACGGCCGAGTTCCCCGCCGCCGCGGAGACCCTCCGCACGCTGATCGACCTGTTCGAGCGGCTCCGCGGCCAGAAGGCCGTCGTCGCGGGCCGGTCGCGGATCGAGGACGGGCGGTTCGTCGGCTGGCTCAGCTACCCCGATGTCCTCACGGCCCAGGACGCCATCGTCGCCCTCCGCGAGACGTGCCGCACCCATGGTCTATCCATCACGCTCCAGACCCGCGACGAGCGCATCCCGTTCGACTGGCATCTCGAGGCCGATCCGCCGGTGATGTCGCAGGCGTCGTGAATGGGATCGTCGGCGGGCCTTCACGCCTCGTTGCCGTGATCCTTGGGGTTCGACGAGTCCGAGGACTTCTCGGCGAGCCACCGAAGCAATTCGACCGGATCGAGGATCACGAGGTCTGGGAATGACCGGCGGAAGGCCTCATCGGTCATCAGATCGAGCAAGTCGCGATCGCGGCTGACGAGATACCGAGCGCCGGCTTCGATCGCGAGATTGAGATAAGGCTCGTCCTTCGGGTCGCGGGGCAGGCTGAAGCGATGGGGAATCTGGTCCATGATCGCGGCGTGAACTTGCAGATCCTGGAGGAACAGGTGCACGGCCTCCGGGGTCAAGGTCGGGAACTTCTTCAAAGTCCTCGGCCTCGTCAGGACGTCTCGCACTTCAGCAACGATCGCCGGGCTCAGGAAGAGTTTGAGCCGGCCGGCTTCGACGAGGCGTAGGCATTCCGCGGCCGGGCCTTGCGACCGGGCCGCTGCCTGCAGGAGGACCATGCAGTCGAAGATGACTCGTGTCATCATGAGTCTCGATCGGGCGGGGTCTTCTGCTTCTCACGCCAGACTTCTTCACGGACCTCTTCAAAAAACGCATCGAGTTCGGCGTCGGTCAGGCCGCTGGCCTCGACCTGTCGGCGGAATGGTGCCAGGGCCTCGTCGACATCGGCTCTCGATAATGCCGCGATGTCGCGGGCGATCAGGTCGTGCACGTATCCTCTCAGGTCCCGGCCCTTCTGGGAGGCACGCTCTTGGAGCCGCACCTCTTCCTCAGGGGTCAGGTCGATCGTGATCGTCATGGTATCGGAATCCTTCGTGCAAGCATGACTATCCCCTTCCGGCGATTGATTATATCCAAACCGGAGCTGGTGGCCGCGCCGATTCGATCGAAGCATGACAATTTCGCCCTCCACCGCGGGTCGGCGGATACACGCCGCGGGGAATAATCCCCGCGCAGACGCTCCCGTCGATGGATATCATGAAGGGAGCACTCGGGCCGCCTTGCACACGGCCCGTGCGATCTCCTCTGGTTCGGGCGCATCCGATCTGATCCCATCCGATCTTTCATAACGTGAGGCCGCGCCATGATCCCTCTCCACGAGCATGTGCTGGACCGTCTCAACGCGTATCTGGATCGTACTCTATCTCCGGCCGACTCCTCGGTCGTCAGGCGGCATTGCGAGAGTTGCCCGTCGTGCCGGGCCGCGCTCGAGAAAGTCTCGGCGGCGCGCTGGGGCCATGCCGGCGATGTCGGGGAATCCAAGCTCGCTACGGGCGGCTTGGCTGCGCGGCCTTCGGGCGCGGAGGGTCGGGCCTTGGCGTTCTTCTGGCTGACCTTGCTGGTGATCGCCGTGGTCCTGGCCGGGTTCCACGTCTATTACAAGTCGCTGAGGCCATCGCCGTACGACCTTCGGGTGCTGGGTCAGGCCGCCTGGATGCCGGACACGGACGCGGCGCTTCACCTGCGCGTGTTGCGCCATGACGGCGGCCCGGAGCCGGGCGTCCCGGTGACCGTCGAACTGATGGGCCAGGGATCGGGAGGGGACCGTCGCGTGCGACTGGCCAGCCTGACGACCGGCGAACATGGCGAGGCGGTCCCTCGCTTCCACCTGCCCGATTGGCCTGATGGCGCGTATGAGTTGCTGGTCACGGCCAGCCCGCGCGGGGCCGAGGTCCCCGAGAGGATCACGCGGTCGGTCACGCTCGAGCACTCCTGGCGGGTGATGACCAGCACCGACAAGCCGGTCTACCAGCCGGGTCAGGTCATCCGCATGCGCGGCCTGGCGCTGCGGCGGCCCGACCTCAAGCCGGTCGCCGGCCAGATGATGAGCTTCTCCCTGACCGACCCGCGCGGGAATGTCGTTTTCCGGGAAGGGAGTCCGACCAGCCGATACGGGATCAGCTCGGCCGATTGCCCGATGGCCGACGAGCTGATCGAGGGGAACTACCAGGTCGATTGCCGCGTCGGCGCGGCGACCGGCCGGACGACGGTCGAGGTCAGGCGGTACGTCCTGCCGCGGTTCAAGGTCGCCCTCACGCTGGATCGGCCCTACTACCAGCCGGGCCAGCCCGTCAAGGGCCGGGTCCAGGCCGACTACGTCTTCGGCAAGCCCGTCGCCGAGGGGAGCGTGACCGTGACCCTCAAGACGGCCGACATCGCGACGAAGGCGCTTCGGACGGTCGAGCTTCGCACCGATGGCAAGGGGACCGCGGCGTTCGAGTTGCCCTTGCCCGCGACGCTCATCGGCCGCGAGCAAGATGGCGGATCGGCGCGGGTCTCCGTCACCGCGACGGTGCGCGACCCCGCCGGCCAGGCCCAGGAACGGAGCGAGGCCCGGGTCGTGTCGATGCATCCGATCCGGATCGAGGTCATCCCCGAGGCCGGCGCGCTGGTCAAGGACCTGCCCAACACGATCCACCTCCTCACCACCACGATCGACGGTCGACCGGTCCAGGCCCGGTTGATCCTCTCGGGCCTCGATCGCGAGCTGCGCACCAATGAGCTCGGCGTGGCCTCGTTCGAGTTCACCCCGAAGTCGGACGCCGTGGACTGGACCATCCGCGCCGAGGACGATCAGGGCCGGACCGGGCGCAGGCCGGTTCGCCTGGCGTCGGACGAGCTCTCCGGCGATTACCTGGTCCGCACCGACAAGGCGGTCTACGATGGCGGCGAGCCGGTCCGCGTGCTGGTGCTGGCCGGCGGCGTCGAGCCGGTGTTCCTCGACCTGGTCAAGGACGGCCAGACGGTGCTGAGCGACTCGATCGCGGTCGCCCAGGGTCGCGGCGATCGGACGATCGACCTGCCGCGCGAGCTCTTCGGCACCGTCGTCTTGCATGCGTATCGATACGGGCCGGAGGGGCTGCCGGTCCAGGAGTCGCGAGTCATCTACGTCCGCCCGGCCCGCGCCCTCTCGATCCAGATGACGACCGACCGGCCCGAGTATCGGCCGGGCGAGCGTGCCGCGCTGACGTTCGCGATGACCGACGAGCTCGGCAAGCCTGCGCCGGGGGCGATCAGCCTGGCCGCCGTCGATGAGGCGGTCTTCGGCGTGCTCGACCGACGCCCGGGGCTGGAGCGGACCTTCTTCACGCTCGAGCCGGAACTGCTCGAGCCGGTCTACGAGATCAAGGACTGGTCGCCGGAGGAGGCCGGGGTCGACGACCTGGTCCGCGCGGCGCCTCCGGACGATCGGGCGCGCTTCGAACAGGCGCTGTTTGCCCGCACGGCCCGCGGCCCGGAGGACGCGAACCGGGCCATCAAGGCCGCACTGGGCAACGATCCCGATATCGGCGATCGGACCCTCCAGGTGCTGCAACGGCCCGACTGGGAGCAGCTCGCCGAATCCGCCCGGCTGCCCGCAAATCTCATCGCCGAGCTGCGCAAAGGAGCCGGCTCGCACAGCCTGGTCCTGAGCAGCTATCTCGAGAAAATCCGAACGGTCGAGGCCGTCCGACTCAAAGCCCTCTCCGTGATCGGAAGTGCGTGGGTCGTCCTCGTGATCGCGGCCTTCTGCGGAGGGCTCGTCTGGATGTTCTACCGGTTCAAGAATGCGTTCGAGCTCGTGATCGTGATCTTGATCGTGGGTGTCCTCATCGCGCTGCTGCTGCCGGCGGTCCAGTCGGCACGCGAGGCGTCGCGACGAGCCCAGGCGCTCAACGACCTGAAGGCGATCGGCCTGGCCGCGTCGGCCCTGCCCGGTGCCGAGGGCAACGAGGCGGACGGGGTCCGCGTCCGCCGGAACTTCCCCGAGACCTTGCTCTGGCGCCCGGAGCTGATCACCGACGACCAGGGCCGCGCCCACCTGGACCTCGAGCTGGCCGACTCGATCACGACCTGGCGCGTCTCGATGGGCGCTGTCTCGGCCGACGGGAGCCTGGGCGACGCGCAATCGTCGATCCGCGTGTTCCAGCCGTTCTTCGTCGACGTCGACCTGCCGACGACCCTGACCCGCGGCGACGAAGTCGGCATCCCGGTCGTCGTCTCGAACTACCTCGACAAGCCGCAGGACGTCTCGCTGGTCCTGGCGGATGCTCCCTGGTTCGATCGGCTGGAGGAGACCGCCGAGCGATCGTTGGAACTCAAGCCGAACGAAGTTCGCTCGGTCCATTTCCGCATCCGGGCCAGGACGGTCGGCCATCACGAGATCCAGGTCACGGGGCGGGGTCGGGAGACCCTCGCCCAGCGCGGGCGCGGGGTGGCCGACGCCGTCCGCCGGCCCATCGAGGTCGTCCCCGACGGCCGTCGCGTCGAGCGCCTGGCCTCCGGGAC
>JBKQHM010000080.1:0-17416 GCA_052148775.1 Isosphaeraceae bacterium | reverse complement strand
GGGGTGGTCGACTTGCGCATAGTAGCCTCCGAGATGAAGGAACTTGTCACAAGTCATTATCGGAGAAGTGCTTGAGTTGGCCATCCCCTGCCACCTCTCTCACCCGCGGATTTGGGAAGTACTGAGGATGGAGAAGCGGACATGATCCGCGCGGGCGAGGACCAGCTCGGAGTTGACGACCTTCAGCCCGGCGTGGGCCTCTTCGATCCCCTTCTCGACATCGTCCTCGGTCAGCTTGAGCGACTCCGCGGCCTTGGCCCGGTCGGCCTCGGCGGTGGCGAAGGACCGGCGGGCGATCTCGGTCTGGATCGGCACCTCCTTGCGGGTCCGGGCCAGTTCGGCATTCTGGCGGTTCAACTCGGAGAGCGAGGCAGCGAGCTGGGCCCGCGCGAGGTTGACCTTGTCACGGTACGGGATCGGGTCGACCTCCGCCACGACCTGCCCCTGGACGACCCGGTCGTCCTCCTCGACCAGGAACTGGACGATCCGGCCGGAGACCCGTTGCGGGGCGATGTTGACGATGTGCGCCTCGACGAAGGCGTCGTCGGTGATGGAGTGGGTGCGACGGTAGTTGACCCAGCTCCTCGCGACCGGCACGCTAACGGCAATCAGCGCGATCAGGAAGGCCAGTGCGAGGAGACGGCCCGGACGGAACCAATTTCGGTGCATGGCGGGCAGCGCCGACGGGGTCGTGGTCGCGGCGTGGGCCTCGTTGCTCGGAAGGGCCTGGGCCGATGGGATCGCGCTCATGGTGTGCTCCGCATGCTTCGGCTTCGTCTCGGCTAAGGATGCCTGGGGACCTGAGTCATCGGCGGCGGGCCGACTCCCATGGCATATTCCAGGCGGCCCATTGCGATCAATTAGCTATATCGTGCGTTCAGGCAATTATTATTTAAATGTGTAAAAGTATTGATCTTTTTGCGCGTTACCCGATCGGGAACACCATAGCACAGACTCAACCGGTCCAATAAGGAATGGCCTTCGGCTGGGACCTATCTTGGGAAGCGGAGGCGCGGCAACGTAGCTGTCGCTGTCCTCTCTCCAGGATTGTTGCAGGAATGCACTTCCATCGAAGACTTCCGACAGGGGCGATTACCCGCTCCGATAGCGATAGAGAATCGTGTGCTCACATCATGTAGTTCGATCGGGTCATCTCTCCCGGCCCCGCCGGCCCCGCGCCCTGGCTCATAGCAATCCTCGAGACTCGGGCCAAATTGACCTGTACACATTGTTCCAGGTGAGCCCGATCACGAAGTCGAGGAACAGAATAGCGATGAACGAGAAGACGAAAGCCTCGGTGGCGGCCTTGCCCACTCCTTCGGCACCGGCCTTGGAATGCAAGCCACGGTGGCAACTGATCAGAGCGATCGCGGCCCCAAAGAAATAACTTTTGAATGCGCCGGCGAAGATATCGGAACGGCCCGCGAAGCCGCGCGAGTGCCTCCAGCAGGCAAACGAGTCAATGTGGAAGATCTGCGTGCTGACGAAAGCGCCGGCGATCACTCCCATGAAGTCTCCTATGAGCGTCAAGAGGGGGATCAAGAGGGCACAGGCCAGAAACCGGGGAACTACCAGGTAATGGATTGGGTTGGCCCCCAGCGCCGACAGGGCATCGATCTGCTCGGTGACTCGCATCGTCCCCAGTTCAGCGGCCATGGCCGAGCCGACTCGGCCGGCGAGCATGCACGCCGCCAGTACCGGCCCGAGCTCGCGAACGACCGAGAGATTGATCACCGACCCGAGCCGGGTCGCCATTCCCATCATGTCGAACGTATGGAACGCCTGAACGGCCAGAACCATGCCGATGAAGGTCCCCGTGACGGCCACGACTGGAACGCTCTTGACACCGATCCCATGGAGGATCGGGACCAAGATCGACCAGCGCGACCGCCGCCGAACGATCCAGATCAAAGTGAGAGCCGAGAAAGACACCATGTCGCCGAGCTCCGCGACGACTTCGAAAACGTGTTCACCCAGCCGGTGGACCGGCGACATGGGGCTCTCCGAGGCAGGAACAGTCGGAGCGGCAACGGCCATCGTCATGCGTTCTCCAGAGGCTTTTCGTGGGGCTCGAGCCCCAGTTGACAGCATGGCACCCACGATTCGCGCGGCTTCAGAATCTCGCACTCTCCGCAGGCAATCATGACCCGAATCCGCAGGATCCGTGGCCATCGGCCAATGCCAACCATCGGACCTTTGACTCTGACCATCCCAGAATGGCACGATTGGATCGTATCCACCCCGGGACGTCGGTTAACTCGGCGACACCCCCCAATCTGGATCGGATCCAGATCGTCGCGGAGCACACCCTGGGAAGACGATGTCGTTGTCTGGGTCGTACCCCAACGGGGTTCCACACCACGGTTCCAGCGGTTGGCGTGTGGTCGCCAGGGCCGGCGATGTCCTGTGGAACCCTTTCAGAAGTAACGATCCAGGACGACCAGGATCTCGGGATGATCGGCAAGGATCCCATCGTCAAGATGGAGGCGGGAGGTGCCGGCCGGGCCCAGGTCGCGGATCAATCCGTCCAGCGCCCGGATCAGGGTCGAGATTAGTTATTGATCGGCTCCGCCAGCACTTGCGCGCGGTCCGGGATACGGCTGCGTGGGCCGGGCGAAGAACTCCCGGTATGGGGTGTCGTCCACCACCGGTGTTCCCTCGGGTTATCAGTCGTTTTTCTGAGACGAGCCGAGGGGCCAGGTTACTCGCGGCCGCCGGTCGATCGAACCCACTTTCCGCACATCTCGCGCGAATTTATCGACGCAAGTCCTTGTGGCAATTGTGATATCGGTGCCAATTTGCGCGTCCAAACGTGAAAAACCGGTTTGCCGCAAGTCCTCTGTCACCAGGAAGTTCCGATAGATGTGCGGAAAAGGCGATCGAAGGCGATCGCGGCGAAATCGCGGGAGAATCGCCCCTGTCATCACGACCTCGCCGGCTCTGTACCGGACATACGACGGAACAGAGAGCGAGAAAGGAACTGACAACGACCGGGGCGATCCCCTTCAGATCTCGGTGCAGGCCGATCGGAATGTCAGTCGATTTCACCCCTGCGGAAATGGGCGTAGAATGGTTAGGCGATCGACTCCGGGTCTGATCGCCGCTCGCCGTACCAGAGCTCCAGGCCCCTCCGCTGCCGTACGGACTTCCGCCAGTTGAGGGCCAGTCGCGCCAACAGGCTCGTGACTTCCCAGGACGAGTACGCGCGCAGCTTTCGCCCCGATGTCGTCACGGATTCGCGGAGTACAACGAACCGCCCTCGCCGGCGGAGAGCTCGACTCATCGCGACCTCCTCCGCACAGAACAAACCCTCGTCGAAGCCTCCCGCCGAGTGGAATGCCTCGCGGGTGCAGAAGAGGAAGCAGCCGTTCGCCAGGCCCAAGACGCGGAAGAGGTGTACCGCCAGGGATTCCAGGAGGCGGCCGTAGAAGGAGACGCGACCGTCGTAGCGATAGGCACACCCGCCGCCCACGGCGCCCGCACGCATTGCCTCGACCGCCGCACGGACCGCAGACCCGGAGACCACCGTATCGGCGTCGACGAAGATCATCATTTCGCCGACGGATTCTCTCTCCCCGGCGTTACGCGTGGCGGCAATCTGGCGGTGATTCACGGACACAACCCGGGCGCCGTGCTGCCGCGCGACGTCAGCGGTGTGGTCGGTGGACGCGTCGTCCACAACCACGACCTCGAAAGCTTCCCCCGACGCCCGAGCCACGTCGTCCAACGCGCACAGCGTGCGGCCCAGGACCAATTCCTCATTATAAGCCGGGATTATGAATGATATCATGCATCCTTGCATCCCCGCCGGCTGCCGACCAAGCTCAAAGGCCACGTGAAGCAAGGTCGGCTTCAGCAACCACTTAGGCTGGCCACCGCGGGACTGATTTCCGATACCGGGCGTACGCATCTCCGAAGAGCCGGACCTTCATAATACCTTTCGAAGAGGTGATCAGCAATCGCCAAGACGACTGCGTAGCCAAGGAACACCGCCGCCTCGGCCGATAGCGCCTCAACGACCGCCAAGAGGAGCACCCCCAGATACTGCGGGCGGCGAACGAGGCGGTAGAGGCCCGAAGCGACCAGTTCGCGCGGTGGGTCGTAGGGAGCCGGGATACCTCGGCCTCGGCGGACGGACTCCACGTAGCACACGCAATGGTGACCCACGCGAGCACGAGCAGCGGAAATCCCGCCCAGCGAGCCGAGCCGAAGTTCACGGACGGCCCGACGCCGTTGGAGAGCACGGAGACAGGGATGAAGACCAGCAAAGTCCCCGCGATAAGGAATGTGAAGTGAGCCGTTCGCACCCAGAACATTGATGTCTCCGCGGCTTACGGTGATTGCACAGATCGGGTCGCTACCCGTCCTTGGCCGGAGGGGAGGGGTTCCCACGCCGCACGAGAACCCATCAACCGACCATTATCGGTTCACCATGCTTCGAGGGGCCAGGACATCGGCGGGGATCCGGCGGATGATCTGCACGGCGGCCTCGGACAACGCGTAGTTGTCCACCGTGCGGGCGACGATGCGTCGGGCGGCGGAGGGGTTCAGGAGCAGGCGCAGGGTCAGGTAAACGGCGGGGATCAGGCTCGGAGGGTCCTCGCGGGGCCGAGTGATTTCGTCCTGGCTGGCATCGTAGGGCGCGCGGTGAGCCCAGGCCCGACGCAGCTCGGCCAGGAGGCGTCGGCGCGGGGCACCGTCGTGAGCGAGGGCCATCAGGCTCATGACGAAGGTGTGGGTCCGCACACCAGAGCGGAGGGTTGGGGGGGGCGGGACATCCTGATCAAGCGAGACCTGGACCAGGAGCTGGGAGAGGTTGAGCCCGCTCAAGGTCGCGTTGAGGGTCTCACCCGGTCGGGGATTGGCGTCGATGTAGGAGGGCGTGCCGGTCTCCGGGTCGTGAAGGTAGTCCATGCAGAGCCCGCCGTGCCAGTCCAGATGGGAGCCGAGGGCGGCCAGGTGCTCGAGCACCAGCGGATCCAGGACGCTCTCGCGAGCCCAGGCGCTGCCGCCGACTCCCTGGGCGCGGGCCTGAGCGCAGTGCGCGCCGACCAGCCGCCCGCGCTGGTAGACCGCCTCGATCATCCGGAGCACCCCCGGGGCCGGCTGCTGGACCAAGACCTCGGAGCGGCCGTCGAGTAGCCCGGCCGCTTCCAGCCGATCGGCCACTACCGGCATCTCGTCCCGGTCGCTCACCCGCCAGACGCCGCAACCCGCCGTGCTGTACGCCAGCTTGATGTAGCAAGGGAGCCTGCCGGCCGCTTCCAGCTCGCGGCGGCTTCGGACCAGCGCGGTCGGCGGGTGGGGCAGGTCCAGCTCGTCCAGCACCCGCAGGAATTCCGCCTTGCTCTGGAGCCGCTCGAGGGCCGCAAAGTCCGGCAGCGCCAGCCCGACTCGGTGGCCCAGGTCGTCGCGGAACCGGGCCAGCAGGAAGGCCTGATCGTGGACCGCGAGCAGGACGTCGTACCGATCGGCGGCCAGCCGATCGGCCAGGAACTGGAGGTAGCCGACCGGGTCGACGTTCCAGCGGGGGCAGCGATGCCAGGCCCGGACGAAGCGGCTGAACCGCCCCAGGCAGAGCGGGTCGGGGTCGCAGACCTCGATGCGGGCGCCGGTCGGCCCCAGGGACGAAATCGCCTGACGGGCTGAGAGGCTGGACCCTTCACTCAGGAGGACTCTCAAGGGAACCTCCGCTGACAAAGTCTCGGGCGTGCGCGATCCCCGAGGTGACGTCCGTGCCCTCGTCCTCGCGGAGACGTCCATCTTCCAACTCGAGGACCTGGTCGCCGGCGTCGATGAGGCGGCGGGCGTGGGTGACGACCACCAGGGTGCTCCGCCGCTCGGCCTGGTACTCCCGGAGGATCGCGAAGATCTCGTCGCCGCCTTTCGAGTCCAGCTCGCCGGTCGGCTCATCCGCCAGGATGAGGCCCGGGTCCTTGATCAGGGCCCGCGCGATCGCCACCCTCTGCTGCTGGCCGCCGGAGAGCTGGTGCGGGCGGTGACGCAGGCGATTGCCCAGGCCCATGCGGCCCAGCAGGTCGATCGCCTTCCGCCTGAGCTCGCGCGGGCGGCCGTGCGCCAGGTAGGGCAGGAGGACGTTGTCGACGGCCGAGAGAGTCCCGATCAGGTTGAATGACTGGAAGACGAAGCCGAGCCGATCGCGTCGAAGGCGGTCCTGCTCCACTTCGCTCAAAGCGGTGACCTCCTGGCCGTCGATGTGGATGGTCCCCGATGTCGGCTCTTCGAGCGTGCCGAGGATGTACAGCAGGGTACTCTTGCCCGACCCCGAGGGGCCGACGATGAAGGCGGAGGAACCGGCGCGGATCCGGAAGCTGACGCCGCGCAGGGCCTCGACCTGCTCGTCTCCGCTCGGGAACGTCTTGCACACGTCGTGGGCCTGGATCATGTACGACTCCGCGAGGGGCGCCGGGTTCGGGCAGTTCGGCCGTGGTCTCACCGGGCCCCCTGCCGGATGGCATCCATCGGCTTGAGGCGGGAGGCCCGCCAGGCCGGGTAGAGGCCGCCAAGACAACCCATGACCAGCGCCAGGGCGAGGCCCAGCCCGAGGAGGCGGGGGGTGACGGCCAGACTCAGGCCGCCTCTGAGGAACTGGTTGGCCACCAGGGCCGAGGCGACGGACATGGTGCCGCCGAGCAGTCCCGACAGCAGGCCGACGTGGGCGCTCTCGAGCGTCACCAGGGCGAGGACCTCCCGCCGGGTCCAGCCGTTGGCGCGCAGGACGCCGAACTCGAGGAACCGCTCGGACGTGCTCATCAGCATCGTGTTCAGGATCCCCACGCACCCGACCACCAGGGCGAGGTTGACGATCAGGAAGAGGAACACGTCGAGGTCCCCCATGATCCGGCCGAAGTTCATGTTGAACTCGGAGGTCGTCCGGGCGTCCACCTCGGGGACCCGCGCCTGGATGGCCGCCTGGACCGAGTCGAGGTGGGCCAGGTCGGTTGGCTCGACCAGGAAGCACGAGACCGTCTCCTCCTTGACGTCGAGCAGGCCTCGGGCCGTGGCGATGTCCATGACGATCGTCACGTCCAGGACGATCGAGCCGGTTTCGTACACGCCCACGATGGTGAATGGCCAATCGCCGATCCGGAGCGAGTCTCCCACCTTCCTCGGCCGGCCGTCGGCAGTGGGGTTTTCCCGGGCGATCTTGGTGCTGATGACGATGTTCCGCTGGCCCCGGTCGGCGAGCGTCAGGAATCGCCCCCCGCCGCGATCCCGAGGCAGCAGGTGATCCTTGAAGACCCGGCGTTTCAACTTCGCGTGCTCGACGAGGTCCTGGCCCTCGATCGCGGTCGAGCTCAGGAGCCCCTCAACTCGCTGCTCGTTCTTCCGGGAGAGCAGGTTCGCGGACGATCGGGCGAACAGACTGCGGCCCTCAATCGACGGGGCGATCTTCCAGACCTCCGAGGCGACCACCCGCACGTCGGGGATCTGCCGGATCGTGTGAACCAGCTCGACCGGGAGGTCGCTGAGGATCGCGAGCGGAACGTTTTCGCGCAGGACCATCAGCCCCTCGACCTGGCCGAGCGTGTCGCGCGCCAGGTTGCGGATGCCGGCCGAGAGGCTGAACAGGCCGATGACCCCGAGGATCGGGATCGAGAGGCCGACGACCGCCAGGCCCGTTCGTGCGGGGCGGCTCAGCAGGTTTTGCCAGGCGAATAACTACATGTTCGAATGAACGTAGACGGATTCGGATCAGCCCTCTATTGGCGAAGGAGCTCGAAGCGTGTTCAGGACCCGCTTGGGTCCCGCGAGGAGTGAGCTTTCGGAGAGCGCCCCCGAGGGGCGATCGTCGAACTCGGTCGGCGAGGGCACGTTGGACCAGGTCACGGCGATCCGATCGAAACCGGGCAAAGGGATCAGGTCCAGGCCGGAGACCGTCCGCACGACCGACCGCTCGCGGCGGCCTGTCGTTAGCACATAGGGTTCCAGCCGGCCGTGGCCGTTGTCCCGCAGTGCCCCCTCCCCCTGCCAGGGCTGGGTGATCTGCCCCTTATCCAGCGTGGTCAGGTGCAGGGCCACCGCCTGGCAAATGTGGTGCTGCGATCCGTCCATATACATCGCGACCAGCCGCCGTCGGCCGCGCGACAGGTGGCTGAGCTGGAGCGCCTCCCAGTAGATTCGGTAGCGATGAGCAGCCTGCGCAACGTGCCGGTCCTGCTGCTTCGGATCGAGCCCGGGGGGGAGTGCCAGGTTGCGGCGGGCGGCCTGAGTCATCTGCTCGATCTGGTCGAAGTGAGCGGGATTGCGCTCCCAACGGCCGACCCGCCACCTCGCCAGGGCATAGATACCCAGGTGAAAGAGCCAGGCGAACGAAGACTGCCGCATCGGGGGCAGCAAGACCCGCTCGAACCCCAGCGCGCCGATTAGCGCGCGGATCGAGGCGATGTACGAGTCGATCTGGCCGCGGTTGGCACGGTTGGCCATGATCAGCGTGGAGTCGTCGAAGACGATGCGGATGGCCAGCCCTGGCGAGTAGACCGCCTGGACTTTGTTGTGCCAGGCGATCAGGTGGCAGAGCGCGAAGAACTCGGCCCAGTCGGCACGACTGACGGCCGCGCCGTTCGGGTTCTTCATCGGCCCGAAACCCAGAGTAATCCGGATGGGCCGGCCCCGGTCCACCGACCACCGCACTTTGCGGAGCAACTGGTCGTGGATCGCTGGGCCCGGGCGCACGCCGACCCGGAACGGGCGCGCCAACATGGCCTCGAGCACCGCGCGGGCCAGCCGATCGGCAAGGGCGGCGGGCGGCGGCCCGAGGTTTTCGCTCGGGCGGGGCGTCATCCAATGGGCACGTACGGCCTCGATGGCGCGAGCGCGGAGATCTTCATCGGGAGAGCGAATAATCATGGGTCTTCTCCTCCGCTGGTGAGGCGAGCCCTCGCACGACCTCGGCGAGGCCCTCGCGATAGCCCGTGTGTGGAGCGTAACCTAACTCCTCCCGGGCACGTCGGATGTCCACGTATCGGGACGTTCCCAGAAAACGCACACCGCTGCGGCGGATCGGAGCCGGACAGCGGGGAAAGACGAGACGCACTCCGTCGAACACCACACAGGCGAACCTGGGAATGAAGGCGGGCAGAACTCTCCGCGGACGGAGACATCCCAGGAGGGTGGCCAGGTGATCGATGAATTCCCCGATCGTCGTGCGCGACCCGTCGGTGATCAGGTAGACCCGGCCGTCAGCCCCCGGTGCCTGAGCGGCCAGGAGGATCGCCTGCACGACGTCGTCGACCTGCACGATCGGGATCACGTGGTCACGGCTGCCGATGTAAGCGAACTTGCCACGCCGCAGGGCCCTGATGATCCGGGGCAAGTTACCCGGGTCCCCCGGGCCGTAGATGAAGCCAGGGCGGAGGATCACGACCTCCGGTCCGGGCCCGTGTGCCACCTCCAGTACCAGCCGCTCCGCCTCGATCTTCACGTCCGCGGCCGGATCGTGCGAACGCCGGCAGGGCAAATCCTCGGTCGCTGGGTCCAGGTCGATCGTCCCCAGAACGTTGACCGAACTGAGCAGCACCACCCGGCCCACGCTTGCCGCCCGCGCCCCTTCCAAAAGGAACCGGACACCTTCCAGATTGGTCTCACGGATCTCACGGCCCGTGTAGCGATCCCCCACCGCCCCGGCGCAGTGGAGGATCACGTCGATACCCTGGACCACCTGGCCCACCGCGTCGGGATCGCGGATATCGCCCACGATCACCTCGATGCCCCGTTCACGCAACCTTTCCCCCTGGGATGGGTTGCGAACCAGGGCGCGGATCGACTGTCCCCGTGCCAGCAACTCTTCAGCCAGATGGCTGCCGACGAAGCCGGTAGCCCCTGTCACCAGTGTTGTCCTCATCGGTGCCTCATCCTCAATTCACTCGGCAACAGCCAGGTCCTCCGAGGGTTGTCCTTGGAGGGCGCGTGCCAGCAGGGGTAAAGGGGCCGACCATCGGGGCAGGTCGCAGAGGCCACCACCGAAGAACAGGTGATGCCAGAGCTGGGTCGCCACCACGCTGGTCAACGCCACGTCGAAAATCAAACGCCGGGGGGTAAGTCGGGGCCAACGGACCTGCGCAACCCGCTCGCGTGCGATGGCCCAGGGGTCGAAGTAGCCCGCGGCCCGCAACGACTCAGGGCTCAGGAGCTGGTCCACCCAGGCCGGGCGATGGGGACCCAGAAAACTCTGGGAGAGCTTGGCGCGGAACATCGTCTTGGGCCGGTTGGCGATCCGATGCGGTAGTATCCGGGTGGCGACCTGGCGGAGCAGCCACTTGTCGGTCAACCCGCGGACCTTGTACTCCGGCGCTAGCCCGGCGCAGAAATCGATGACGTCCTCGTCGAGGAACGGATACCGCCCTTCGACCGACGACCGCATCATGACCCGATCCGCCTTGTAAATCAGCATGTGACCGGCCAGCAGCACCTTGTAGCCGACGTAAAGCGACTGGTTCAGCGGGTTCCACCGGATCATCCGCGGGTTGTCCAGGTCCAGGTCATCGTAGGGGTCGTGATCGCCCAGGCGATCCCACATCTCGCGGCTGTAGAGCGTCATCCGCGCCTGGCCGACGAAGTCGAAAAGGTCCTGCTGGGCGACCCGAGTCCCGCGGGTCGCCATCAAGGGAGGCCGGCGGGCCGATCCGCCGCCGATGGAGCCCAAGACCCCGGCACGGATGAGCCGCAACAGGGGCGTGCCGCCGTGCCGCGCCAGCCACTCTCGTCCCGCATGAGTCTTGTGCCAGACGTAGCCGGCCAGCGCCTCGTCGGCCCCCTCGCCTGTCAGCGCGACCTTATAGCCCTGCTCATGCACGGCCTCGGCCAGCCGCATCAGGGCCCCGCTCGAGGTATCGTACACCGGCCCTTCACAGGCCAACATCAAGTCGGGGAAGGCCGAGGCCAGCTTCGTGCGGTCCAGGGTCACCATGGTCAGCGGCGCGCCCAGTGCTTGGGCCGACTCGGTCGCGCTGGAGCGCTCGTCGGGACCGGAACGGTCCAGGCCGATGGTGAAAGCCGGCACCGGCTGGCCCCGCTGCTTCGAACTGAGCCCCAGCACCACCGTCGAATCCAGCCCGCCGCTGATGTAGCCAACCACCGGCACATCGCCTCGCAGTCGTCGCTCGACTGCCCGGCGAAGCAGATGCTCCAGTTCGTCGACCAGCGGGGTCGGGTCGACCAGCCGCCGCTCCTGGCCGGCGTCGGGAAAGTCGAGGTCCCAGTATCGCCGCGGCTCGATCCGACCATCCTTGACCCGCAGGTAATGCCCCGGGCGAATGACGTGGATGCCCTGGAACGAGGTCCGCGCCTGGCTGGCGGAGAAGAAGCAAAACAGATGATCGACGCCCCGTGGTTCGGGCCGCGGCTCGACCATTCCGGAGGCCAGCAGGGCCTTGATCTCCGAGGCCCAAAGCAGCCATCCGTCGGCCTCGGCGTAGTACAAGGGAAGAATCCCCACCCGGTCCCGGCCTAGCAGAAGCATCCGGTTGCGCCGGTCCCAGAGTGCGACGGCGAACTGGCCACGCGCCCGCTCGAAGACCCCCTCGCCGTGGTCCTCGTTCAAGTGGACCCAGAGCTCGGTGTCGCAACGCGTGGCCAGGCGGTGCCCCCGGACTAGCAATTGGTGGCGCAACTCAGGATAGTCGAACAACTCGCCGTTGAACGAAACCCAGACCGTGCTGTCCTCGTTCGCCAGCGGCTGCCGCCCGCCCGCCAGGTCGACGATCGCCAGCCGGCGTGTACCCAGGGCCAGCCCCGGTTCTTGGTGGAAATACTCGTCGTCCGGGCCACGGTGGGCGATCGCCCCCGACATCGCCCGTAGCCGGTCGGCAGGGAAGTTCCGTCTCCCGCTCAAATCGAACGCCCCGATAATCCCACACATGACAGGCCCTCTTGCTCCCGATTGATGGGTCCATCCGATGGAACACACTTCATTGCCGTAGGGCGGGTTCCGGGTCGTACCATTCGCTCCCCCGCATCAGGTCGCCGGAGGTGGGCGGGGCCTCGACCAGGTTCGCACGTCCCAGTTCCTTGCATGAAGAGCACCCGCACAAACCGAGCGTCAGGTCAATGTCGGCCACGAGGTTCGTCACGACATCGCGGACACCTTGCTCCCCGTTGACGGCCAGGCCGAAGCAGTAGGGCCTCCCGAGGAGGACGCACTTCGCGCCGAGGGCCAGGGCCTTGATCACGTCTGCCCCGCGTCGGATGCCGCTGTCGAACAGGACGGTTGTGTGGTCGCCGACGGCCCCGACCACGCCCGTCAGCGCCTCGAGCGCCGCGACCGCCCCGTCGACTTGTCGGCCGCAGTGGTTGGAGACGATGACCCCGGAAGCCCCATGGTCCACGGCCCGTATCGCATCGTCCGGGTGAAGGATCCCTTTCAGGAGGATCGGGAGACGCGTGACCTCCCGCAACTGGGCCAGGTCGTCCCACGTCCGCGAAGGGTCGGAGAAAACCTTGGCGAAGTGCTCGACGGCCCGCCTGAGATTGTGGTTCGGGTCGCCGCCGATCGCGGCGCGGAACACGGGGTCGCTGAAGTAGTTCGCGAGCCCATGGAGGCGGAGGAACGGCAGGTAGGCGTTCTGGATATCGCGCTCGCGCCAGGAAAGCAGGCAGGTGTCCAGGGTCACGACAATCGCGCTGTATCCGACCGCCTCGGCCCGTCGGAGGAAGCTCGCCGCCAGTTCGTCGTCGCGCGGCCAGTAGAGCTGGAACCAGCGCGGTACGTCTCCCATCGCGGCGGCCACGTCCTCCATCGTCGCGGAGGACACAGTGCTCAGGATGAGTGGGACCCCGAGCGAGCGCGCCGCTCGTGCGGTCGCCAGCTCCCCATCCTTGTGCAGGATCGATTGGACGCCGATCGGTGCGAGCATGAAGGGGGCGGGGAACCGTTGCCCGAGCACCTCGACGCCAAGGTCGCGGAGGGCCACGTTCCGGAGGAGCCGGGGGACGATCCGCCAGCGGCGAAAGGCTTCGAGGTTGGCCCGCATGGTCTCTTCCGCCCCCGCCCCCCCCGCGAGATAGTCGTACGCCTTGGTTTTCAGCTTCTTCCTGGCCCGGAGCGAGCTCGTCAACCGAGATGGGCTGGGTGGGCGTCTTCCCCGACACGTAGATCTCGAGCTGCCGCCGCCTGCCCGGCGACGTTCCGTGGTTCGGGTCCGCCACGGTGGTCACTCGCCTCTGGACCGGGGCGGCCGGCGCTCGATCGTCCGAGGCGACTGGCAAATCGGAGGGAGATCGAGCGGGCGTCGGCGCTGCGGGACGCCGGCGGCTGGCCCACCAGTAGGTCAAGGGACCCATCAGACCGGTCAGGATCAAGCCGATCCGGAAGAGAAGAACGCGGGGACCGACGGTGACATAGAACTGCATGAGCAGGAACCTCGGGGATTGGGAAGGATGATGTCGGACAGGACGAGTCGCGGTCCAGCCTCGGCAATGACCGGGGGGGTATTTCGCCAGTCGCGGACGCTACTCCGGCCGGCGAACCGGTCGGCAATCTCCTCAACCAGGGCCAGACCGAGCAGTGGGATCGTCGTCTGCGTGGCGCCACACTGGTTGGCGAAGATGACGGGCACCTCGAGGTCCCGTGCGACCTTGGCAGGGATGGCGGCCGGGAGGGGGCCGAGGCCGCCGAAGAGCCAGTGCCCGCGCTGGGTGTGCCGGCAGGAGAACTCGGGCGAGGCGGCGGCGATCACCGCCAGATCGATCCGGCCGCGATAGTCGTCCCAGACCGGGCGCTGGATCATGTCGGCGCAGATCGCCAGGCCAATCGTTCCCCATGGCGTCCGGACCACCAGGGGCGACCGCCCACGTCGAAATCGGAAGGGCTCCCAGAAGACCAGATGCCGCTTGCGATAGACGTGAACCGAGCCGTCGGGCAGCCCGAGGGCCAGCGCGTCATAGAGGTGCCGTCCTTCGCGCTCGACGAACCCGCCGGCAATCCCCATCCGCCACTGGCGGCTGCGCCGGGACATGTGCCGTATCGTTGGCCCATCGATCCCCTCGGCGTAGGGGGCGAAGTCGGAGATCAGACCGTATCCCGTATTGAAGAGCTCGGGAAGGACCGCCAGCACCGCATCAGATCGGTGGGCCTCAGCCAGCAGGGCGTCGGCCCGAGCAACGTTGTCGGCGACTTGCCGGGGCTCTGAGGGCATCTGCACCGCGGCGACCGTGATCTTCATGGGACCCTCGATCCGACGATAGGCTTGAAAGTGCCGATGACCAGCGATCCGGAGGGCGCCGCGTGGACGGGCGTGGACAAGTCCGGACCAGGGATGCAGAAGGTTGGGTTGAACTTCTCAATGTGGCTGGCGAAGTCCGTGCCGTACTCGAACTCTTCCCGTGAGGACCAGTTCCGTCTCCCGCTCAAATCGAGCGCGCCGACAATCCCACACATGACAGGCTCTCTTCCTCCCGCTTGACGGATCCATCCGATGGGACACACTCCCCGCTACGAGATCTCTGAACCCTCGAGCCGGGCCACCTTGGCCAGGCGTCGGCGGTGTCGCTCGGCGCCGCTGAAAGTCGCCGAAACGAAGGTCTGCACGTGATCCCAGGCGACCTCGATGCCCATGACCCTCCCGCCCAGGCAGAGGACGTTCATGTTGTCGTCTTCAACCCCCTGGTGGACGGAATAATGGTCATGGCACAAACCGGCCCTGATCCCCTTGACCTTGTTCGCGGCCACGGAAGCCCCAACACCACTTCCACAGATGACGATCCCGCGGTCGAGCTCGCCGGCCGCCACGGCGCGGGCGAGGGGGATGATGTAATCGGGGTAGTCGTCGTCGGGATCAGGCGTCGTGGCCCCGAAGTCGGTCACCTCGTGTCCCGACTTGCGCAACCTCGCCATCAGCAATTCTTTCATGTCGAATCCGCCGTGGTCGGCGGCGAATGCAATTCTCATCGAGATGTCTCCTGAGCAACTCCGCGGAATCGATTGGACATCGCCGGGCCTTTCGAGACAGCATCTCCCTGGTATCCGGCTTTGATCCAAACGATGGGATTTTTTGAAATTTTTCCTATAATATTATTTGATTTACTGTATGTGTTATTTCGAGTTGCGCGTGTCCAAAAAAGTTCGCAATCGAGGGCCCCGGAACCGCCACGTGTTCCTCACCAGTTCCCGAGGTGGGGCGCGGACAGCCGGGGTGACTTTTCGGAACGCGCCTCGGACACACCAGCGCCGTCCAACCGGGGCTCGTGAATCCGATGTCCGCCCCTTCCGGTGGCGGCCGGTCTGCGGTGTGCCGAGAGATCGTGAGGCCCCCTTCGAGCGATTCCCGCGAAGTCGCTTGGTCGCATCGGGCCATCACGTCCTCACCTGTCCCAACTGAGCCTTCGCGGCTTCGATGACTCGCTCCACAGTGAAACCGAATTCCCGCTGGAGGTCCTTGAGCGGGGCCGAGGCCCCGAAGGACCGCATGCCGAGGTTCCGGCCCGCCAGCCCGACGTACTTCGCCCAGCCGAAGACCGACGCCTGCTCGACCGAGACCCGAGCCGTGACGTCCGGAGGTAATACCGAATCGCGATAGGCCGCGTCCTGGTCGTCGAAGAGTTCCCACGAAGGCATGCTAACAACGCGCGACCGGATGCCTTCCGCGACGAGCTGCTCGTGTGCCTCGACGCAGAGCGCGACCTCGCTGCCGGAGCCCATCAGGATCACATCAGGATTGCCGCCCTGGGTGTCGGCGAGGACATAGGCGCCTCTGGACAGCCCCGAGGCCGGGGCGTACCTGGACCGGTCGAGCGTCGGCACATCCTGACGCGTGAGGACGAGAACTGCCGGCTGGTGGTGGAACTGCATCACGACTTTCCACGCCTCGAGCACCTCGTTGGCATCGGCGGGGCGGAGCACGACGAGGCCGGGGATCGCCCGTAGGGACGCCAGTTGCTCGATCGGCTGGTGGGTCGGTCCGTCCTCGCCGACGCCGATCGAGTCGTGGGTGAAGACATAGATCACCGGGAGCTCCATCATGGCGGCCAGGCGGATCGGCATCCGGCCGTAGTCGCTGAAGATCAAGAATCCGGAGCCATAGGCCCGAACCTTGACCGTTGCCATCCCATTAAGGATGGCCCCCATCGCGTGCTCGCGGATGCCGAAGTGGAGGTTGCGGCCGTCATGGCTGCCGGCCTGAAAATCGCCGGCGCCATCGAAGGTCAAACGGGTCTTCGTCGAGGGTGCCAGGTCGGCGGAGCCGCCCATCAGCCAGGGGACATTCCGCGCGATGGCATTCTGGACCAGGCCGGACGAGTTGCGCGTCGCGATCCCCTTTCGGTCGGCGGGGAAGGACGGCAGGTTCGAATCCCAGCCGATGGGGAGCTCCCGGTGTTGCATCCGGTAGAGCTGGTCGGCCAGTTCGGGGTACTCGGCACAGTACCACTCCACGCGGGCGAACCATGCATGACGCAGCTCCTTGCCGCGCAGGCCCATGCCCTGGTGGAAGTGCTCGTAAACCTCGTCGGGCACGAGGAACTTGGCGTCCTCGGGCCAGTTGTAATTGCGCTTCGCGAGCCGGACTTCTTCCTCGCCCAGGGGCTCGCCGTGTGCGGCGCTGGTGTCCTGCTTGTGGGGAGCACCCCAGCCGATGTGGCTATCGACGATGATCAGAGTCGGCCGCTCGCGCTCCTCGCGGAAGGCGGCGAAGCCGCGGTCGAGCAAGTCGAGATCGTTGGCGTCGCCCACCCGCGTGACGTTCCAGCCGTAGCCCAGGAAACGGGTGGCGACGTCCTCGCTGAAGGCCAGCGCGGTGTTCCCCTCGATCGTGATGTGGTTGTTGTCATAGATCCAGCAGAGGTTCGATAGCTTCCAATGGGCGGCGAGCGAGGCCGCCTCGGAGGAGATGCCCTCCATCATGCAGCCGTCGCCGCAGAGGGCATAGACGTTGAAGTCGATCAGATCTTCGAAGCCGGGGCGGTTGTAGCGTGCGGCCGTCCAGCGGCCCGCCAGCGCCATGCCAACGCTGTTGGCCAATCCTTGCCCGAGCGGGCCGGTCGTCGTCTCGACGCCCGAGGTCCAGCGGTACTCCGGGTGGCCGGGACAGCGGCCATGCCACTGGCGGAACGCCTTGATCGCCTCGAGGGGGACCGACGGCTCGCCCAGCGTCTCGTAGTCCTTGCTGACGGCCCGCACGCCACTCAGGTGGAGCAGCGCATACAGCAGCATCGAGGCGTGGCCGGCCGAGAGCACGAATCGATCGCGGTTCGGCCAGATCGGGTCCTGAGGGTCAAATCGCAGCACGTATTGCCACAGGTAGTATCCGACCGGGGCCATCGCCATTGGCGTCCCGGGGTGCCCCGAGTTTGCCGCCTGGATCGCGTCGATCGCGAGGGTGCGGATGGTATTGATGCAGAGCTCGTCCAGCGGGTGCTTGCGGGACTTGATGGCCGGACTCTTGTCGATCGGGACTGTCAT
>JBKQHM010000079.1:0-25857 GCA_052148775.1 Isosphaeraceae bacterium | reverse complement strand
TATTACATGTACCAGAACGTCTATCTGCACAAGACGACGCGCGGGTTCGAGCGGATGCTCGAGGCGTTGTGGAATCGGGCGAGGCGGTTGTGGGAATCGGGCGGGGACGTCAACCTGGTCCCCGCCGTCGAGGCATTCTGGCAGGCCCAGACGCGGGAAGGTGCCGGCGCGGCGGGCCCGACCGTGCCGCAATACCTGGCCATCGAGGAGTTCACGATCCTGTCGCAGATCCAGAACTGGACGTCGCACCGGGACAGGTCGTTGAGCGACCTGGCCCGGCGGTTCCTCGACCGCCGGGGGCTGACGATGGTCGAGGGCCCGGATTTCTCCGGGGCGATCGCGCCCGACGACCTGGGCTGGGAGCTCGCCCTCCGCGAGCTGGTCGGCAAGAATCTCGAATATGACCCTCCCGAGATGTACTGCCTGATGGATCGCGTCCGGGCGAAGGACTACCAGCCGTATTTCCCCGAGAAGGAGAGCGACGAGCAGAGCGTGAATAACGCCATCCGCGTCAAGGTCGAGGGCGAATCCCGGCCGATCGAGGTGTCCCGGCTGCTGCGCCGGCTCGAGCCCCGGATCGAGAAGCCCGCGGATCGCGTGCGGTACTACATCCCGAAGGAACTCCAGGCCGAGGCCAAGAAGCTCCGGGCGGAGTGGAAGTCGCCGTGAGTCCGAACTGCTCGCGTCAGCGATGATGTGCGCCGGCGATCGTCTCGGCTGACGCATTCGACATCGCCTTGCCGAAGCGTCCGATGGCCGCCTGCTCCGGAATGGCGCACGGGGGAGGATTTGGTATCGTATTCCTGGGAGCGATCAGCGAGCTGCCGTAATCCGGGAGGATACGACGATGAACGCCGAGAGTGTCATTCAAGTGCTCGACGAGCATCGCGAGGAGTTGCGCCGACTGGGCGTGCGGCGGCTGGGCCTGTTCGGATCGATGGCCCGAAATGAAGCGACGGAGGCCAGCGATCTCGACTTCCTGGTCGAATTTCAGCAGAAGTCGTTCGACGCCTACATGGACCTGAAATTCCTGCTCGAAAACCTATTCGGCCGCCACGTTGACCTCGTATTGCCCGAGACCCTCAAGCCTCGACTTCGCGATCGGATTGCCAAGGACGTCAAGGACTATGCCACGGGATTATAAGACCTCGCTCGACGACATCCTCGAAGCGGTCGACCGGATCGAGACCTATACGGCCGGTATGGACAAGGCACAATTCCAGGCGGACCGAAAGACGATCGACGCCGTGATTCGCAACCTGGAGATCATCGGGGAGGCGGTCAAGAATGTACCGCCCGAAGTTCGAGCTTCATCTCCCCTCGTCCCCTGGGCGAAGATCGCCGGGATGCGTGACATCCTCATTCACGTGTACTTCAACATCGACACGGATATCGTCTGGGAAGTCGTTCAAAACAGGCTGACCGACCTCAAAGCAACCGCCGAGATCTTGCTCGCCGGAGAAGGCGAGGACGAGACTCAATCATGACCGGTTCCTACGGGTTCGCGCCGCCGACCGGCCCGGAACTGATCCGTATCAGCGAGCCGGTGGCCGGCCGGAAGTTCGCGTCGATGACCCAGGCATCGCGCAGGAGGGCGTAGAGCCTGCCGTCGGCGTCGAAGGCCATGTCGACCGGCCGCATCAGGCCCTCGGCGAACGTCTCCACACGTTCCGGGTGATCGGGGTCGAGGACCTTGATCCATCCCTTGACGAAGTCCATGAAGAAGTACCGGCCGCGATATCGGGGCGGGAAGTTGGTCTCCGGGCCGGACGGGCAGAAGGCCCCGCCGGTGATCGAGGCGACCGGGTAGTGATGGATCGGCCCGAGGAACCGCTTGTCGGACGTCGGGCCCTCGCTCGCGGGCCATCCGTAGTTGCCGCCGGGTACCCCTTCGTCGACCTCTTCCCAGCGGTCTTGCCCCACGTCGTTGATGAAGATCCGGCCGGTGCCCGGCTGGACGGCGAAGCGGAACGGGTTGCGCAGGCCCGTCGCCCAGATCGCCCGGTACTTGCCGCAGGCGGCCTTCCAGAACGGGTTGTCATCGGGGATCGACCCATCCGGGTTGAGCCGCAGGAGCTTGCCCTGGAAGGTCGTCAGCTCCTGCGACGGCTTCCCGGCCGTCTGCTCGCCGAGCGCGACGTAGAGCTTGCCATCCCCGCCGAAATGGAGCGCACCCCCCTGGTGTCCCGCGGGGACGATGCCGCCGAGCTTCGCCTGGTCGTCGCCCTCGAGCAGGACGAACTCACTGCCCGGGATCGCCCGGTCTCCGCGGGCGGTCAATCGGCTGACGCGGTGGTGGACGTAAGGCCGGGGCGTTACATAGCAGACGTAGATATAACCGTTGCGGGCAAATTGGGGGTCGAGGGCCACGCCGATGAGCCCGCGCTCCCAGGTGCTGTCGACGTCCAGGGTCGCGAACGGCTCCGGCAACAGGGTCCCGTCCTTGACCACCCGCAGCGTCCCGGTCTGCTCGCAGAGGAAGACCCGGCCGTCGGGAGCGATCGCCAGCGACGTGGCGCCGGTGATCCCGGTCGCGATCCGCTCGCTGGAGAAGCCGGGCGGCAGGGCGATCGGCCCGGTGATGCCGCTGCCCGGGGTATTCATCCTCGCCGGTCGGAGCGTCTGGAGGTAGGCGATCAGGTCGGCCAGTTTCGACGGCGAGAGACCCAGGGTCAGCCCGTCGGGCATCATCGACGTCGGGCTGGGCCGTCGTTCCTCGATGTCGGCCCGGGCCACGACATGCCGACGGCCCTCGGCATCGACCAGGGTCAGCTCGCGGTCCGACTGGCCGCGGATCAGGCCGGAGAGGATCCGTCCGTCCGCGGTGGCGACGACCTCGGCGCGGTATCCCTCGACGACCTGGCGCGAGGGGTCGAGCACCGACTCGATCAAGAGGGCACGCTCGTACTTGCCGCCGACGTCCGAGAGGTCCGGGCCGATGTCGCCGCCCTCGCCGCGCGCCCGATGGCATCGGGCGCAGCCGGCCCCCTTGGGATCGAAGAACAGGGCGCGACCGCGGCCCGGGTCGCCCGGATGCTCCCGTGCGTATCGGGCGATCGCCTCGCGATCGCCGGCCGTTGCGTTGTCGTCGTTCGCACCCCCCGGGGTGAAGGCGGCAAACAAGGATGCGAGGGCGATGATCGACGACACGTTCATGGAGTGGCTCGCTGGCGTGGAAGTCGAGTGATCATCGACCCGGGAAATGGTAACCTCCACAGGGTCGACTCCGTCGCCCGTCGTATCCGATCCCTGTCCCTCGTTCAAGATACACAATCGGGCATTTCGACGCCTCGCGAACTGTGAGGCCGCGGGTCTTTTTTCTATCATCTCCAGTTGCCCGAAGGCTGAACCGACGGACCGGCGTGGAGACGAACGCGACAGACCGATTGCCGGAGTGAACTCGGATGAGACGGAATCTCCTCGGCCTGGTCACTTTCCTCGCTCTCCTGGCGGCTCGGCCCGGGCGAGCCTCCGCACAAGGGTCGGATCCCTTCGAGCCGAAGCTCCGGCAGTTCCTCGACGAGCATTGCGCATCGTGCCACGGCCCCGAGGTGCAGAAGCGTCGACTGCGATTCGATCGGTTGCCGTCAGCGTTCGGCGACAAGGACGTGGCGGCGACCTGGGTGAAAGTCCTCGACAAACTATCGAACGGGGAGATGCCGCCGAAGGACCGTCCGCGCCCGCCGGAGGACGAGGCCCGCGCGGTGGTCGCCGGGTTGCGTCGGCAGTTGCACGACGCTTCGCTCGACCGGCAGCGCCGCGAGGGGCGCGTCGCGCTCCGCCGGCTGAACCGGACCGAATACGAGACCACGCTCCGCGACCTCCTGGCCACGCCGGTCGACGTCAAGGACCTGCTCCCCGACGATAACATCGCGGCCGGGTTCGACAACGTGAGCGCGGTCCTCGACATCTCGCCGGCGCACCTGCTCCGCTATCAGGACGCGGCCGAGAAGTCGGTCCGCGCGGTGATCCCGAAGCGGCCGCGGGTCTCGATCCACGAACGCCGCACCGGGCGTCAGATCACCGAGAAGCTGAAGCTCTACCAGGAGCTGCTCGGCAAGTCTGTCCGGCTGGACGGCGATACGCTGGTCCTCTACCTCCGCAATCCCGATTACATCCCGTGCGCCACCCCGCCGGCCCCGGCGGACGGCCGATACCGGGTCCGGGTCTGCGCCTCGGCGGTGAATACCGGCGGCAAGCCGCTGCCGATGATGTGCGTCTGCCGTCCCACCGAGTATGACCGCGAGGACACCGACGTCCGCACGGTGCGCGACGTCCCGGCCGAAAAGCCCACCGTGATCGAGGAGGAGTTCGACCTCCGCCAGCGTCAGGTCATGGTCTTCGCTGGCTGGTCGCTGCCCGACTTCCGGGCGTGGGAGCGGCTCCGCAAGGATCGGAAGCTCGACGGCGACCCGGGGCTGCCGGGCCTGGCCGTGCACTGGATCGAGATCGAAGGCCCGCTCGGCCCATGGCCTCCGGACGGCTATCGTCGCCTCTTCGACGGCGTGCCGCTGAAGCCGCAATCGGTCGCGAAGCGGGAAGCCGCGGGACAGCCCGTCCCGCCGCAACACGCAAGCCGCCCGGACGGCTGGTGGCAATACGACCCGATCGTGCCCGCCCCCGCGAAGCCGCGCGCGGATGCCGAGCGGCTGTTGCGATCGTTCCTGCCCCGGGCCTTCCGTCGGCCCGTCGCCGAGGAACTCCAGCAATACTACATCAAGCTTGTGCACGCGGCCCTCGACAAGGGCGTCTCGTTCACCGAGGCGATGGTCACGGCCTACCAGGCCGCCCTCTGTTCGCCCCATTTCCTGTTCCTCACCGAGCGGATCGATGATTCCCGCGGGGCTCGTCGCGCCGAGCTGGACGACCATGCCATCGCCGCGCGGCTGTCGTAGTTCCTCTGGTCGTCGATGCCCGATCGCGAGCTATTCGCACTGGCGGCGAAGGGCCGGTTGCGGAAGCCCGAGGTCTTGCGCGCGCAGGTCGAGCGCCTGCTGGACGATCCCAGGGCCCGACGCTTCACCGCCAACTTCGCCGGCCAATGGCTCGACCTGCGCAACATCAACGCCACCTCGCCGGACCCCCAGATCTACGGCGAGTTCGACGACTTCCTGTTCTGGTCGATGCCGCGCGAGACGGAACGATTCTTCGAAGAGATCCTCCACCATGACCGCAGCCTGACCGAGTTCGTCGACTCCGACTGGACCTTCCTGAACCAGCGGCTCGCCCAGCATTACGGGATCGCGGGCGTCTCCGGCGGCGAGCTGCGCAAGGTCAAGCTGTCGCCGGACAGCCACCGCGGCGGAGTCCTGACGCACGCGTCGATCCTGAAGGTCACGTCGGACGGCACCCGGACGTCGCCGGTGCTTCGGGGCAAGTGGGTGCTCGATCGAATCCTCGGTCAGCCCCCCTCCCCTCCTCCGCCGGATATCCCATCCCTCGAGCCCGACATCCGCGGCGCCACCACGATCCGTCAGCAGCTCGACAAGCACCGCAACACGCCGGCCTGCGCGTCGTGCCACCGCCAGATCGATCCGCCCGGGTTTGCGCTGGAATCCTTCGACGTCATCGGCGGCCGGCGCGACTTCTACCGGGCCACCCAGCCCGGCCGACGGAAGCTCGTCGATCTGGCCAATTACCCCGGACGACAGGTGTTTCGCGGCCCCGACGTCGAGCGCGGCGGCACGACCCCCGACGGCAAGGCATTCCAGGACATCGACGACTACAAGCGTCTCCTGCTCGCGGACAAGGACCAACTGGCGCACTGCCTCGCGCGGAAGCTCCTCATTTACGCCACCGGGGCGGACATCCAGTTCGCCGACCGCGAGGTGGTCGAAGATCTGGTGGCGGAGTGCCGCGCCCGGAACTACGGCTTCCGGTCGCTCGTGCATGAGGTGGTTCAGAGCCGGGTATTCTTGAGGAAGTGAGATACCGACTTCCGGCACGAATCGCTGGTTTCTGGTAAAATTGAGCATCAATGCGGTGGCATTGTGCTACGTCTCGTTGACAAACCCGGATCTGCACCATCTCGCCGCATCGGAGTGGTCTCATGGCGGGTCCTAATCACAACTTCTTCCTGCTGTCTCAGACCGAACATCCCTTTACCGGTTACATGCGATTCATCAACGATCCTCGAGCCATACAACTGCACGATGACCTCGTTGGCTACATGTACGACTCACTGGTGTGGATCCCTTCCTTCAACCCCGCTAAGGGGGAGCCTTCGGATGGCCTGTGTCGCTGGGGTCCTACCATCATCCACACGGACGGCGCCTCTCGAGCGGCTAAGATCTTCTCCTCATGGGCTGACATCTTCAGCACGGGTCCGGAGCTACTGCATCTTACTGGCGAATGGAGCTGGACTGAAGTTCAACCGCAAAGCAGCGGAGAATACGAGCGACTTGAGTTCGACCGCCAAGAGATCGTCGGTGCATTGCGTCGTCTAGCTGCCCATGGCGAGCGCGTTGCGGCAGGGGACGGTGACCTCTATATCCTTCACCTGGGGATCTAATCGCGCTCAGCCGAAGCGACTTTATCTCGGGGACTCTTCAGGAGAACTCCAACGTGCTAAGCTCGCCCTTGAACCGTCGGACGTTCCTCCGCTCGGCCGGCGTCTGCATCGGCTTGCCGCTGCTCGACGCGATGCTGCCGATCGGCCTGGGGGCCGATCGCAAGGCCGCGGCCCTGCGCGCGAAACGCATGCTTTTGATCAGTCGCCCGCTGGGTCTGCACGCGCCCCATTTCTTCCCGGAAAAACCCGGGAAAGACTACGAGCCCACCCGGTATCTGAAACCGCTGCAAGACCATCGACGCGACTTCACGGTCTTCTCGGGCCTGTCGCACGTGGGCTACCCGGGCGGCCACCACACCGAGGTCGCCTTGCTGACGGGCGTGGCGCCCGAGGGCGTCCGGTTCAACGACATCCGCAACACGATCTCTCTCGACCAGGAGGTCGCCGCGCGCCTGGGTGGTGAGACGCGGTTGCCCTGCCTGGTGCTGGGCGGCGGCGTCCTGTCTTGGAATCGCAAGGGGGTGAAGGTGCCGTCGGAAGAGCGGGCCACCCAGGTCTTCAAGCAACTCTTCATCGATGGCACCCCGGAAGAGGTGGCGCGCGAGGTCGAGCGGATCAAGACCGGCCAGAGCATCCTCGACGGCGTGCGCGACCAGTCGCGGTCGCTGGCCGGGACGCTCGGCCCGGCGGATCGGCAACGAATCGACCTGATGATGACCTCGATCCGCGAGGCCGAGCAGCGCCTCCAGCAGGACCAGGCCTGGGTGTTGAAGCCCAAGCCGAAGGTGCAAGCCAAACCCTTCACCGACGATTACCACACCGACTTGCGGACGCTCGATCGCGAACGGCAATGGTTCGACCTGGTGCACCTGGCGCTGCAAACCGATTCGACGCGCGTGATTGCCCTGTGGATCTGGTCGTATGGCCGCATCGACCTGCCGGGCGTGGCCATCGGCCATCACGACGCGACGCACCACGGCCAGGACGAGTCCAAGATCCGGCAGCTCGCGACGATCGAAGAGGCCGAGATGGCCCTCTTCGCCGGGCTGCTCGGCAAGATGAAGGCCACCGACGAGAACGGTTCATCCTTGCTCGATCGGACCGTGGTCTTCTATGGCAGCAACATGGGGAACGCCTCGGCGCACACGTGCGACAACCTGCCCATCCTGCTCGCCGGCGGCGGCTTCCAGCATGCGGGGCACGTCGCCTTCGACCGGAAGGATAACAAGCCTTTGTCGAACCTCTTCGTCCGCATGCTACACCAGATGGACGTCGAGGCCGATCGATTCGGCAGCAGCACGGGAACGCTCGGCGCGGTTTGATCCGTGGCCCGAAGGGTATCCAAAATCATTCGCGCACCGACCGGAGTGCGGGAGACATGCGACCGTCATGCCCCAATCCCTCGCCAAGGTCTATATCCACCTGATTTTCTCGACCAGGAACCGCGAACCGCTGTTGCGCGATGAGGCCCGCGCGGACCTCCATGAGTATATGGGCGGCACTTTGCGCGATCTCGATTCGTCCGCCCTGGAGATCAATTCGGAACCGGACCACTGCCATGTGTTGTTCCTGCTCTCGAGGACCCACACGCTGAGCGACGTGGTGGGGCAGCTCAAACGCGGGTCCTCGGCCTGGCTGAAGACCCAGGGTTCCATCTACTCCGCTTTCCACTGGCAGAACGGATACGGCGCGTTCTCCGTGAGTCAGTCGGGCGTCGATGAGGTCCGCGAGTATATCCGGCGCCAGCACGAGCATCACCAGCGGGTGACATTTCAGGATGAGTTTCGCGCGTTTCTGCGGCGCTATCAGATCGCGTTCGACGAACGGTATGTTTGGAATTGATTTTTGTTGCGTAACCCGCGGACCCATTCCTGCGGCCCTTCAGGCCGCCGATGGAAGCACGCGGCGTGTTTACGACCGAGTCCCAGGGTTTCACCCTGGGCTGGGCTCCTGCGGCCCTTCAGGCCGCACATGTGGAGCACGACCGAGTCAAAGGTTTCAATTCGGGATTGTGTAACACGAGGACCTCGGCACCCCGAGCAGGCCCGGCGGCCTGAAGGGCCGCAGGAACAACGCCCCGGGTGCAACCCGGGGAGTCCCGTTGCCCCGCACACCTCTTGCGGCCTGAAGGGCCGCAGGAACAAAGCCCCGGGTGCAACCCGGGGACCTCGGCACCTCACTCTTCCACCGCGTCCTGAAAGGCCGCGAAACAATCACGGTGACTTCGGTTGGACTCGTATCGTATAGATATCCGACCCACCGTCGCGATCGGAAACCAACGTCACGCCGAGGCCATCCGGCGTCCAGGTCGGAAAGGTATCGCTGAGCGGGTGCCGTGAGATGTTCACGGGATGCGAGCCATCCGCCGCCGAGACATAGACCTCGAGCTGGCCGTCGCGGTTCGAGACGAACGCCAATCGTTTGCCATCGGGCGAGTAGGACGGGTAATCATCGAGACCGGGATTGTTGGTCAATCGGGTCACGCCGGTCCCGTCGGGCCGCACCCGGGCGATCTCCAGGCCCGTCCCCCATCGATCCGTGGCGAAGGCGATCGACTTCCCATCCGGCGACCAGCAAGGGTGGGCATCGTGGCCGGGGTGCTGGGTCAACCGCACGACGTCCGAGCCGTCGAGGGCCGCCGTGTAGATCTCCTGGTTGCCGTCGTGCGTCGAGCTGAACGCGAGCCGCTTCCCGTCCGGCGACCACGCCGGCCACTCCTGGTGGACGAGCTTCCCCGGCTCTTCGGCAATGGCCGGCTTCCGGCCGGACCCATCGGCGTTGACCGCGAAGATGTCGACGTTCCCCTGGGTGCCGATGAACCGGATCACGCTCAGGAGCAGCCGGGATCCGTCGGGTGCGAACGTCGCGTCGAAATGGGGCTCGTCGTAGTCGGAGAGCAACCGTCGCGGGGGATTGGTCGTGCCGGGCTCCCACACGAATTGCCATAGGTGTACGCCATCGGCCTCCTGACGCGCGAATGCCAGGCGCTTGCCGTCGGGCGACCAGCAAGGGCGACGCTTGTCGAGGCCGTCCCGCGTGTGGCGGGTGAGTCGATCGTCCGGAGCCGCCGCGGCGCAGGAGGAAAACGCCAGGCCGATCGCGTACAGGAGCGCGACAAGACCCAGGACTCGCATTCCACCTCCGACATACCGATCGTCCATGTCCCGCCACCGATCATCCCTAAGACAGCTCCTCGATGGCCTGTCCATCGGGCGTGAGGTTGATCCCGGTCAGGTCGGCGGCACCGATGCCGAGTCTCGAGAGGATCGTGGCCCCCAGGTCGGCCGGGCTGAAGGCGCGGTCGACCGGGTGCTCGGCTCGCTTGTCGGAGGTGCCGACCACCCGGCCTCCCCGGACCCCGCCGCCGGCCAGGAGCGCCGTGTAGCACTGGCTGTGATGCTCGCGGCCCGCCCGATCGTTGATCTTCGGCGAGCGACCGAACTCGCCCACCGCGACGACCAGCGTCGAGTCGAGCAATCCGCGCCGGTCCAGGTCTTCGATCAGCGCGGACAGCGCCCGGTCGAACATCCAGCCGTGTTTATCCTGCATGATCGCGAAATACCGGTCGTGCATGTCCCAGCCGCCGTCGCCGCTGTCCTCGACCGGCTCGACGTGGCTGCTCCAGTTGACCTGGACGAACGGCTGCCCCGCCTCGACCAGCCGTCGGGCGATGAGGCAGCACTGGCCGAATCGGTGCGGCCCGTATCGCCGTCGCACGGCGTCCGGCTCCCGCTCGACGTCGAGGGCTGAGAGGCTCCGGCTCGAGGCGATCAGCGTGTGGGCCAGCTCCTGATGGCGGTCGAATCGCGCCGCGAGGTTTGCCGATGCGTTGACACCTCCGTCGAGCTGATGCCGCAAGTCCCATCGGGCTTCGAGGCGGGACGCGTTGACGCCCTCGGGCAACTGGGCGTCGGGCAGCCTCACGCCGAGGCCCGGCTCGTACCGGAGGCGGAACGGATCGTAGGCCGATCCGAGCAGGCCGCCCCCTTCGCCAACGACCCGCTTCTTCCCCTGGTGTAACGGATCGCCCAGGATCACATAAGGAGGTATGGCCCCGGGCCGGCCCAGGTCACGGTGCAGCCGGCCGACGATCGAGCCGGTGCTGGGCCGCTCGGCGCCGGCCACGCTCGACTCCCCGAGCCCCCTCGCCCCGGCCCGGCTCCCGGTCAGGCCCATCGTGCCGGCGATGCCATGATCCGTCTCGCCGTGGTGCATCGTCCGCACCAGGGAGAACTTGTCGGCGCAACGGGCCAGCCCCGGCAGCAACTCGCAGACCCTCAGGCCGGGGACGGTCGTCGCGATCGGCGCGAACGGGCCGCGATACTCGATCGGCGCATCCGGCTTCATGTCGAACGTGTCGAGCTGGCTCGGTGCCCCCCAGAGCCAAAGCAGGATCACCGAGCGCGCCTGGCCATCGGCCATCTGCCCCGAGGCGCGGATGGCGAAATAGTCGGCGAGCGTTAGCCCCAGCGGGCCGAGGGTCCCGACTCGCAGGAAGGATCGCCGGGATAACCTCCCGCAAGCCTCATCCGTCTTCCGGCCGATCCTCAACATGGCACCGACTCCCTCGAGCGCCTCCGATCAGCACCCAGTCCGGGGCCATTATCCCATAATTCCCGCCGACGGTCATCAGCCCGGATCCTTCGCGAACGACGACTGTCGGCCTGAAGCCGGCCAGGGGAGTACCTCAACCTGGTGGATGAGGCCGGTCTCGTTGTCCTGGACGAATGCGACGACGTCGAGCTGATCGAGATCCCAGGACGGCTCGATCCGCATCGGGAACGCGAGCTCGGCCGCCTTCCCGTCGTCCTTCAGCATGACGTACTGGAACTGGAACGCCCGCGCCGGGAAATGGTTGGTGAGGATCTTGCGAGCGTTCTCGCCCGATCCGACGGGCGTGACGGCCGACTGCTGGCGGACCATCGCGCCCACCAGGAGCTTCCGGCCCGGGATGCTCGTCGACTTCGACGCGATGCCCAACTCCAGCGTGCCCGAGCGGGGATCGTCCTTCTTGATGACGAGCCGCGCGTCGAGCCTGACCGCGGGCTTCCTGGCCCGGGCGCGTCGGATCGCCGCCAGCGCCGCGACGTGATCGCGGCCGTTGACGGATTCCTTGCCGTCGATCATCAGCATGGGGGTATAGTAGATCCCATAGTCGGCGTTCTTCGGCTGTCGATACAGGCTATTATACGCCCCCTGACGCTGGCTGAAGGCCCGGTCGGAGAAGGGATCGACCCAGGGATCGTTGAAATAATCGACGTGCAGCGCGACGGGCACAATCCCCGGACTCTCCCCGGCCAGGGCCCCGAGCAGGCGCTCGGCATCCGGGCACATGTCGCATCCCTGCGACGTGAAGAGCTCGACGAGGACCTTCTTCTTCGGCGGCGATCCCGCATCCTCGCGCCGCCCGGCCTGGGCGAACAGGCTGCCCGCGCCGAGCGCAAAGGTCGCGACGATGACGAATCCCGAAATCAAACGTCGATTGATGTTCGTTACGCTCATAGCTTGCTCCGAGGTCCCGAGGGGGAACGCCGACGAACTTCAAGGGATCGCCCTGGCGGCCCCGATCAATTCGTCGGTCGAGTGGCGGGAGCGAAAGTTCTCCAGGAAAAGCTTCGCGCGGATCACGCCCTGACGATCCAGGATGAAGGTACCCGGATGCGGCACGCCCTCCGCCTTGCCCCGAGCGGCCTCGTTGCGGATGTGATAGGCCTCGATGATCTTGCTCTCGGGATCCGACAGCATCGGGAAGGCGATCTTCATGCGGTCGGAGAAGGTCTTCAAGACCTTCGGATCGTCATAGCTGATGCCGACGACCTGGATCCCGGCGGCTTCGATGGCCTTGAGGTCGCGTTGCAGTTGGACCAACTGCGTGCGGCAGTAGGGTCACCAGTCGGCCGATCGGTAGAACACCAGGGCGACCTTCCCCTTGCCGAGGAATTCGTCCAGCGAGCGTTCCTTGCCCTCCTGGTCCTTGAGGGTGAACTTCGGCGCCTTCTCGCCGACTTTCAGGCCGGTCCGCCCCTCGGGCGCCGGCTTCCCCTGTGTCTGGGCCCAGGCGGTCGACGCGACGACCAGCAGGGCCGCCGCGAGCGCGATCGGTGGGATTCGTGATGGCATTCCAGCTCCTCGTGAAATCGGTAAGGTTGACACTGAAGCAAAGAAACCTGACAAGAGCCGGGAAACCCGGCTCTCCCTGGCCGGCGAGCCTGCGGGCGCCGACCCAGCCACCCGATGTGATGTCATGGCTGAATCTCCTCGATTATCGGGTTGTCAATGTCCGGCATACCAGTCATAGCCTTGCTCGGCCCAGAAGTCGGCGGGCCGCACGTCGGTGAACCGGATCGTCCCGATGCGCTTCAGGCTCTTGTAGCCGTACTTGACCGGGGTGGCCAGCCGGAGCGGCGCGCCGTGCTGCGGGGTCAAGGGCTGTCCGTCCATCTCGTAGCAGAGCAGGGTCTGCGGATGCAGGGCGCTGGCCATGTCGAGCCCGACGTAATACTCGCCGTCGGGCGTCTCCATCCCGGCATAGTCGAGCAGGTCGTCGGGGTTGCCGCTCGGGTCGAAAGGCCGTCCGCCTCGGCTCGCCAACCCGGTGGCCGAGGCGAGATCGGCCAGCCGCGCGCCGGCCCAGTGCACCACCTCGCTCCAGCCCTCCACGCAGCGCAGCTCGGTCGTCATCTCGACTCGGGGGAGGGCCTTGATGTCGTCGAGGCTGAATGATTTCGCGGCGCCCTCGCCGGCCGATCCGACGACCCGGAGCCGCCAGGCGGCCGGGTCGAGGTCCGATGTCAGCCCGATCGGCCCGTTGACCCGCGGCATCCGGGCCGCGGATCGCGGGAATTCCGGCGAGAGCCGCGATGTGCGGAACGCCCCACGCGCCACGCGCTCGTCGAGATCGAGCATGCGGCGGAGCGGCCAGGGCAGCCCGTCCTCCGGGCTCCGCGTGACCAGCCACCGCCAGCCCGCGAAGCCCGCCAGCGCCGCCACACCGGCGGAGGCAAACCCTCGGCGCGTGAGCCTTCGCAGGCGACGCCCCATCTCGTCGCCCGGATCCTTATCCTCGGGCGACGGCCTCTGGTTCTCTTGCGGTCCCATGATCTGGCTCCCGGTCGCCCACGACCTCGACTCCGATGACCATCGCGCGAAAATTGTTCCACCCGGCCCGGATGACCTCGATGATGTGGATGAGGAAGAACACGATATAGCCGATAGTCAGCGCGAAATGTTCGAGCCGCGCCATCGGGTATCCGCCGAGCATCGCCGTCAGCCAGGCCAACTGCACCGGTTTGTAGATGGCCAGGCCCGTCAGGAGCGAACCGGCCCCCATCGCGACCACTCCCGTATAGGCCAGCCGCTGCGCCCCGTTGAACTTGCGCCGGGGCAACGGCTGCTTGCGAAGGCCCAGGTCGTGAAGCACCACCTGCCACGCCTCCGCGAAGGTGTGTCGGTTCGGCAACAGCTCACGCCACTCGCCGCTCCAGAAGGTGTAGCCGACGTAGAGCAAGCCATTGATCGCGAAGAGCCACATGAACGCGAAGTGCCAGGCCATCCCCTCGGCCAGCCGGAATCTCAGGCGGAGCGCGTCGTAGAACCATTCCGGGAAGAACGTCACCAGGGTGATATTCCCCAGTCGGATCGCGTAGACGGCGTTGGCCCAGTAGATCAACAGGCCGCTGTAGATCATGACGGCCAGGATCGGCACGTTGGCCCAATGAAAGGCCCTGGTCGCCAGCGAATGTTTCCGCTCGAGACGCGGCATGAGACACCCTTCCCCGAACGCCCCGGCGGTCCTCGCCCATGCGAGCGACGACGACCACCGGGACAAACTCGATCAAACTGACTGTTACTCCGGCTTCAACTTCCCGGTGTCCATCTTGTCCATCTTCCCGGTGTCCATCTTGTCCGTCTTCCCGGTGTCCATCTTATCCATTTTTCCGGTGTCCATCTTGTCCATGGGCCCGGGCATCTTGCCGGAATCCATCTTGTCCATGGGCCCGGACATCTTACCCTTTTCGGCCTCCGGTTCGGGCGAGCAGCCCGAGAGTCCCCAGCAAGCCACGATGGTCGAGACGGCGAGGACGGTGGAACGCAGCAAGGAACGCATTGGTTGTCTCCCGAAAGATGTCATGTCGAACCCAGGGGTTGGAAGGCGGTTCGGCCGGTCGGCTCTCGCGACGAAGGGGCGATGCCGAGCAGTTCCTGGACGAAACCCGAACACTCGATGATCGTCGTCCCCCGGCGGATCAGGTCGCCGAGGAGTGCGAGCCCGGCCGGGTCGATGAAGGTCACGGCGGCGAGGTCCAGGCAGAGGCGGCCCGGCGGGACTTCCAGCGACTCGCAGGCGCGGCCCAGCTCTTCGACCCAGGGGCCGAGGAGCTTGCCGTCGAGCTTGAGCGTCGCACTCGAATCGCCTTTGCGACCCTCGACTCGTGCGATCCTCAGCATGACTTGCATCTCCTCGAGAGATTTCGATCCGACGGCAACATCGACAGGGGAATTGCACGCCGGATGCCAGGTCGGAGATCCGCGCGAAGATGGGGGCGTAAGTCCTGACAGGGCGGTGACTTGAGGCAATAGTTTTCCGGCCGATGGGGCGACGGCTCGCGGTTAAGCCGGTCATCGGCGCCACGATATTTCGTGGCCGACTACGACGGATCGTGAGCCGATCGCGTGATGTCGAGCTTCTTGAGCCGGCTGCGGAGCGTGTTGGGATGGAGTCCGAGGACCTGGGCCGCCCCGCGCGGGCCGTCGATGACCCACTTCGTCTGCTGGAGGACGGCGAGGATATGTCGACGCTCGATCGCTTCGAGCGTGGCCGGCGGGGAATCCTCGATCGCAGCGGCCGGACCGGAGGAAGGTTCGCCATCGATTTCGAAGTCGAGCGTGGGCCCGGTCGCGAGGATGATGGCGCGCTCCACGACGTTCTCCAGCTCGCGGATGTTTCCGGGCCATCGATAATCGACCAGCCGGCGCAGGGTCTCCCGGCTCACGTCCTCGATGCGCTTGCCGGTCCGCGCGGCCGACCGGGCGACCAGGAACCGGGTCAGGAGCGGGATGTCCTCGGCGCGGTCGCGCAGCGGGGGGAGCGGGACGGGGAAGACGCTCAGCCGGTAGTAGAGGTCTTCGCGGAACGTCTTCTCGCGGACGGCCTTGAGCAGGTCGCGGTTGGTCACCGCGATGATCCGGACGTCGACCTGGATCGACGCGCCGCCGCCGACGCGCTCGATCTCGTGCTCCTGGAGGACGCGGAGGAGCTTGGCCTGGGTCTCCAGGGGCAGCTCGCCGATCTCGTCGAGGAAGAGGGTGCCGCCGTCGGCCAGCTCGAATCGGCCGATGCGCCGGGCGATGGCGCCGGTGAAGGCCCCCTTCTCGTGGCCGAACAGCTCGCTCTCGACGATGCCCGCCGGCATCGCGGCGCAGTTGACCTTGATCAGCGGCCTGGCGGCCCGTCGACTGTTGGAGTGGATCGCCCGCGCGATCAGCTCCTTCCCGGTCCCGGTCTCGCCGTGGATCAGCACGGTGGCATCCGTCGGCGCCACCCGGCTGACCTTCTCGAGTACCGCCATCAGCGCCGGGGATCGGCCGACGATCTCCTCGAAGTTGTGGACCGATTTCAGCTCCTCCTGGAGGTAGAGGTTCTGCTGCTGGAGCCGGCTGCGTTCGGCCTCGGCGCGCACGCGGTCGGTGATGTCGACCCAGATCGAGTGGACCGCGTCGATCCGGCCGTCGGCCCCGCGGAGCGGCCTCATCCACACGCTGATCCAGAGCGGCTCGCCGTCCGCTCGGCGCATCTCCAGCTCCGGGCCGGAGACCTCCCGGCCCTCGAAGCCGTCGCGGAGCGCCGCCTCGGCACGAGCCCTCCCGGCCGGGGTCTCGGCGAACAGATCGAGCACGGGGCGGTCCACCAGCTCGGCCGCCGGGACGCCCAGTAACTGCGTGGCGCGGTGATTCACGCTCTGGAGCCGCCGGTCGATGCCGATCGCCACATAGGCGTGGGGCGCCTCCTCGTAGAGCTCGCGGTATCGGCGTTCGCTCTCGACGAGCTGATACTCGACCCGCATCCGTTCGAGCTCGACCGCGGCCCGGGTGGCGAAGATCCGGAAGATGAACAGCCGGCGGGGCTCGGCGGGCAGCGGCCGCTCGTCGAAGACCGCCAGATGGCCGAGCACCTGACCGTCGCCGTCGAGCAACGGCACGCCCAGGTAGCTCTCGATCTCCAGGTCGATGAGGGCCTGATCGCGAGGGAACTTCTCCTGGACGCCCTGAGGGTGATGGCAGAGCCCCCCGCGCACCACGTCCTCGCAGGGGGTCCCGGCCAGCTCGAATTCGACGTTGTCCTTGATCCGCCCCCGGCCCCAGTAGGCGATGGTGCGGACGTGTGTCGGCGCCCGGGCGAACTCGGCGACGAAGGCGTAGTTGACGCCGATGGCCGAGGCCAGGTGCCGGACCAGCGACTGGAAGAACGCCGCGCCGGTGCTCCGGGCCGTCCCCTCGACGATCGCCCGCAGCGCGTCGACCTCGTCGCGGTCGAGGACCGCGGCCCGGTCCGATCCCGGCGGAATGGTCGGCGTGGACTCGGTCGGGACGTCGATCACCCCATGTCCTCACGATCGGCGAATTGGCGAGGGGCGACATCGAGGACAGGGCGTACCACGAGCCTCGCCCCCGGACCCCGGGAATAGCTTAATCGCCTCGCCCCATCGGCGTCCAGGTTCTGGAGAAGCATGAGCATGTCGTCCTGCGACGTCGGCGAGAAATCGCGATCCGCGGGCTCGCCATGCGCAGCGGATCGCCCGCCGGGATGAATAAGATGGAGACTTCGCCGAATACCCGCAGAGATTGACCGGCTGCGCCGTCCCATTCTACCGTGGCGGATCTCGCCCGGATCGGTCGTTCGTCGCCGTTGGATTGACCGGATCCCGTCCGTCCGGTCGCATTCCGTTCCGTTCCGTTACATCGGGTTTTCCGATTACCGTTGACACCGAAACAAGGAGATCGTTCATGAGGATTCGAAGCGCCGGCCTGGTCAGGTCGATGGCCCTCGGCCTGGGGTTCCTGGCCCTCGTCGGTTCGCAAGAGGCCCTGGCCCAGGTCAAGCTGGAGTACAAGTACCCCGAGGGGAAGAAGCTCGCGTACAAGTCGACGACGAAGATGCAGCAGACCTTGACCATCAACGGGATGGAGATCCCGACCACCGTCGAGGAGACCTCGGTCTCGTCCCAGACGGCCGGCAAGCGGCGGGACGACGCGACCCTGCCGCTCGAACACAAGATGGAATCGATCCACTTCGAGCTGGAGCTGCCGGGCGGCATGAATGTCACCTTCGACTCGAGCGACCCGAACGCGAAGATCGAGAACCCCCAGCTCGCCTTCCTCGCCGATGTGCTCAAGCTGGTCAGCGAGATCTCCTACACCGTCGTGCTCGACAGCAAATCCAAGGTCAAGGCGATCGAGGGGGCGGAGAAGATCCTCGAGAAGGCCGACAAGCTCGACGCGACGGGCCGGGATGCGATCCGGAGCCGGATCGAGGGCGAGAAGCTCAAGACCCAGTTCGAGCAGTCCCACGGGAATCTCCCGGACATCCTGGCCCGGCCCGGCGAGTCCTGGGAACGGACCGAGACCCTCGACGCCGGCGGCGGCCAGACGCTGACGTTCCGCAAGAAGTATGAGTACGTCGGGACCGAGAAGAAGGGGGACAAGACGCTCGACAAGATCACGAGCAAGGCCGTCGACGTCAAATTCAGCATGGATCCCAACGCCCAGTCGCCGCTCAAGGTGACCAAGAGCGACCTGAAGGTCGAGTCCTCCGACGGGACGATCCTCTTCGACCGCGAGGCCGGCTGCGTGGTCGAGTCCAAGGGGAAGATCCAGGTCAAGGGGAATCTGACCATGACGATCCAGGGCATGGAACTGCCCGGCGCGCTCGACCTGACCATGGAGACCAACGTGCAGCTCCAGCCCCCGGCCAAGTGAACGCTGAAGATCCGGACGGAGCCGGCTCCTACAAGAGGCAGGCCAAGGGTGCCGTTGTAGGAGGGGGCTCCGTCCCCCGACCGTATCCAGCTTCCGCGATCGCCCCGAGAGGCGGTATCATGATCGAAACCCAAGGAGATCGATCATGAAGATTCGTCGCGGCGGTCGGGGTGGGATCGTGGTTGTCGGAGTGGCATGCCTGGCGATGGCCGGGTCGCAGTCGGCCCGGGCCCAGGCTCCGGCGAAGGCCCAGGCGCCGGCCCCCGCCCCGGCGAAGGCCCCGGCCCCCGCCCCGGCGAAGGCCCCTGCCCCCGCCCCGGCCCCGGTCAAGCTCGAGTACAAGTTCCCCGAGGAGAAGACGCTCAAGTACCGGACGACCTGGAATCCCTCCCAGACCTTGAATCTCGCCGGCCAGGAGATCCAGAGCAACGAGCGGAAGACGGTCGTCTGGACCCAGACCAACGGCAAGCGCCGGGGCGATTCGACGATGCCGGTCGAGGTGAAGGTCGAATCGCTGAGGACGACCTTGCGGGTCCAGGGGGGCATCGACCTGTCCTTCGACTCGAGCAAGACCGGCGGCAAGATCGACGAGCCGGATTTCGCCCCCCTCGGCGAGATCTACCGGCTGGAGAGCCAGGTCGCCTATACGGTCGTGCTCGACGGCCAGGGCAAGGTCAAGGCGATCGAGGGGACCGAGAAGCTCCGCGAGAAGGCCGCCAAGTTCGACTCCATCGCGCAGGAGCAGGTCCGCGGCCTGATCGAGGCCGGCCGGCTCAAGGCCCGGTTCGAGCAAGAGCATCACAACCTGCCGGATGCCCCGGTCAAGCCGGGCGAGTCGTGGGAGCGGACCGAGGTCGTGGATTACGGCGGCCCGACGCTCCATTTCCGCAAGAAATACGAGTACAACGGCACCGAAAAGCGCGGGGGCAAGACGCTCGACAAGATCGCGGTCAAGGTCCTCGAGGTCACCTGCCCGCCGGCGGACCCCAAGACCCCGTCGCCGCTCAAGGCGACCAAGGGCGCCCTGAAGGTCGAATCCTCCGAAGGGACGATCTTCTTCGACCGCGAGGCCGGCTGCCTCGTCGAATCCCGGGAGCGGACCAAGGTCAAGGGAAACATGACCTTCTCGGGCGAAGGCACCGATACCTCCACCCCGGTCGAGTTCACCTTGCAGTCCAGCACGCAGCTCCAGGCCCCGGCGAAGTGATCCGATGCGACTGGCCGTTGACAACTGTCAGACGAACCCCGTAACATCGATCTGAGCGTGGCAAGACAGGGCTCGATTCCCGGCCTTCCCGGAGAGCACATGATGCGGCGTGGTTCCAGGGTGTTGGCCATCATGCTGGCCCTCCTGACGGCACCCGAGGCATTCGGCCAGGCGCCGTCGGTGTTCCAGGCGCAGCTCGATGCGATCGTCAAGGCACAGGAGGGGGCGCTTCAACGCTACTCCCAGGAGACAGGGCAGAAACAGGATTCGGCCGCCGACCGCTACATGGCCGCGGTGAGGAAGAACACGGACGAGGTCCTGGCCCTGGTCCGTGCTCATCCGAAGGACCCGGCGAACGTGCAGGCCCTCAAGTTCGTCATCAAGACGGCCAGGGGCGGCCCGGATGACGAATCCTACCAGGCAATGGAGATCCTGCTCCGCGACCATGTGCGCGACCCGGGGATGGGCGAGGTCTGCGGCCAGATCTTCTTCTTCGCCCATGCCTCGGTTGCCGAGTCCCTGCTCCGCGACGTGCTGGAGAATAACCCCAACCGCCTCGACCGGGGCCGGGCCTGCTACATGCTGGCGTACTACCTGAGGTATCAGGCCAGGATGGTGCGCCGGGTTCGAGACAACCCGGCCCAGCTCGACCGCTTCGTCCCGGAACGGTTCAAGGCGGACGGCGAACGTGTCGTGAAGCAGGTGGACCCGGAGGCGCGGGACCGCGAATCCCAGGCGCTGCTCGAACGGGTCATCGCCGAGTTCGCCGACGTCGAAGACTCGTGGGCCCGGCGCCCGCTCGGCACGATCGCCGAGGGCGAGCTGTTCGCGATCCGGAACCTGTCCATCGGCAAGATCGCGCCGGAGATCGCCGGGAAGGACCACGAAGGGAAGACCTTCGCCTTGAGCGACTACCGCGGCAAGGTCGTCGTCCTGACCTTCTCCGCCCACTGGTGCGGCCCGTGCGTGGCGATGTCTCCCCAGGAACGCGAGCTGGTCGCCAGGCTGAAGGACCGGCCGTTCGCGATGGTGGGCGTCAACGCCGACGCGACCGTGGACACCCTCAAGAAGTCGATCGCCTCGGGCGAGATCACCTGGCGATGCTGGTACGATGGCTCCATGGCGGGGCCGATCACGACGCGATGGGGCGTCTCGGCGATCCCGATGACCTTCGTCCTTGATAAGGCGGGCGTGATCCGCTTCAAGGACCTGCGGGGCGCGGAGCTGGACAGGGCCGTCGAGACGTTGCTGGATTCGGATCCCCCGCAGACTTGACCGGACCGATCCGGACTGATGCAATCTCTACCGGACGACCGGAGATGGGGCCGGATCGCCCGGCCCCGATGGTCGTCCGCGAGATGCCGGCCCGTTCACTCCTGACGAATCACGACCATGCCCAGATTAAAACTCATCATACTTCTGGCTTTTGCCTCATCGACATGCCTGGCGCAAGAGCCGAAGGATTCGGCCGAGGGCCGGGTCGGCGAGGTGACCGCGCATTCGCGAGGGCTCCACGGATACATCGGCTTCACGGCGTCCCGACCGCCCGCGCGGTCGGAGTACAGCGCCGGCATGGGGTTCTATTCGGCGGTCTGGCCGCTGATCGATCGGCCGATCGCGAACTTCCAGATCGGCCTGGCGAGCGCCTGGATCACGCCGGACAACTCCGACAACAAGGACAAACCGCTCGCCCCCGAGGGGACCCTCGCCCGGAAGTGGCCCGAGCGGGGGCCGACGTGGGAGAGCGTCTTCCAGACCGTCGAAGGCGGGCTGGGCTACTGGGCGGGCAACCATTTCCGCTATGGCCCGCCCAAGTTCAGCATGAATGCCACTCCGCAATGCTACGACTATGAGATCGGGTCGCCGGGCTGGTCGTTCTTCTACAGCAACCAGGCGTTGCCCGACGATCGACTCGGCATCGCCCAGTTGAGCAACCGGCTCCTGATCCCCCCGGATGCCTTGCCGTTCCGGGGAAATCCTAACGGCGAATTCCTCGGCTATACCTGGATGGCGCTCCCGTTCACGGATCCGACCACCATCGATCCGCCCACCGGCGACCAGAGCTGGACCTGCTTCCTGAGCACCGCCAACTTCAAGGGGCCGATCGCGTATTACATCCCCGAGACCTGGAGCAAGATCGGCAAGCTCTTCCATTATCCCTTCATCTACGGCCGCGGGCTCGACGCCAGGCCGGGCGTCATGGGCGGCGGTGCCATGGAGATCAACACGGTGCCGCGATTCGACGGCCGAGACGCGCGGGGCGACGTGTACTCGAAGATCCCCCGGCTCCAGTTCCCCGTCGACGAGCAGGGCCGGACGTTCCTGGTCCAGGACGTGACCTACTACTCAAAGGCCGCCCTCTACGACACCTTCAAGGCATGGCGCAACGGCGGCGCCCCGCCCTCGGGGCGATTCGACGATCGCGGCGCGTGGAAGTCGTCGCTGACGACCCGCACCACCCGGTACGACCAGGACGGCATGCGGATGGCCCGGGTCGAGCAGGTCTTCGATACCAAGGTCTTCGAGGGCAACGTCTGGGGCCTGCAATGGTCCCGGAGCGACATCAGTCCCCGGGGCACGTTCCCGCAATACTACAAGCAAGTCGGCCGGGCACGCGTCGCCGTATCGACCGCGGAGGTGCCCGCCTCGACGCGGTTGCAGGGCCGGGAATTCCCGATCGCCAGGATGGGTGCTCCCTATACCTCGCCGACGACCGGCGCCTGGATACGCCCCGGCTCCGCGAAAGGCCCGTTCAAGGCCGCGCTCGCCGACGGTTCCGTGGTGACCTATTCGTGGTATCGTTTCGTCGACCAGCCTTCATTCCAGCAATATCAATGGGACGACCCGAAGAAGGCCGCCCTGCAAGCCTTCGTGGAGAAGATCCACGCGAGCTGGCCGATCGACCGCGACTACATGCCGCCCCCCGGCCGCGGCAAGCTCGTGGCGCTCGATCCCGCCCTCATCGTGACGCCGCCGGTGGGCCTTGAGATCGGCTACGTCCCAATCGTGACGCGTCAAGAGCGGGCCCCGGCCGGAAACTGATCTTATCACCTCGTATCACCCCGTCACGGAAGATTCGCACGCTGGCTCACACCAACCCGAAGCGTCGACGAGGTCCGGCGGCCTTCCCCCTCGCCGACGCTTCGGATTGGTATGATCGACGCCGGCAGCCGGCCCGCTGACCATGCGACAGTCTCCTGAAATGGCATCGTCATGCACGGCCCGGTCGAAAGGCATCGGTCCTGCCGAAGAAATCGACGCGGGTTTCCCGGTCTTGCCAATCCGACCCATCGCCGTCGGTTATAATCTCTGCGTGTGGCATTGATTTTGACGCCATGGGCGGCCTCGCCGTCCGCCGCAAGCTCCCGTTGCATCCACGCTTGACACCCGAGGACGGCTCATGAGGCGATGGCTGGCCGTGTTGATCGTGCTGGCAATCCTGGCCGCGGTGGCGATCCCGTTCGGCCCGCAGCTCATCGGTCGGGTCGCGCCGCCGATCCGGGTGGGGATCCTCCACTCCCTGAACGGCCCGATGGCGATCAGTGAAAGCTCGATGAAGGACGCCGAGGTCCTGGCGCTGGAGGAGATCAACGCGGCGGGCGGCCTGCTCGGGGGACGCCAGGTCCAGTGGGTGATCGCCGACGGGCAATCGGACTGGCCGACCTTCGCGCGGGAGGCGCGGCGGTTGATCGAGAAGGATAAGGTCAGCGTGATCTTCGGTTGCTGGACCTCGGCCAGTCGCAAGAGCGTCAAGCCGGTGGTCGAGGAGAAGTCGCATCTCTTGATCTATCCCATGGCCTACGAGGGCCTGGAGCAATCGCCCCACATCATCTACACCGGCGCGGCGCCCAACCAGCAGGTGATCCCCGCGGTGAGCTGGTGCCACCAGGCCCTCAAGGCCCGGAAATACTTCCTGGTCGGCTCGGATTACATCTGGCCGCACTGCGTCAATGAGATCATCAAGGATCAGCTCAAGTCCCTGGGGCTCGAGTGCGTCGGCGAGTCGTACATCCTCTTCGGCAGCTCCGACGTGGCCCCTTCCGTGGAGGCGATCAAGAAGGCGGCCCCCGACGTCATCATCAGCACGGTGGTCGGCGATACCAACGAGCCCTTCTATCGGTCGCTGCACGCCGCGGGGATCCTCCCCGGGCGCACCCCGGTCCTGTCCTTCAGCATCGCCGAGGACGAGCTGCGCAAGCTCCCGATCCCCGACATGATCGGCGACTATGCCGCCTGGGACTACTTCCAGAGCCTCGACAACCCGGAGAACCACGCCTTCATCCGCAAGTTCAAGGAGAAGTACGGCGAGGACCGTGTGACCAGCGACGTGATCACGGCGGCGTACAACAGCGTCCGCCTCTGGGCACAGGCCGTCTCCGAGGCCCAGAGCGACGAGGTCGACAACGTGCTCAAGGCGATCCGGCGACAGAGCATGAGCGCCCCCGAAGGGGTCATCTCGATCGACGAGTCGACCCTGCATACCTGGCGCCCGGTCTACATCGGACGGATCCGCGCCGACGGCCAGTTCGACGTGGTCTGGCGCTCCGAGAAGGCCGTCCGCCCCATCCCGTTCCCGGTCTCGCGGTCTCGTGCAGCCTGGGAGTCGTTCCTGAACGACCTTTTCCAATCCTGGGGCGGATGGGCCAACCCCGGTTCGGGCTCGCGTCCGGCGTCCGTCGGCGGCAAGTCCGGTGCTCATCGCCCGGCCAATCCCTCGGCTCCTCCAGGCCGCGCATCCGAGACTTCCCACTGCCTACTGCCTACTGCCTACTGCCTACTGCCGAGGGACGACCTGTCATGACGTGGTTGCGGTTCCCGTTCCCGTCCTGGTCCCGTTCGAGCATCAGCACCCACCTGCTGCTCATGTTCCTGGCCATCTCGCTGATCCCGTGCGGCGTGCTGACCGCCCTGACGTTGTTCATCTCGGCGCGGTCGCTCGAGAGGTCGGTGCGCCAGAACCTGATGGCGATCTCCGACGCCAGGGCGACGCAGCTCGAGTCGTTCATCCGCGAGCGTCGCGGCGACATGAACATCCTGGGCCGGTCCCCCTCCATGATGGAGACGATCCAGCGCCTCAGCGAGATGCGACGCAAGGCGACGGCCAACTCGGCGGCGGACCTCGAGGCCGCCAGGCGGGCTCGCCAGGTCATCGAGAGCTTCACCGAGACCTACGGCTACAAGAATGCGCTGCTGTTCGACGTCGATGGGAACGTGCTCCACCAGTACAACACGAGCCTGGACATCGGATCGAACTTGATGACCGGCCCGCTGGCCAGGAGCGAGCTGGCGGAGGTGTTCGACCGCGTCCGGACCCTCTTGCAAGTCGACGTCTCGGACTACCAGACCTATCCCGGGCAGACCGAGCCCGCGGCCTTCATCGCCGGCCCGGTGAACGACCCCCAGGGCCGGATCGGCGGCTACCTGGCCATGGAGCTGGGCAACCGCGAGGTCTTCCAGACCTTCGCCGATTACAACGGGCTGGGCGAGACCGGGGAGACGGTGGTGGCCAGTCGCGAAGGGGACGAGATGTGGTTCGTCGCCCCGTCGCGGCACCAGACGGCCGAGACGGCCAACCGACGGGTGCGGATCGGCAGCGGCAAGGCCGCTTCCATGGAGCAGGCCGTGCAGGGCCGTCGCGGATATGGCGAGGCGACCGATTACCGGGACGTCCGGGTGATGGCCGTCTGGTCCTACCTGCCATCGTATCGATGGGGCATGGTCGTCAAGCAGGACGTCGAGGAGGCCTTCGCACTGACCCGCCGCCAGAGCGCCGTGGTCGCCTCGCTGATGGCCGCGACGGTCCTGATCGTGACCGTCGTCGCGCTGCTGGTGGCGAGGACGATAGCCCGGCCAATCCGCGAGGCCGCCAGGGCCGCCGATCGCATCGCCGCGGGCGACCTCACGGTGACCTGCGAGGGCCACGCGCCCGGCGAGGCCGGCACGCTGATCCAGGCGATCCGCAAGATGATCCAGGACCTCCGCTCGCTGATCGCCAAGATCCAGCGATCGAGCATCGCCCTGCTCTCGACGGCCACCGAGATCTCCGCCGCCAGCCGGCAGCAGGAGCAGGCCGTCTACGACTACAGCGCCTCGACCAACCAGGCCGCCGCCGCCGTCAACGAGATCTCGGCCACCAGCCAGGAGCTGCTCAAGACCATGAGCG
>JBKQHM010000078.1:0-10788 GCA_052148775.1 Isosphaeraceae bacterium | reverse complement strand
TGTTCAAGACGCTCTACGTCGCCACGGCCGGCAATAGCCGGCTCACGGCCGACTTCCTGAACCGGTTGGGAATCTGGAACCCCACGAGCCCCGCGGGCCGTGACCGGATGGTCAAGCTCTTCTGCATCGTCTACCCCACGCTCGCGCTGGGGCTCTATTTCCTCTTCCGCGAACCTCAGGGCTTGATCAAGGCTGGCGGGATCGCCCAGGCCCTGATGCTCCCGTTCATCGCCGGGGCGACGATCTTTCTCCGGCGCCGCGATGACGACCCGCGCGTCGGCCCGTCGATCCTCAGCGACCTGCTGACCTGGGTCGCGTTCGTGGCGATCTCCGCGGTCGCGCTCTATAGCACCTACGACCAGCTCAAGGGCCTGATCCCCGGCCTCGCCGGGCACTGATCGCGGCGTCGATGGCCCGCGATTTGCTTCAATGATCCCCTGTCCATTCGACCCGAAGAGCGCCCGCGAGCGCCAGGAGGCCGAAGAGGCCCTGGTGAGCGGCACCAAGGAGTTCATCGACACGACCCCCGAACAACTGGCGAAGCGCGAGTTCCGCGACCTGCTGCGCCCGGCCCCGATCGACCTGTTCGTCGTGGACGAGGCTCGTTGCGTGAGCCAGTGGGGCCACGACTTCCGCCCGGAATACCTCGAGGTCGGCGCCGCGATCGAGGAGCCGGCCGAGCCCCGCGGGCATTGCGACCGTCGCGAGGCGACTTCCGCTTGAAGTGGCCAGGAAATTCGGCCCGGAACGACCTTCTGGCGGGCTCTTGCCTTGGGAGTCGATCCCCCGATCATCAGGACCTGTCTGACCTCTCGGTCGGGGCGATTGGCCTCGCCGTTGCCCCGGTCGACGAGTAGAATCATGCCTGTGGTTTGCCTTCTGGAACGGCCTTCCCCGGCATCTGGAGCCGCTGGCTCATGCATCGCCGCCTTGCCGGGCGTGGCGGTCGCCGTCGACGAGGTGCTCTGATGTTAATCAAGGATGGATCGACCCCGTGATTCGCGCCCTGCTCGCCGCCCGTTACGTCACGTTTGCCGCCGTCGCGCTCCTGCTGGTCGCGCTGGCGCTGTGGGGCCGTCGCGTCGGTTACGAGCAGTCGATCAACTCGTTCTTCGCCGAGGATGACCCGCACATGCGGGTCTATCAGCAAGCGGCGAAGACCTTCGGCGATGACAACTTCGTGTTCGTGGTCTACGACGACCCCGACCTGCTCACGCCCGGCGGCATGGACCGCGTGTCGGAGCTGGCCGCCGCCGTCGCACCGGCACAGATCGCCGGGGTCCAGCGGGTCGAGTCGCTCGACGCCATGCCGCTGTTCTGGGCCGTCGACGACGCGTTGCTCGCGCTGGATCGTTTGCCGGAGTTCCTGCGAAGACGTGCCCTGGACACCGCGAAAAGCACGATCAAGAACATCGACCTGAAGACCAACGCCATGACCGTCAGCGGGGCGATCAGGGCCTCGGCGGCCGCGCCGGCGGCCCTGTCGGCGCTAAAGGATCGCCTGACGAAGCATCCGCTGTTCCTCGGGACGCTGATCGATTCCCGCGGGACGACGACGGCGGTGGTCGTCCGGTTGAGGAAGACGCACGAGCACAACGTCATCCAGACCGTCGCCGCGCTGCGCGGGGCGGCCGACGCGTTCGCGTTCCGGCACGGGCTGATCCGGCCGGCGGTCGTCGGCCCGCCGGTCCTCCTGGCCGACGGCTTCGCGGCGATCGAGGTCGACGGCCGTCGCCTGGCGGTCATCGGCATGATCCTGATCGGCGTGGTGACGCTCGTGTCCGTGCGCAGCGTCTGGTGGGCGGTGGTGCCGATCGTCGCCGGCTGGGTGATCTGGCTGGCGACCGAGGACATCCTCGCACGGTTCGGGATCAAACTGGCCCTTTCGGGCGGCCCACTGGTGGCGCAGATCATCGTCCTGACGATGCCGGCCGCCAGCCACCTGGCGATCCACTTCCGCGACAACCGCCGCCGCGAGGCCGACCCCCGCCGGGCCGCCGTCCTCACGCTGTCCTCCGTCGCCATGCCGATCGCCTGGACGGCGATCACCGGCGCCATCGGCTACGGGGCGTTGATCACCAGTGCCGTCATGCCCGTCCGCCAGTTCGGCGCCATCCTCGGCACTTGCACCCTCGGCGCCGCGATCCTCGTCATGCTCATCTCGCCGATCGCCATGCTCCCGCCGTTCCGCATGGAGATCCCCGTGCGATACGGCTCGCGATCGCGCGTGTCGGCGGCGATGAATCGGCTGATCCACTGGGTCCACCGCCATCCCATCGCGATCCTGGCCTCGGTCGCCGTCGTCGTGCTGCCGATCTCGGCCGGATCGGTCCGACTCAGCTATGAGACGAATTACATCAACCTGTTCCGACCCGAGACCCGCGTCGTCCGGGATTACCACACGGTCGAAGCGCGGCTCGGCGGGATCGGTTTGGTAGAGCTGATCGTCCCGGTGGGCCATTCGCTCACGCCCGCGGTCCTGGCCGACCTGAAGGGCATCGGGGATCGGATCCGCGAGATCCGGGTGTCGGACCCGCGAGGCGTCGCGCAGGTGCTGTCACTGGCGACGGTGCTCGACCCGGACGGCCGTCTCGGCGGACTGCCCGCCGACCAGCAAGCCCGGATCCTGGCCGGTAAGCTCGACCTGATCGCCGCCTCGCCCCAGGGCGAGCTCCTCCGCGGCTTCTGGAACCCCGACGCCGGCGCGACGCGCCTCCTCATCCGGCTGAAGGAGCAGCAACCGGCCCCCGACAAGGCGGGGATCTTCCGACAGGCCACGGCCCGCGCCGCCTCGGTCTTCGGTCCCGACTGCTATCTGACCGGCCTCTCCTTCCTGATGACCCGGTCGACCGAGGCGATCATCGACACCCAGTGGGGGACGTTCATCTGGTCGGCGACGGGCATCCTCCTGATGCTGACCCTGGCGTTCCGGAGCCCCGTGCTGGCCCTGCTCGCCATCCTGCCGACGATCCTGTCGGTCGCCATCGTGCTGGGATTGATGGGCTGGCTGGGCATCCAGCTCGACATGGCGACGGCCCTGGTGGCGAGCGTCGCCCTGGGCCTCTCGGTCGACGACACGTTCCACTGCCTGCTCCAGTTCCATCGGCATCGCAAGACGCACGGATTCCGCCGTCGGCTGTTCGACAGCTACCGCGTGAGCGGGCCGGGCGTGATCCTCTCCAGCCTGGCCGTCGCGATCGGCTTCGGGGCGCTGCGGGCCAGCGAGTTCGAGCCGTTCGTGAACTTCGGCACGATGGTCGGCATCGCCACCGCCGGCAGCACGCTGGGCAACCTCGTCTTGCTCCCCGCCTGCTTGACCCTGCGGCACCGATGGCGGCTGAACCAGAAAAAACCTCGGACCGCTCGGGCCCTGGCCGAGATCTGAACGCTCGTCCCGGAGGGTCCTGGTAGAGTGCCCCATGGGACCGGCCACCACGGCTTCCGCGAGAGGCGCCGCCGTCGCCTCATTCGACAAGACCAAAGCTGGACTGGCTCGCGACCGAGCTGTTGTAATTGACCTCGATATCGCTTGATCCTGAGAACGTGAGCTTTTTAACGATGAACTGGGAACCTAAGACGGCGGTGCCGCTGCTGCCGCTCAGAGTGAGGGCGGCACTCGGGAAGTAGAAGGTGCCGCTGTTGTTGATGTTGGACCCCCCGGACATCGTGACACTGTTGGTGTTGGCCCGGTCCTGGAACATCGTGATCCCGGAGTAAGTGCCGCTGGTCATCGGATTCAGCGAGATATTGCTGGTGCCGCTCATATCGATCGTGCCGCCCCCCGTGTTGTAGATGAACACGCCGTTGCCGGTGATGCCGGTCGACCCGCTCATGTCGATCCCGCCGCCATTGATGTAGTAGATCCCCGGATTGAGCGTGATGGACGAAGACCCGCTCATGTTGATCCCGCCGTTATAGACGCCGGGATTCAACGTGCGGGATGTCGTGCCGGAGAGGTCGATCGCGGAAGTGCTCTGGACGGTCATGCCGCTGGTGCTGGGGGCCGCGAGGCCCGCCAGGGGATCGGGGGTATTCGGCTGACTGGTATTCGTGATGGTCGCCTTATTGGGGTTGGACCCCGAGTAAAGGATGCTCCCTGAGAGGTCGAGCGTCGGTGTCGTGATGGAGGGTGAGCCGGACGAGATGATCGCCGAGGAAGAGGTCGAATCGACCACGATACTGCCGTTGACGGCGGTGACAGCGGTCGAACCCGAGAGCGTGACCGAGGTACCCGAGGTCGCCAGTACGAGGATGGCGGCGTTGGAGTAGGGGACCGTGGTCCCCCGGGCGACGGCGACGGCCGTGGCCGATAGGGTCCCCGCCCCCCAGAGGCTGCTGAACATCCTCGGATGGCTGCTGGTGGCCGATACGGAGATATATCCTGTCTGCGGCGAGGTCACATTCGACGACGGGATGGTGAGCCCATTTTGCGCGCCGATCGCGATCGCCGCGGACTGGGCCACGCTGAAATTGGAGCCATTGTAGATCTGGTACGCGCCCGCGAGGGCGGCGGCGTCGGCCACCGACTGGGCCTGCCGCCGCTGGAGATAGAGCATGCCGCCGTCGAGGCTCAGCGCCATCACGCCGACGATCACCGGCAGGAGCACCGCCACCAAGACGGCGACCATGCCTCGGCGCAAGTAGGGATTCGATGCAATTTCACTCCGGATCAACATGATTCCAAACTCCTCAATTGTGCGGAGCCCCGTCCCCGTCTCGACCGCGGCGATCGGTCTCAGTAACTCACGGCCATCGTCGACGTCACGGTCCACGTCATGGAGTTGAAGATCGCTCCGGGGGTCCACGTGTAGGTTAGAGTCACACTGACGGTGCATGGCATTGTACTAGGTGTGAAATTCACGGCGGTGCAGTTCAGGCCATTGAGGCCGACAGCAAGGCCCTCGACATAGGTCAAGACGGTCGAGGTCGATGCCTCGGGCTGACCCGTCGCCGACGCGTACGTGGGGCCGTGGACAGAGGCATATCGCGCCCCCTCTCGCGACAGGGCCTGGAGCTGCTGATATCGGAAGACCCCCAGGCCCATGATGATCGTGCCCAGCAGCAGCATGATGGTCACGGGATACACCACCGCGCACTCGACGACCGTCGTGCCCCGCCGATTGCCGAAACTCCGTTTGCGAACGATCATGATCCGGATATTCCCGAGTGAATCGATACGTCGATGACACACCGCCACGCCCGGCGAGTCTCAGGGTGCGGCCATGTTCGACGGCAACGGCATCGAGACCGATTGGGTCAATGTCAACGTCTGGCCGATCGACGGAAAGCCCTCGTCGCTGCCGAGCGTCACCAGCGTGAAACTGCACTGGACCGTGACCGTGACATAGTTATTCGTCGCATTTGCCGGGGAATAGGGATTGGCGTTGCCCCCATAGGTGCTCGGGATGGTCACGGTGAGATTGCCGGCATCGCTGTCCACCGCCGCCGACAAACTGGTCCAGCTCGATGGCAGCGAGTAGCCGCATCCCTTGTAGAATTCGTAAAGCGCCCCGTTGCGGGCGCAGTTCTGGAGGATTACCAGGGCGTAGATCACCCTGGCGAAATCGATCGTGGCCATGCAGATGAAGACCAGCAGGGGAAGCAGGAACGCCAGCTCGACGGCGGCCAGGCCCCGGCGCTTTCGTCGTCGGCCGTCCGGGCGCGTCCCCATTCGTCCCGCGTTACGCGCTCGTGGCAAGATCATGGCTGAAAGACACCTGAAGTTCCGCCGACCTGGATCGGGCACCGACAGTGAACAATCCGCTGGCCGATGCGTCGAGAAGATTCACGCCCTCTAACGGAGGTTTAGCCCACGATTCGTCCCGGTTTCAAGGAAACGTTGCGTTTCGTAAACTTCGTTCACCGCGATTGACCTCCGGAATCGCGGCCAAGAGCGCGGGAAGCTCCACTTCGACGGGGATCGAGAATCCTCTCCAATCGCCGCACTCCGGCGTCGTTTCCGGCCCTTTTGGGAGCACGCCGGCACTCCGTTCGCGAACTGATCGAAACCGCCATGACTCCCGGCTTGCGGCCGGATCCGAAGCGACCTCCACAGTTCAGGGTGTTGATTTTTTTCAACAAAATGCCCGTCAGAGTTCGGATCACCATGGATTCTGACCTTTCCGGACGGAGTCGCCATTTATGGTTAATGCCAACAGGGTTTGTGAAAAAGAATGTCCTGGTTTGGTCTGGTCGAGTATGTTTAGAAAAATCAAGACAGACGATTCATAGACAAGAGACGCGTGACGGATTGTCTATGAAGAGCACCATTAACGTCCAGGATGAGGGGGTGGAAGTCTTCATACGGAAGTCGGCCGGACATATAAAGCCGGCAATCTTGGCCAATCCAGACGCGATAGGACGTCGCCAGTTTGGGCTGGTTCCAGATTTTCGTTCGGCCGGAATAGGTGACGAGTATGCGGACCATTTCGAGAGGCTGAAGGAAAATGATTGAAAACCGATGGAAAATCTTAGTTCACAGTCTTGAAACCGATGAGAGGAATCTGTATTACTGGTCTGTCGGCATGATTGAGATCGCGTCACTGTGTCGCAATGGTGAGCCGGATCTTGCCAGCTTACCTTGCGGAGACGGTATCAAGTGTCGTGCGACGTTGATCGTCGCGTTGCGGTGTCTCGAATCCCTAAGGCGATGGCGGAGACGTCAGTCGCAGGTTCGCAATGCGCCGCGAGCCGAGTCGGTCAACCTCTCGACTGTGGCTACGGACGAAGAGGGGCAACGAGGAATTCCGAATTGTCGCGCATCTTATCCGTCGATCTTGCGGGGTAAGTGGTAGAGGACATCGCAATTATGGCGAGTCACGAAGCATGAGCTTTGCGACGTAGGACAACTCGGCCTCGAGGTTTCTTCAACTCGCGGCCACGGACGGAGAGGGGCGAAGCGGCTCCGGCCCCGCGTGAGTCATTCGCGGAAGAATGAAGGGTTCGACGGAGCAGTCGCGAGGCACCGGGCCATGACTTGCATCGTGTCACAACATAGGAAGGGGAATCGCATGAGAACTGCTTTTGGTCGGCTGAGCCGGACCGCACGCGCGGGAGTCGGCCTTGCGCTGGTGCTGTCCGCCTTGGCAGGATCGGTACAAGCTACGGGGGGGGGGCTTGCCGCCGTCCCAGAGATCGATCCGGGCTCGATGGGCAGCGCCCTGGCCTTACTGATGGGCGGAGCATTTCTGCTCACCGGAAGATCCCGCAAGGGCTGATTGTCCCTACCGGTCGGACCGATCGCGGCCCGGCCGGGACTTTTCGGATCATCTTCTGGTTCACTCTTTCAAGCGATGAACACCCGGCATCCTGGTCCTCAATACCATGAGTCTTCTCGCGACGTCTTCCCGGTCGGCGCGACTCGCCGTGGGAACCTGAGGTTATGGGGTCTTTGCGCTTTGTTCCTGGTCGAGGTTCTTGCCTTGACCGTGCGGTTCGATGGAAAAACGATCATGGGCATGGCGGACCGGGGCTTCTCAGCCGCGGCTGGCCGAGCCGTCCCGGGCCTACTGAACGATGAGCAAGACAAGACTCGGGCGTGGATCATCTGGTTTTTCCAACACTCGAGCACGGCGCTGGGGATGGGAGTCGCCGTAGCTTCGGCCACCTTCCTCTTCGGAGGCCAGCGACTGAGAGAGGAGTTGAGCCGACTGACCGGGCCGTCGCTTTCGCGATGGTCCTGGGTGGTCTTGCTTTGTCACTTGGCCGCGCTGGCGGCCTTCGCCTGGCTGACGGAGCAGATCTTCGAGGGACCGGCTCTCTCATCAACGTGGGTGCTGGCCTGGCTCGTCGCCTGGGTGGTGTCGGGCCTGGCCGTTATGGTCTGTCTCGTCGCGACGGAGCTGCCGCCGGGCTACTGGGCGCCTTTGGCGCGGCGGGGATTTCGGGCACTGGTGGTGGGCTTGGTTGTCGGGACTGCGGCCGCCGGCGCCGGCCAACTCACCGCTCGATCCTGGGAGCCGCTTGGGTATTCCACCCTCGCCTCCGTCCACGCCCTGCTGGGTCTGTTCGTTACCGATCTGGTCTACCAGCCGTCTTCGTTCGTCATCGGGACCGAGGCATTCGCCGTGAGCATCGCTCCCCAATGCTCGGGTTACGAAGGGATCGGTCTGGTCTGGGCGTTCCTGGGGGCTTACCTGTGGTTCTTCCGTCGTCGGCTGCGGTTCCCCCAGGCATGGTTGCTGCTGCCGTTGGGAGCCGTCTTCATCTGGCTGGCCAACGTAGTGCGGATCGCTGCGCTGGTGGCGGTGGGAACTTGGCTCTCGGCCGATGTCGCACTGGGTGGATTCCATTCGCAGGCCGGCTGGCTGGGGTTCCTCGGGGTCGCGCTCGGGCTCATCTTTCTGGCCCAGAAATGCCGCTGGTTCCACCGCGACCAGGTTTCTCCAACCGAGCCGACCGCAGGCCCGAGTCGGGAGGCCGTCTACCTCGCCCCGCTCCTGGCGGTCGTGGCTGTGGCGATGGTCGGCGGGGCCTTCTCGACCGGCGGTTTAGACCGCTATTACCCGGCCCGCCTCGCGGCCGTCGCCGTCCCCTTGTGGCTCTACCGGCGGGAGTATACCGCGATGCGGTGGGCTTGCTCGTGGCAGGCTCAGGCCATTCGAGACTTGGTCTTCGCAAATTGGGTAGCACTGTGGCCCAACAGCGAGAACGGCTTCGTCGAGACGACGACACAGGCCACGAACGCCAAGTTCGGGTGGATGTCCGTCTGGCTGCTCGCCCGGGTCGTCGGGTCGGTCGCCACCGTCCCGCTGGCCGAAGAGCTAGCCTTCCGCGGCTTCCTCACCCGGCGGCTGATCGCGTCCGACTTCGACACCGTCCTCCCGGGTCGATTCACGTGGACGTCGTTTGCCGTCTCCTCAGTCGCCTTCGGAGTGCTACACGACCGTTGGCTGGAAGGGACGATGGCGGGGATGCTCTACGCTCTGGCCTACTACCGGCGCGGCTCGCTCGGCGACGCCGTGGCAGCCCACGCGACAACGAACGTCTTACTATCCGCCGACGCCGTGATGACGGGAGATTGGACGCTCTTCTCCTGATCGCTCCGGACGCCGAACGAGCGATGGACCTGTATTCGAACTCCTTGAGATTTTCGCCTGACCCAACTTTCCTGAGTTGAGTCGTGCCAGACACTGGAGACGTTGCACGACAGGCTCCACGAGCTGCGCCTCGCTGACCGAGGCCGTCCCCAATGGGAGCGGCCGGAGGAGGCAAGTGCACAAGACTCGCCGGGACCGTTCTGCGTTCTCGGTGCGCGCCGATGGTCTCCAGCGGCCGGACTTTGCTCATGCCTTGCGAATCATCCGTGTTATTCGCGTGTTCTCTACCCTGTGCCTTCGGCACGCATTCTTCGAGGAGTCACCGATGTGGAACCGTAAGGACCGCGTTCGCCGGACCATCCGCCGCAAGCCGTCAACACGCAATATCATCCCCTTGACCGAAGCCATCGAGAGTCGGCTCCTCCTCTCCACCATTTCGGGACAAGTCTACGAGGACTTCGACGGCAGCGGCGTGTTCGAGACCGGGGAGACGGGCGTCGGCGGCGTGACCGTCAAGCTCTATAACAGTAGCGGCGGCCTCGTGGCCACCACCTCGACCAGCAGCGCGAGCGCGACACTGGGTGACTACACCTTCACGGCACTGCCAGCCGGGACTTACAACCTGATCGAGACCACGATTCCCAGCGGCGATCAGGCCACGGCCAGCGATGTGGGCAGCGGCGCGATGATCGCCGGCACCTCGGCCAGCGCCACAGAGATCGACTCGATCACCCTGGGCCCGAGTAACACCGCCATTAACTATGATTTCGGCATCGCACAGCCCACGGGCTTCCTCCAGGGAACGGTCTTCGTCGATAACAGCAACAACCAGGTCGGCTCTCCCAACAACAACTACCCCAACCTCTTCGCTCCCAGTACCGGAGGTACCGTGGTGCCCGGAGCGACCATCGACCTCTATCAGGGCACCAACACCACCGGCACACCGTACGAGACCACCACGTCCTTGACGGACGGCTCTTACTCGTTCACTGGACTGTTCTCGGGAACTTACACACTTGTGGAGGTGCCCCCCTCTGGCTACACCAACGGGTCGACCCCATTGATGGAGAACCAGTCGATCCTGAACCCTGTCACCGGAACAACTCCCAACTCGATCACCGTCAAAGTCGTGGATCCCACCCAGTTCTCGGTTTTCTACGACAGCGGTGACCCCCGCTCACCCAGTACCACCACTGGCGAGTACGCCCGGCTGCCGGGTAGTATCCAAATAACGTACATGTCCAAATCGGAGGATTCCTCCTTCGGCCAACTCCCGGTCGTCGTAAGCGGCCCGGGAAACTACGTCGCCCAGGAGTTTTCCGCCTTTTGCGTGGACTTGCTTGATGGACTTGATGTGAGTCTCAACAGCAACAACCAAATTGCCCCGGACAACTTCGGTGCCAATGGCCAGCCCACCAGCGCGGCGTTGCCCGGGGACGCCGGGCGGATCGGTTACCTTTATGACCAATATATCAATTATTTGGTCGATCAATTTGACAATCCGATCTCGAATACTGCATACGTGTCGATGGACCCGTTCAAGGCGCAGCAGGCCTACGACGCGCAAGCCCTCCAACTGGCAATCTGGAAGCTCGAGTACGATAGCGCAGAGATCAATACTTTCGAAACGGCGAACGCGCCGACAACGCCCTACACGCCGCTGTCAACCGATCCGACGAGTTCCTCCTTCCAGACCTTCTGGTCAACCGGTAACATTACATTCGCTCCCTACAGCGGATTCATCGGAGTC
>JBKQHM010000077.1:0-6375 GCA_052148775.1 Isosphaeraceae bacterium | reverse complement strand
AAGGGAGGGAAGCGGCGGCGACCGGGAGGAAGCGCTACCGCCGGGCGGTCTAGCTGCGAGGAAATCGCAATCCCGGTCGTGCGCCCTCAAGGCGTCCTCCTGTCTCCTGATGAAAGAGGGTCGCCATTGTCCCTGGTGAGAGCTCATGAGCGTTGTCCCGGGAATGCCTGGCTCGGGGGGACTAGAAACACGGGGTCAAGATCCTCCTTGGCTTCGGGATCGTTGTGGTCGATGCTTCGCCAGATCTCGTCCGACAGCGCGAGTCGATTCTCGCGCACGGCCTCCAGGTCTTCCAGGATTTCGCGAGTTCGATCGGGCATGCCTTGGCTCCGGCGATCAGGTTTGCCACGTCGGAAAGCAGATCCGTCAAGACATCATACTTCGTCACAGCCCGCGGCCTATGACCTTCTCGGCGAAGCGACGAAAGGTCGGGCACTTCAATAGTTGGTTGAGGTCAGCGAGTGCGCCGGCAAGCCTGCGCGCATACTGAACATCGATGTAGGTCTTCCCATTTTCCTTAAAGAGGCTCATCATCCGGCCCTTCGGATTGGGCATGCGATCAGGGTTCTTCTGCCTCGGAATGCGGACTGGACGGGTCTCTGTCGAGAGCAAGGCGGAGAGCAGTTGGTGGTCGTGGAGCAGCCAGGACTCGAACTCGCGCTCGATGCAGACGAGTGACACCGGTCGATGGGATACGTTCGCACGTTCGAGTTCCTGGAGGACCCTCGTTCGTTCGTGATGCCAGCAAAGACGCTCGTTCTTATCGGGCCAGGCTGGGCGCTCATCCCACAGGATGACAACTCGTTCGCATCCTCTGTCGAAGAGGCTTCGGGTGACGGGGCCACAACCTTCGAGCAGACCAAGCTTGTTGGTCATCGGGACGATCGTGTGTTCGGTCACGATCCCGGTCCGTCGCTGGAGGAGTTCGCAGATCCTCCCGCAGACGTGGACTTCCAGCCCGTCCGGTCCGCACTCGACGAGGATACCCACTCTCGGCATCACGGATTCCTGGTCAGACGTCCCATGGTGTAGAGCCGCCCCGGTGCGAAGGACTTCGACCACTCGCGGAGTTGCTCCTTGTCGGGCCGTGAGAAGACGAGTTCCCCGTCGACCCGCTCGACGACGACGATGTGCGACAGGTCCAGGAGATCGAGCAAGTACGGCGAATGTGTCGTCACGATGATCTGGGTCTTCTTGGCAGCGATCGCCGCACGGAATTCCTCGACGAGCAGGTGGATCGTCCGAGGATCGAGACCGTTCTCGATTTCTTCGACGACCAGCAAAGGGGGCGGGTCGGGATGCCGGAGGCAGGCCAGCAACGCCAGGATGCGGAGGGTCCCCGTCGATAGGAGCCAGCCAGGAACCATGAACGCCTCCTCGGTCATCTCCAAGTAGACCATGCGTTCGATCTCCCGGGTCATGACAACATGGACGTCGTGGGAGTAGGGCAAGACGTATTTCAACGCTCCGAGCAGGTCACCGAAGGCGTCGACGCTCGATTCCCGCAAGGAATGGAGATACTGCCCGAGGTTCGACCCGTCGCGGTTCAACATGGGTGGACCGCCAGTCATGCGCTGGCGCGCGGGCTCGCCCATCGAACTGGGTTCGAGAGCCAGGAACTGCCAGCGCCGGACGGTCTCTTTCCAGTCCGGAGGAGCGGCCGATTCACCGGGAAGGAATATCGTCTCACGATCCAGCCTTGATACATGGGGCCTCGTCGGCCTCGAGACTCCAGTCGCATCGGAAGAGAGATGAACGGCCACTTCGTGCCCCGCATCCCGGTAAGACTCGCACCGCCCGGTTCGATCTCGGACGTAGCGCCTCCCGAGGCCTGAGAACTCGATCAACTCGTTCTCGATCCCGACTTGATTCGTGCCGAGGTCCTGACTGGCATCTAATCTCACCTGGAAGGTTCCGGCCCCCCAGCGTCCCTTCAGGCGAAACGCCAGGGTTCGTTCTCGGGGCGCGTTCTCGCCCGAGGCGATCTTTCGACGATCTTGGGCCCGCTGATTCTCGATGTACTCGATCCCATGCCAGCGACCCAAGGCCGCATCGAGTCCGTCGAGCACGATCGAGCGATAGGTCTCCAGCGCCTCGATCAAGCTGCTCTTGCCGGATCCGTTGTTGCCGATGAAAACCGTGAGCGGGGTGAAGGCCATCGTGCCGCTTCGCCGGACGGCTTTGAAGTTCTCGATCGCGGTGGATTTGAGAAAAAAGCGATCGGTCATTTGGTCCAACCTTCCTCAGCGGCTCGGCTATTCCTCCGAAGTCACGCATTCGTCCGACCCGAGGCAGTTTCGGGGGCTTTTCAGCCAGTGCGCCACCGGTCCACCAAGCTTTCGATACTTTCGGCCTGGGCATCGAGGCTGAGCAATCCCTCCTGTGTGACCCTTCCAACATGAGCACCCTTTTCCCTCGATCGAGCAACCGTAGGCAAAGCTCCTCGATCTTGCCACCTGCTCCGGCATGTAGGATGAGAAGCTCGTCAGAGAGGTCTGCGACGAAGACGTTGCGTTGCTGAGCGAGTTCAGCCGTCGGGCGACGATTTTTTCCGAGGAACGGCGAAATGATCAGGAGCCTTCTCTGCTCCAACAGGGGACGCCATGCCGCCGGCACACGCATGGATTGCAGACTCCTTGCCGGACAAACCACGACGGGCTGCCTTCCGCGGCTCAAGATCTCGAAGCACTTGGGAGATCATGAGATGCGATTTCTAACGCCGTCGCCTTCATTGCCCGTAGACCCAATCGGTTCTCTGGTTACTGTATCCTTGTTCGCACTCTCACTGTGGCAGACAGTTTGCGGATAGGCTGGGGATTGATGGGAATTGCACCCAGGTTAGTTCTACAGCAGAAGTAACTTGGAGGTCTCCGACGTAAGCCCTTTCAAACAAGGATGTTACAGACGATCGCCGTACCTTCTCAATAACCCTGGGTGGTGCATTCGAACAGTGCTGAACTACACCCACGATTACAGCGTCCGGATCGCGATTTCGTGGCTTCCGGAGGCATCTGCGGCTCATAAGGGATAGGTGCTGTCCACAAGTGGACAAACGCTTGCCAGGACTTATTGAGAAGTTGCCGATCGCTCGGAGCGTACGCTCCATCATTTCAACGCAGATTAATAGGAATAACCCTCGGTGGCTCAAGGACTTGCACCAATGACGTTTGCAACTTCTTCTGCTGTAGAATTAGCTATCTATCCGGAATCTATCCGGAATCTATCCGGAAAGATTCCGGATAGACTTCGCGACTTCATAGCAGTACGTAGCGTGTCCAACGTCCTGCACCCTCGACCTGGAGTCGATTGGCTTTTTTCAAATTCCGGAGGAGGTAATAGGCTCGCTCTGGATTCACTCCCAAGAGCCTTTGGCATTCCGCGTTTCGCCAGGTCGAGATAGGTCTTATTGTAGGGCGTCGCGGAGAGCAGGATGACCCGGCTTTCGTTCTTGTGGATGTAATCCTGGATGGCTCGGTAGCGCTTGCCTTCGCGATTGCGGAGGTTGTGACTCTCATCGATCAAGACCAGGCGAAAGCGCCTGAGGTTCGGGAGTTCGCTGGCGGCGCGGCTCGTAGGGAGGATCTTGGCGTGTAGTCGGTACTCGGTCCGGTAGTCTTCCCACATGGGGACCAGGTTCTTGGGACAGAGGATCAAGGTTTCGAGGTACTGGTCCTCCTCGAAGATCCGGGCGACCGCGGTGGCCATCAACGTCTTCCCCAGGCCGACGACGTCGCCGATGAGCACGCCTCCCCGCTTATTCAAGTGGTGGGCCGCGATCTTCACGGCACCCCTCTGAAATTCGAACAATTTGTTGCCAAATTCCCGGGGGATGTGGAACTCCCTCAGGCCGGACCGGGCCTCCTCGGAGAGGTGGTAGGCCATCTTGAGGTAGATATGGTAGGGCGGGACCAATTCCTCCCGCGCCCAGCTCTCCTCGATGATTTCCACCAGCTCCTTCGAGATGTCGATGCACCATCGGTCGTCCCAGCGCTCCTCGAACCATCGGGCGAGCTTGGCACAGGCGTCCTGATCGACCACGTCGACGTTGAGCTCTCCCTGACCCGCAAGACCGGCCATGGTCAGGTTGCTGCTGCCCAGGTAGCCGACCTTGGGACAGATGGGGTCGGGGCGGAAGAGCAAATAGAGCTTGGCGTGCAAGTTGTGGCGGAGGAAGAGCTTGACGACCAGCTTTCGCTCCCGGATCTGGGCGGCGAGACGGCGCAATCCCGTTTCGTCCTCGTTGGTCGGGGCACCGACCATGAGTTGCTGGCGAAACTCGTCGGCGAGCTTCTTCTTGAGGTGGATCGCCGTCTGGTTATCGATGCCGTCATCGCCCTTGATCAGGCTCAGGGCGGTGCGGAGTTCTTCCTGGGGTAGGCGCTGCATCCCGACCAGCAAGCGGCAGCAATGATCCGGGCCGCCCGACCAGCGTTCCACGCAGGAATCGATTTGTTTCCAGCCTCGCAGGTTGAAATAACCGACGCAGAAATCGCCCCGGTCCGAAAGGATCAAGGTCTCTTTCAGGGCCGGGAGGAGCGCTTGATCGATATTGTCGAAGATTCGCGGCATCGTGGTCGCTGGCCGGGGTTGACGAGTATCAGCCGGGTCATGACGAAGGAGAAACCTTGATTCCGCCAGAGGGCGAGTCCGGAAGATCCTCTTACGATTGCCGGAGGCTGGCCGGTCTCCCATCGCTCAAGCATAGCGGAAAATCTGAGTGTTTGTTGCCCCTCTCAGGAATTCTTGACGTCGTTCGTCGGATTCCGCTTTCGTGTTGCTCTGATCCGCCCGTTCCAACCACCACTCTCTCGACCGATTTACACACTCCCTACGCCGCCGGGATACCCGGATACTCTTCCTCCAGGGAATTTTTTGCCACAGCCTGTGACGAAATCTCCGGACGGACGGCGGGGTCAGGAGACCCGCGCCGAGCGCAGCCCGCCGGACGGCGGGGTCAGGAGACCCGCGCCGAGCGCAGCCGAGACCCGCGCCGAGCGCAGCCCGCCGGACGGCGGGGTCAGGAGACCCGCGCCGAGCGCAGCCGAGACCAGCGCCGAGCGCAGGCCCGGCAGCTCGACTGGCCCGTGGCGACCGTGAAGAGCCGGCTGACGAAGGGACGGCTCCGGTTGCGGGAGAGCCTGACGCGGCGCGGGCTCGCGCCGGGGGCGGTCGGGGCGGTCATGGCCGTCGCCGGTGAGACGCGGGCTGCCGTGCCTCGCGGGCTGGTCCAATCGACCGTCCGGGCGGCAACTTCATGCGCCTCCGGCGCGGTGCCGACGGCGGTCACGCAAATCGTTGAAGGAGTCCTCAAGATGATGATGTGGCAGAAGCTCAAGGTGGTCGCGGTCGGGGCGATCGTGGCCGTCGGACTGACGGCCGAGGTCCTGTCGCAGCAGGCGACGAAGGATCGTGTGCAAGCGGTACAGCCGCCCAGGGTCGCGGCGGCGCAATCGGAGAAGCTCGAGGAGAAGGTCGCGGTCGATCCCCGATGGGTCCGGAGCTTGCCCAGTGGCGCGACCATCGAGGTCGTCGGGGTTTCTCCGCACCCGTCCGGGCCTTTGACCTGGTGGAAGCCGGACGGGTCGCCGTTGGCGGAAGCGCCCTGCGACCGGTCCAATACGAGGATCTTCTCGGACCAGAACGTCGCCTTTCGAGCGGTCGTGGCCCGTGTGACCAACCTTCCGGACGGGGCGGAACACCAGTGGTGGATCAACGAGGCCAATGGCGGATCCCACGGAGCGGCCACGAGAGGCGGCAATCCCGTGCCGGGGTTGAGCGAGGTGATTACCGAGTTTCCTGTGGGAACGTCGACTTGCACGGTGAATTTCAAGGTCGCAGCCGGTCCCTGGCGGACCGTGAGGACCTGGGGGAAAAACCCGGGCTCCGTGGGCTCCCTGAACGGGAGTTACATCTTCAGCGACGCGATCGCCACCAGGACGGGGACGACATTGTCGGTCACTCATGACATCCTGGATAAGTCGGTGAGGCTCGTCGCGGTCGACGGCGACGGCAAGGAACATCCGGCGATGGTTCGGTCGGGGGGCGGAGTGAAGGACTTCCGGCAGCTCGTGGTCGAGTTCGAGCTGTCACCCGAGGCGATCCAGGAATTCCGGTTTCAGGCTCGGCCTTATGAAGAGGTCGAGATCCCGGGTGTTGTGATCAGGGCGACCGGCAAGAATTAACCCAGATTATTCATACCCACTCTCGCATCCGACCTTTAGTACACTATGTCCACTCATTTAACAGATCTTTCGTACACTATTCGCTCAGTTGCGGGTCCAGTGGATAATCACGGCGCATACCCTCCCCCTCCCCATCACAAGCATGTCTGCAATGCTTGATGGTGACCTGCTATCTGTCGGCTCCCAACAAGAC
>JBKQHM010000076.1:0-36628 GCA_052148775.1 Isosphaeraceae bacterium | reverse complement strand
ATTCCGCGGTGAGCGTATGGTCGTAGGCTTCGACCATCCGGATCGACGAATCGACGCGGAGGATTTCGGCGGCCGGCTCGGTGGTTTCATCGAGGATTCGGACCTTCAAGACCCGGTGGGAACGAATCTGGGCCTGGATTTCCTGGATGTTGCCGGCGGCCAGCATCTTGCCGCGTTCGATGATGCCGATCGACGTGCAGAAGTCGGCCAGCTCCGAGAGGATATGGCTCGAGATCAGGATCGTCTTGCCCATCTGCCGCAATTCGTTGAGCAGCGCCTTCATCTCGAGCCGGGCCCGGGGATCGAGGCCCGACGCGGGCTCGTCGAGGATGAGCACCGGGGGGTCGTGGACCAGGGTCTTGGCCAGGCAGAGCCGCTGCTTCATCCCCTTGGAGAGCCCGTTGACGTAATCGTCGCGCTTGTGGGTGAGGTCGAGGAGGTCGAGCACCTCGCCGATGATCTTCTTGCGATAGGAACGGGGGATCTCATAGGCGACGGCGAAGAAGTCGAGGAACTCCCAGACCTTCATGCCGTCGTAGACGCCGAAATCGTCGGGCATGAACCCGATGACGCGGCGGACCGCCATCGGATCGGCGGTGACCGAGTGGCCCGCGACGCGCCCCTCGCCGTGCGTCGGCCGCAGCAGGGTGGCCAGGAATCGGATCGTGGTGCTCTTGCCGGCGCCGTTGGGACCGATGAAGCCGAAGATTTCGCCCTGACCGATGGTGAAGCTCAGGTCGTCCACGGCGATGAAATCGCCGTAGTTCTTCGTGAAATGGATCACCTCGATCATGGCTGGTTCGTCTCCCTTTCGGCTTCCTCGGGTCGCGGTGCGATCTCTCGGGGCATTTCACGCCTCCATGGGTCGAATGCGTTCATCGGGACGAGCCCGGGGTCGTCGGCGGTTGCGGCGGCGCGACCTTGCCCCTGGGGGCCGGGCGTCGTGGTGCCGCGGGCCGGCGGGACGGTCCCGAGAAGATCGTCGGGGTGACCAGCTCCACGTTGGCTCTCTGGGCGGCCGACGGACCCGTCTCGGGGCCCATCGCCAGGATGTTGTAGTTCTTGCCGTCGGGATTGGGCGGCGGGCCGTATCGCAGGTGCACGAGCACGGCCGTGAACCCGCGCCGGCGGTCCACCGGCGGATCGATCACCTGACCGTCCATCGCCCGGGGGACCCAGGCCACCAGTCGGAGCTCGCCGGCATTCTCGTCGCGCGGCTCCCAGGTCGTCCGCAGGGCATGGAGGATCGTGTTCGGGTCGGGTCCCGATTCGAATTCGACCCGCTGTGGGGGCGGCGCGTCGGCCGTCGCGACGACCTCCACGGAGGCTCCGCCCGCGATGGTCCCCAGGTAGTTCTCCTTCCGCTCTCCGTTGCCGGTGAACTCGATCAGGGTGGCGTCGCGGAGCTCCAGGCCGCTGTCATTGACGATCCGACGGCTCGCGCCATCGGCCTCCATGCGGATGGCGCCGGCCATCGTGGCCATCTCTTCCGACCGGAACAACGACATGCTGCGCGGCTGGACCGACAGCCCCATCAGCTCCGGCACCGGGGCGGATTGCCAGTACGAGGTCGTCACGTCCTCGCCGCGAATCGAGCGGCCGTTATTCAGCGGCAGGGCCAGCGCCGTGTTGTTGTTCGGATAGGAGATGCTGTAATTCCCGCGCCCGTTGGTGTAAAGCGACGCGAAACGGCTGAGGTGGGCCCGGGGATACTCGCCGTGGACCTCCAGCACGTCGATCTCGTCCGAGGCCGAGTCGAAGCCCACGTCGTAGGCGGCGACCCGTTGCACCGCGATGGCGAAGCCCAGCGCCACCACCGGGACGACCACCCACGCCCATTCGCGACGGTTCAGGACGTACCGGCAGACCAGCCAGTTCAAGGGTACGACCGTGATGAGATAGGCGAGGATTACCTTGAGCACGAAATCGGAGCTGGGGATGGTGATGCCCGAGGCCTCCTCGAGCAGCTCGCGGCTGAGGGTCGGGAACCGCGTGAGATCATTCCAGTCGGCGACCCCGACCGCGTTGGCCAGCCCCTCGGCGTCATCCTCCTCGGAGTCCGGCAGGGGGGGAGCAATCGACGCGTTCCTCGCCTTCGGGAGTTCCCTCACCGGGGGGGCCTTGGGCAACCGGCCGGCGGAGTCCTCGCCGGGCCGCGCGTCGCGACTGGTGATCCGATACCAGGTGAGGTCCGCACCACCGAGCCGCCCCCGGCGCGGCCCTTGATAGGAGTTGCCGTCGAAGCCGGCTGAGCCCGCGATGGACTCCTCGGGCCGGCGGAGGATGACGCGGCGGACCAGGGTATCGAGGCCCGGCCAGGTCCTCAAGACCGGCTCGATCGGGTTGAGCGTCAACATGGTGATCCGCCCGCGTCCGACCCGTCGCTCGACCGCCAGGAGGTGGGTGCTGGCCTCGCCCAGCGGGATGGTCGAGGAGCCCGGACTAGGACGGAGCACCGAGATGTACAGCGGCTTGTCGCGAGGCGGGATGATCGGGGCCGGGGCCTGGTAGACGCGCCCGAATCCAGGGCCGACCTGGGGCACCTGCTGGAAGTTCTCGGGGTCGGTCGGGGACTGGAAGGTCGGGGGGGGATATGTCTGCGACAGGGGCTGCAAGTCCTCCTGCTTCAGCGCCACGGTCTGGCCGCTCGATTCGGCCGGGAGATAGGGGCCGAGGAAGCTATCGTGATAGAGGGCATAAGACTGCCCGGCGCCGCCGATGAAGATCAACTGCCCCCCCCAGTGCAGCCAGTCCAGCATAGCTTGCTGCTGCGAGACCGAGAGCACGTCCGGCGGGAGGCCGTCCCAGACGACGTGACTGATGGTCGTCCAGGCCAGGGGATGCGCGGAGAGTTGCGGCTTCTCCGCATCCATGGGCAGGACCAGCCGGTAATAGCGCTGCTTGTCGAGATCCCGCGAGTTATCCCGCTCCACCCCCATCGGGATCATCGACGTCATCTGGTTCCAGTGGGCGTACTGGCTCGTCGCGTCCTTGCTGAGGATCACGACCAGCATCTGGTGGGGCTCGAGGCGCGACAGGCTCGCCTGCCAGGTCGCGTCCGGGCGCAGGGCGCCCGGGCGGAGCATTTCCAGCGTCCACTCCTTCGGGATTCGGGTGAGCAAGACCTGCTGAGGGAGCCCCCGTCGCTGCTCCTTCATCAGCCGCGCATCCCGACGGTACACCACCTGCACGGGCATCCCCGGCAGCATCACGGCATCGGTCTGCAAGAACCCCTCGTAATCCTCGTCGTTGGCCCTCATCTCCAGCGACAGCGTGGCCCAGTGATTGGGCTTCACGAAGGGGAGCACGTCGAACGGGGCGACCTGCGACTTGAAGAATTCGAAGGGGGGCCGGTTCCGGTCCTTCTCCAGCTTTTTCTTGATCGCCTCGGGCTCGGTCAGGATCTGCAATCGCTCTTCCTCGGTCGCGGTGACCTGCGCCCGGGCCGGGGCGGCCGATGCCAGGACCAGCCCCGCGACGAGGCAGACCATCCCTCGCCGGAGGAATCGGACGTGCATGAGTTCCACGGCTGGATCACCTCCCCTTCGGGAGAACACCCCGGTCGGTTCCGGGGCGAGCCCCTCGGGTCCATACTTTGAATTCGTTCATCGAGTCCCGACGATTGTAACACCCGGAGAATCCAGCCGAAAGGGAGGCGACCGGGACAATCGGCGCGCAAGCGGCCGATCGGCCGATCACCGGGTCCAGACGAAGAACGGGCCGACGCTGATGTCGGGATGGTAGCCGAGCATCCGGAGGTCCACCAGGGTCCCCTCAATCCGGGAATCGGGGGTCGTGGCCACGACGGCCCGGACCGGGCCGGATTGGAGCGACCGGGCGAGCCACCCCGAGCGGACCTCGGCCAGGTGCAGAGACTCGAAGACCGGATAGAGCCAGTCGTCGTAGACCAGGTCGAGGCGGCCGTCGATCCGGTTGAAGCCCGGCCGGTCGACGAAGAAGAATTCCGACGGGGGCCGATTCAGGTGGTCGAAGATCCGTCGCGCGGCGGCACGCTCCGCGCTCCTGAGCACCTCGACTTCGAAAAGGTGATTGTACGCGGATATCATCACCGCGAGCACAACCACGGCCGCCGGCCATGCAATCCAACCGGGCGTCGGGGCCTGGAAGACGCGCGACGCGGCGCGTGCCGTGAGCACGGCCCCGAAGACGGCGGCCTGGATCGCATAGTTCATCCAGCTCCCCGTGCTGAGGTAGAATAAGACGGCCGCCACGGCCAGCTCCATGGCGAGATAGATCCAGAGGAGGCCATCGACGCGATTCCCCAGGAGAGCCGATCGCTCGAGCATCGCGCAGGCCGGGAACACGATACCCAGGAGGAGGCAGGCGGCGAATCCGGCCACGAGACCCAGCTCGACGCGTATCCAAATCGTATGAAGACCCAGTGCCACGGCGATCACGACGAGCAACCCGAGCCCGGCGACCGGCAGCAGCTTCCGTGCGATGCCGGGCGAGGCCCCGGCTCCGATCAACCCGCCCGCCGACAGCAGCACGATCAAGCCCATGTTCCGGTCGAGGAGCCCTAGCAGGGCGATCGTCAGGCGGTCCCAGCCGCCGGCATGGACGCGTCCCACGCCCCGGGCGGCCAGGAACGCCGACTCCCAGATCCGGCCCCCCGTCACCACCCACTCGAGGCCATAAACGGACGCCACGATCGCCATGCCGACCAGCAGCCCCCGTGCGATCGCGACGGGCCGGACGCGCCTCCCGCGCGCGGCCGTCAGCAACAGGATCGTGCTCACCGCCGCCGCCGCCAGCAGGTGCTGCTTCACGCAGGCCGCCAGGCCGAACGCCGCGTAGCCCCAGATCAGGCGACGACCGGCATCGGTCCCGCCCCCGAGCGCCGAGAGGACCATCAGTACTCCAACCGTCTGCAATGCCACGCCCGCCATGTCCGGCCGCACGGCGAACGGCTGTCCGGCGAGCACGGGCGAGGCGGCGATCAACAGGACCGACCACCACCCCGCGCGCCGGGAACCGCCCCCGAGTCGCGCCAGGTGGTAGGCCGCGACCAGCGTCGTCAGCAGGCCCAGGGCCGACAGCGATCGGCCCGCCAGCCTGGCCGCCGTGACCGGGTGCAGGCCCAGGCGGGCCATGGGCCAGGCCATCAGGGCGGAGGCGCGATAGTAGAGCGGGGCGTGGATCAAGACCAGGGGATTCCGGCCGCCGAAGGGGCCATAGAGCTCGCCCGGGCCGACCACCAACTGCCGGGCGATCGACAGCATCAGCGGCGATTCGAGCGCCTCGGTATCCTCCTCGCCCACGGCCCTGAACAGCCAGTAGCCGAGCGTGACGGCCGCCGCGATTGCCAGCACGACCGTGATCCAGCCTGGCAACCAGCCGCCGAGGCGTGTCACCTCCGTTCCCGTGTCGCTCTTGAGTTCGCTCGTCAATTCGATCGCTCCATGGAAGGATCCGCGCAAGATCACACTCTACCCGGACCGTCGAGTCCTTTGGGAGGGCACGGTCTTCGAGGGAGAGCCATGGCGATTGGGTTTCGCGTAAGAGTCGTTCAATCTGGAGGATCAACGCATCCAAACCATGAAGTGACCGACACGGACCGCCGAGAGGTAGCCGAGCTCCGGGAGGGTCTCGGCGATGCCGTCGAGACGAGGGGCATCCGAATCGAGTACGACCACCCGTACCGGACCGTCGGTCAGCATGGGACGCAGCCATCGCGCCCGCGGCTCGGCCAATCGCAGTGACTCGAACACCGGATAGAGCCAGTCGTCATAGACCAGGTCGAGCCGGCCATGGACCCGGTTGAGTCCCGGTCGATCGACGAAGAAGAATGCGGACGAGGGCTGTCTCGCGTAATCGCGGATCCGGACCAGTACGGCATGTTCGGCGCGGCGACGGCTCGCCGATTCCTTGACGTCCATCAAGGCCGAGGCCAGGACCGCCAGCACGGCGATCCCCGCCGGCAGCGCCTGCCGGGTGCTCGGTGCGTCCTCCAGCCCGCGGGCGAGGGCTCGACCGGTCAACACGGCCGCGAAGACAATCGCCTGGATCGCGTAATTGATCCACGCTCCGGTCGAGACCCGGGAAAGCATGACGATCAGGATGACCTCGGCAAGACAATAAGCCCCGAGCATGAATTCGAGCCGTCCCACCGCGATGCAACGTCCCATGATCGCCACGCAGACCGGTATCACGACGACCAGTGCCACAAGCGTGATGGCCGCGAGGGTCCCGGTGACCCAGGGTCCGGCGTCGGCGAGCTGGACGACCGAGAGCACGGCGACCGAGACGACGATCGCGATTCCCGAGGCGAGGGCCCATCGACCGCGCACCGAGCGGACCCGGATCGCGGCCAGTCCGGCCGCGGCCAGCAGGCCGATCAGTCCCGCTTCCTTACCCAGGACCGCCGCGAAGACCGTCCCGACGTGCAGCCAATCCGCCGGATGGACGCGTCCCACGCCCTGGGCGGCCAGGAACGCCGCATCCCAGATCCGCCCCCCCGTCACCACCCACTCGACGCCGTACACCGACGCCACGATTCCCGCGCCCAGCGCCAGGCCCCGCAGGATCGTCCCCAGCGGGACGGTACCCCGTCGCGACGCCGACAGCAGGAGGAACGTGCTCACCACCGCCGAGACGACGAACTGCTGCTTCACACACAACGCCAGCCCGAATAACAGGTAACTCCACACGACGCGCGGACCTGCAACGCGGCCTCCCTCCGTCGCCGAGAGGGCCAGCAGCACGGCGGCCGTCTGCAAGGCCACGCCCACCAGATCCGGCCGCACGGCGAACGGCTGGCCGGCGAGTGCCGGTGAGGCGGCGATCAAGAGCACTGACCACCACGCCGCGCGCCGCGAACCACCTCCCAACCGAGCCAGCCGGTAGGCTGAGGCCAGCGTCGCCAGCAGGCCCAGGGCGGAGATCGACCGGCCCGCGATCCGCGCGGCGTCGACGGGGTGCAGCCCGGCCCGAGCCAACGGCCAGGCCCCCAGCGCGGCCAGGCGGTAGTAGAGCGGGGCATGGATCAAGACCAGGGGATTCCGGCCGCCGAACGGGCCGTAGAGCTCCCCGGGTCCGACCACCAACTGCCGGGCCACCGAAAGGATCAACGGGGACTCGTAGAGGTCCGTATCCTCCTGCCCAAGCCCGAGGAACAACCGGAAGCCGAGGAAGACGACGGCCGACGCCGCCAGCACCGCCGTGATCCAGGCGGAGAGCCAGCCACCGCGCGTCGGAGTCGATGCCATCTGGGTCATCGATCGCCTGGCCTTCGATTGTCACGGCACCCAGTAGAGGCAAATGGCCACGATCACGGCCGCGCCGATCAGGCTCACGACCAATCCGGGCTTGCGCCTTAGTTTCAGGTAGAAGATCAAGGTCAGGCCCGTCAGTGAGATGACCGTCAGCACCACCGCCGAGAGATCGATCACCGCCTTCCAGATCGGCCCGGTGTCGCGCCCCTTGTGCAGGTCGTTGATCACGGCGACGAAGCCGTGGGATGTCTGGGTCAGGTTGTAGTGTCCCGTCTCGCGCTCGATGAAGGCGTCGGCGGCATAAGCGGCCCCCTTGAAGGTCACCATGCACTCGCGCTCGTCCACGCGGAATTCGGCCAGAGCCCCGCGGACGCCGTGGGTCTTACGCAGGTGTTCGACGATCTCCAGCTTGGCGACCTGCGCCGATGGATCGGCGGCTTTGTCCTCTTCCTTGTCGGGATCGGACGGGGGCGTGCCGGCATTCAGCCATTTGAGGTCGATCTGCCCCTCGGCCTGGACCTGGTGCCCGGCCTCGCCGGAGAACCAATCGGGGTGGTTGAGGGTGATGCCGGTCACGCTGAAGAACAGGACGGCCGCCAGGCCGAACATCGACACGTAGATGTGCAGCCAGAGCATGAGCTTGGCGAATCGGATGTTGAGTTTGCGCCGCCATGACCGGCCAGGCCCCGAGGGATTCGACGCAGGGTGGCTACTTTGCTCGAGCCTGAGCTTTTCGACGATACTCGATCGAGGCGGATCGGATCTCGACATTTCCCTTGAGTTCCTCGGTGAACGGCTTGTTGGAAAGGGTCACCTGCTGGCGAATGCTCTGGTAAGTCCCGTGCTCGCGTGCGGCCTCGATGGATACGGTGTATTCGCCGGCCGGGAGCATTTTGCGTCGATCGTCCCTGCCGTCCCAGATGACCTTGTACTTGCCGGGCTGGCGGGTGGGCCTGGCGATCGTGAACAGCAACTCTTGCTTGTCGGATTTCTTACGCTCGCGATCGCCGGCATACCATCGCTTCAGGTCGGGGAGCCACTGGAGCGGCCCCGCGCCGCCCATCGAGACCCAGAGCGCCAGGGTCCGCACCGAATTGCCGTCCTTGTCCTCGACCCAGACGGCCAGATACGGGCGTCGATACCGGCCCGCTTCGGACTCGGGATGATTGATCTCGAAGTTGACGACCAGCTCGTAGTCCTTGTTCCACGGGGTCGCGGCCTTCGTGCCGGACGCGGTTTTCCCGGACCCGACCTGCCCCTTGGCGGTGGAGCTCTTGGGCTCATCGGCCATCGCGAGCAGTCCGGGCTGCGCCCGTTCATAGCGGTGCCAGCCGTCGCTCCGCGTCGTCCGCCCATCTTTCGAGACGATCAGGCACTCGACGCTCGGCATCGCCCGCGCCATCCGGACGCTTTCCTCGGGCTCGAGAATGTTGCAGACCTTGGCGAAAACGTCCGCGTCGACGGCACGCTCGGCGATGACCGTCGCGGCGACGATCCGATCGACCGGCAGGCCCGACCGCGGATCGAAGATGTGCGAGTACCAACGGCCGCCAATCCGGAACCCGCGCTGCGAGTTCCCGCTGGTGGCCACCGATCGGTCCTTGACGGCGATGTAGGCGAGCGGCTCGGATGACTCCGAGTCGGCCCATGGGGAGGCGATGCCGATGGTGCCGTCCATCTCGCCCCGGACGCGGAGGTCGCCGCCGACGTTGAGCATCAGTCCGCGGACGCCGCGAGCCCGATCCATCGCGAGGTCGCAGGCCCGCTCGACGATGAATCCCTTGGCGATCCCGTTGAGGCTGATCGGACAATTTGTTAGGCGCTCGGCCATGTGAAGGGCCGGGTCCAGCCGCCACGCGGGCCGGTCCATCAGGGCCCCTGCGCCGGCCGACTCCTGGTCGGTGGGCAACCGGCCAACCCGGGAACAGCCCGACCAGAGCCGGGAAAGCGCCTCGACACGCGCATCGAAGGCCCCGCCGCTTCGGGCAAGCCAAGAATCGGACGCCTCGAGGACTTGGATTAGCTCCGGCGAGACCCTCGTGGCAATACCGGGTGCAGATGACCATCGGCTGAACTCGCTGCTCGGATTGTATCCGCTGAAGATTGCGCTCAAACGATCGATTTCGCGGAGCACGCGATCCTCGGCCCATCGTGCGGCCTTCTCGTCGTCGGCCCGGACCCGCAACTCGAGCGACGTCCCCATCACGTTCTCATGGTAGAACTCATGATCGTCCGCGAGCGCGAAGAGGGGGCAGAAACCCCCCAGGATCGCGCCGACGAGATAGACTGCGATCCGTGTGAGCCGAGTCATGATGGCTTGCGCGTCTCCCAGGGGTCTCATCAGGGGCTGATCGACCGGCACGTCGGGCACATTCGGTGAGAGGTCCGGTCGGGAGTCAACAATGGCCCGGAGGGTATTATGCCGTAATTTCGTGGGCGACGGGAAGACTCGGCCGGTCGTCCAGTTGGCCGGGATCCGACGTGGTGGATACTCGGCCTGCGCGCAGGCCGACCTCGGCGGCGGGAGTCCCGCCGCCGAGGTCTTCGTCAACCGCCAGGGTCGAGTAAAGCGACCCGAATCCGCTCCGATCGCCTCGAAGCTACCGCGCGGCGCCGGCCAGGCTGCCGGCGAACAACTTGAGCATCGCCTGGTTGAAGGCCGGGATGTCGTCCGGCTGCCTGCTGGTGACCCAGTTCTTGTCCTCGACGACCTCCCGGTCGACCCACTTGCCACCGGCGTTCTTGATGTCGTCCTGGATGGTGTTCGTGCTGGAAGCCCTGAATATCGCCGGACTTCAGCGAGACGATCGTGACCTCGGCCCCGGCCTTCTGGAGTGCCTTGACGGGCTCGGTCAACTCGGCCTCCTCGAAGCCGTCGGTGGCGAGCACGGCGACGCGGAATCCGGAGAGCGTATCCATGGTGGAATCTCCTCAGTCGTGATCCCATGCCGGCGTCGAGGGCCCCGCCCCAACAACGCTGGTCTGGGAGAGCGTTGGCTCTTCAGACTCCTCAGTTGCAACGTTGGTGCAGGATGGTCCACTGGAGGAAAGCGTTCGAGCGTTCGCCATCCTGCGACGGGAATCGAGCCAAGCATGAGAACCAACGGTGCCTCTCGCGACATTATGATGAAAGGGCCGATGCCGCGTCGGCGAGCGAACCGGGTCGGGCTGGCTTTGGAGAAGACGCCGTGATCGTGAAACGACGCGATGGGGCCGTCCTGCGGCAACTCCGGATCCTCTTCAACATCGGGACGATCGGGGAGATGACCGACGGTCAACTCCTGGAGCGATTCGCGATCGATCCGGACGAGGTGGCCGAGCTGGCCTTCTCGGCGCTGGTCGAGCGTCACGGGGCGCTGGTCTGGCGCGTCTGCCTGGCGATCCTCCGCGACGAGCATGACGCCGAGGATGCCTTCCAGGCTACTTTCCTCGTCCTGGTCCGTAGGGCGCGATCGCTCTGGGTGCAGGACTCGCTGGGGCCCTGGCTCCATCAGGTCGCCTGCCGCACGGCGTCCTGTCTCCGCGCATCGGTTATCCGGCGTCGCCGGCACGAGCGGCGTCGCGCCGAGCGGGATTCGACCCAGTCCGTCGAGATCGCGACACCGCGCGACTCCGATCGAGACACGGCGCTCCACGAGGAGATCAACCGGTTGCCGGAGAAGTACCGCGCACCGATCGTGCTCTGCGACCTGGAAGGTCGCTCTCACCGCGAGGCGGCGCGGGCCCTCGGCTGGCCGATCGGGACCGTCAAAAGCCGCCAGTCGCAAGCCCGCGGACTGCTGCGTGACCGTCTGTCGCGTCGGGGAATCGGACTGTCCGCCGTCGGGGCTGTCGTTGAATCTCTAAGACAGTCCGCCGCCGCGGCGGTCGCGAAGGAACTGTCCCGGAGCACCGTCAACGCCTCGATGCAACAGGCCGGTCGGCTGGTGGCGGGGATTACGATTTCGTCGCAGGTTCTTACACTCACCCAGGGAGTCCTTCAAATCATGTTGTGGATCAGACTGCGATTCCTCACGGTCGCCGCCGTCGGGTTCGGGATCGCATCCGGCGGGGCGAGCGTCTACGTGTGCGGCTCTCAGGAGCCGAATCCCAAGGAAGGACAGGCTGTCTCGAAGCGATCGGAGATCGATTCGTCGCGATCCGGGCCATCGAAGAATGGAGCCGGCCGCTCGGCGATCGATTCTCCTCGTCAAAGGCTCCGTGCCCAGCAACTGGCCGCGCGAAAGGCCAAGGCCAACTACGAGATCGCCAGGCTGACCCGCGAGCTGGCCGAGATCGCGATCGAGGAGTATGACGAGTTTACCTTTCCCCGGGATCTGGTCGTGGTCGAAGGCGAGATCACGCTTGCCGAATCCAACCTGAGACGCACCAAGGATCGCCTCGATTGGGCCAGGAGGATGTTTGACAAGGGCTACGTTTCACAGGCGCAGAAGGCGAGCGAAGAGATCGCGCACAAGAAGGCCGTGTTCACGCTCGAGCAGGCCCAGAGCAAGCGGAAAGTGCTCGTCGACTACACCAGGGGCAAGACGATCAAGGAACTCGAGAGCGAGGTCGAGAAGGCCCGGTCCGACGAGCTGGCCCGGAAACAAGACTGGGAGCGGGAGCAGGCCAAGGTGGCCGAGTTGGAGCCCAAGCTCCTCCCAGACAGACCCTGAACATCGGCCCTTACGTCGGAGTGGGCCGGGAGCAGGCGATGACCGGCCAGGCCGGCCGACAGGAGGCGATGGTGTCCCGTCCGATCGGATTCACGATCGAGCGGCTCCGATACTTTTTCCGTGGGCGCCGACGAACCTCCTAAGGACGATTGCCGTCCGACCGAGATACTCCGTGAGTCGGTCTGAAGGGACGAGGCGAGGGGTGTCACGGGCCAATCTGCTCCAACTTTCCTCGGACGGCATCGTGGCCGAACTCATCGGCGGCTGATGGTAATCTGTCTTGCTGTGAGAAGGATTCTTCTGGGAAAATCTAGGGTGTGTCCCCGGCAAGGCAGTTCGGACTGGAGGAGAGAAACGGATGACTGACACAGCTACAGGCGAACGGCTCCGCGTTTCGACCGATGGGACGGCAGGTCCGTATATCATGGTTCCTATAAGTCAGCTCGATGAGGTTCGAGAACTGCTCGATCGGCAAGAGATTTCCTTCTGGGTCGACTCGCACGCCATCTCGCTGGATAGTGAGCCCCTGGTAACCGTCATCAACCTCGGCCTCTATGGCGACGCTAGCAGGGTACAGGCCATCTTGGACCAGACCCGCTGAGGGCAAGGAGAGATACGGTGCCACTGCCCGAGCGGATCCAGGACCTCACCGATCGTATCCAGGATGATTTGAGAGCTGGTTATGACTATTTTGAGCATACCAAGGTGAGTCTGGGCCTCTTTCAGCGGATCGTCGAGAGGGGCCACAAGATCACGGTTCAGAATATGGTTACCGGCACGGTTGTCAACGAGACAAGCCTCGGCGGCCTGGCGCGGAGTTACGTAGCTACCTATCTCGCGGAATCCGCTTTCCAGCACTTCATCTCGCTCTTCGAAGATTTCGTCTTCGAGCTCCTTCGACTCTGGCTTTCCGCCTATCCCTCCGGTATCCCTAACAAGGACAAGAAACCCGTTGACCTGGCAACCATCATCGACGCCGCCGACAAGGACGCTATCCTGACCGTGGTCATCGATCGAGAATTGAACGCGCTCAAGTACGAACGGCCGACGTCCTGGTTTCGCTATCTGAACGACCGCGTCAAGCTCGGTTGTCCGACCGATGAACAAATCGAACGCTTGGCCGAGATCAAGGCCTCTCGCGACATCCTGGTTCATAATCGCGGCATCGTCAACGAGACCTATGTCCTGAAGTCCCAAGCCCGCGCCCGAGGCAAAGTCGGGCAACGATTGGAAATCTCGGGGCCCTATCTCCGTGAGACCTGGCTCTTGATCGGCGAGATCGTCCGGGACCTGGCCGCGGCGACGATCGCCAAGGCGTCATGAGCGGCCGACGGGCTCGTGATCGTTCCCTTGTTGCTTGTGACGTCTCGACCCGGCTCCCCTCGCTCCACGCTTCACACGCCAGCCACTTCACTGCTCATGGACTGGAGAGACCTCGGGCGATCCGGAAACCGAGATAGTTGTAGCGGAGCGCGTAAGAGTACCGGGCGGCGGACCGAACGTCGCGAGGCTTGTCGTTCCAGCAGCCTCCCCGGAAAACGCGGCGTAGAGCCTCCTCGGCACCGAGCGGATCATCCTCGGGCGAATTCTGATAGTAACCCTCTTCGTATCTGTCCCAGCACCACTCCCAAACATTCCCGTGCATGTCGTACAGCCCCCAGGCATTTGGACGTTTCTGGCCCACGGGCCAGGGATGCCCTTCGGAATTGGCCGAGTACCATGCATACTCCCCCAGACCCGGCTCGCCATCTCCGAAACAATACCGCGTCTCCGTGCCCGCGCGGCATGCATATTCCCATTCCGCCTCGGTAGGCAGCCGATAGCCCGGTCCACCGACGATCCTCACGCGGGTGGAGGCCGGAATCGCGTAGTAGGGCGCTAGGCCTTCCTTCATGCTTAACTTGTTGCAAAACTGTGTCGCATCATACCAGGAGACGGACTCGACCGGATTCTCTGGTCGCCCATGGAGGCGGCTGGGGCTCTTGCCCGTGACGGCTCGATACTGGGATTGTGTAACTGGGGTGGCTCCCAGGTAGAACGCCTCGCTAATGCGCACCTTATGGCGGGGCTTCTCATCATCGAATGCCTCATCGTCACCATCGGGCGAACCCATCCAGAACTCGCCGGCCGGGATCAGCTTCAGCAAAACCTGTCCCACGCGGGTGGTGATGAGATCCGGTGTAGGCCGGGCTTCTCGACGCTCATCCACGGGGGGACACTGGACCGAGCCGACGCGGGTGGTGATGGGATCAGCGGGTCTGCCCGTCAATCCATGATTAGGCGGGGACACTGGCCCCGGGGTGGTCGCCCTCTCGGTGATCACGCCCAGCGCGAGGGCCCACGATTCCACGGCCCAGAGCGCGGCAGCTTCCGCCATTGCCCGGTGTTCCACCAATCGGCGCGAGAGACGACCGGCGACCAGAGTCCACGATTGGCTGCCAAGGTCGTCCATCAGGTCGCTGACGACCTGCTCCTCCAAGGCGCTGACCAGGACGAACACCTCTCGACGGTCGCCGGCGCAATGGTCGAGCAACAAGCCTTTGCAACGCCTGGGCTCGTTACAGATCTCCCGGCCGTATCGCTTGATGATCTCGGAGAGCTTCTTGCGAACCGAGTCGTTCACGGAATCAACTCCAGCAGTGTCCGCAGGACTCTATGCAACGATTTCCGCGATCGTGCCACCAATATTCACCTTCAGTCCGGCGGCCAGGGGAACGGATTTCTGAGGGGGGATCTCGACGGTCTTACCGTCGGCGGCGGTGGCCGACCATGGCGTTTCTGTCAGGTTGCAGAGGCCCCAGACATTGGGATTGTTCGGATTCTGTTTTGTCTGGCCTATCACCATGGACTCCTCATCCACCGGACCGGTCGGATCGATGTGCCGCCGCAGGACGCGAGCGTTCTGTGTGAGGAGGAGATGGTGTGTCCCGACGGGGAGCGAGAAAACCAGGCGGGGAGGAATACTCATTCGCGCGCGGCACTTCTCGTTCCAGCAGATCAACGCTGTCATGGCCGGCTCCCAGAGATTGACTGCCCGGCAGGGGGCGCATCGAACGGCCCCGTCTTTGAGCTGGAGGAACAGACGCTGCCACTCGCCTTCCGTGACGCGTCGCGCAGGCTCGTTCAGGCCCGCTCCGAAGGCATGGACAAACATGGACTGGAGTGATGGCGGACAAAACGCCCACCGTCGCGCTGCGGTGGCGTAGGTCGGATCGTTCGGCAGACGATTGCGGTCGTCGGTGGGATCGAAGATGAACACCGGTGTAAGACCGTAAATCTTCCTCCGCGCAGGGTCGTCCCAACACCGGACATTGTACTCCATCGTCCCGTGCAGAGGATGATGCCAGACCCAGAGCTGGAAGAGCAGAATCGCCAGGGAGTGGAGGTCGGTCTCGGTGGAGGGATGCTCGGCCTCGCCACGGACGAGTTCGGGGGCCATGTACTGCATCGTCCCCCAGACCTGGCAGTTCGACTGGCGGTTGATGCCGACGTTGTCGTTGTCGCAGATCAGGACGTCGCCGGTGACAGGGTCGAACATCAGGTTGCCCTGAGAGATGTCGCGGTAGCAGTGGCCACTCAGATGCAAGGCGCGGTAGCTATTGGACATCTGGTAAGAGATTTCGCAGAGCACGTCCAGGCCGGGGGCCGGCTTGCGCCTGGCCCAGATCTCGCCCAGTTCGGCGAATCGGCTGGTGTCGATCAGGGGCATGAGATAACCGAATTGTCGCGAGCCAGGGGCGGTGACCAGATCCTGCGGCCAGATAAACCGCCGGCCGGCCTGCCCGCGCGGCGGTCCATTGGCGACAAGATACGAGATCGCAGACCGTTGTTCGGCCGTCGCCTGGTGCGTGGCGTACCATTTCAAGGCCTGGGTGCCGTGCGATCCTTCAACGAGGAAGACCGCCCCCTGGCCACCCTCCCCCAGCTTCTTCTTGACGACGAACTGAGATTGGGACGTCTCCGCGAGGACCTTCTGCCCGATCGCCAGCGACATGGACGATACCCTCCGACGACTGATCCGACGGGATGCCAGGGAACCGATTCCGAACTTTGTTCTTGTCCTCGCTCAGGGCTCACGGTTCGAGAGCCTCAACCGCCGGCTTCGCACCTTCATCAACGGCAAAGACCGGCTCTTCGAGACTGGCGCCTATCGAGTGCCGATCGGAATCGTCGTGTTCGGGCGCCTTCGAAGACGGGGTCTCATTGCCTTCCCTCGCCGGAGGCAGATCCGGATCGAGGGTCACGACCGACGGCGATTTGAGGACCACGGCCGCGAGGGTGATATCGTCGCCGCTGGCCTTCTCCGAGTAATGATCGAGCCAGCCCGGCAAGGCCGACGCGACCGAGGATGGGTCGTAGTCGCGAATTCGATCTCCCAGGCTGCGGGCGAACGCGTGCCATTGCTCGTCGTCGGAGAACGCATTAATCAGCCCGTCGGTCGCGAGGAGCAAGAGGTCCGCCCCCGTCCGCTCGATCGCGGTCGTGCGCCACAGGCGGGGGGATTCCGACGAGCCGAGCGAGTCGGTCTCGCCGCCGACATCTTGGAGGTTGTTGAACAACGGACATTCGACGTCCCCGTCCTCCTTGACCAGGACGGCGCCGCCATCCCCGATCTGGCCGATCAGGAGCACGTCACCGACCACGAGGGCAGCGATCAGTGTCGTACCGTGCCGGATCAGGAGGGCATCTTCCGGTTCCGTGACCGAGGAATCTCCCGTCGCCTCCGCCCGCTGGTAATAGGCCATGAGGACGGCCTCCCGCCAGCGACGCCCTAGCCGCCGCGGGAAATCGGCCTTGAAGCTCGCTTTGAGCTGGGTCCATTTCTCCTCCAAGGCGTAGCTGGTACACAGCGCGATCAACTCATCGACCGCGGCGCGAACGGCCAGCATCGAGCCCCGATGACTGAGGTCGTGGCGGTCGTCGCCATGGCCGTCGGCAACCGCGACGGCGATGTAAGGCGTGGCCGCGCCCGACCCGGTCCCCAGTGCATACGCATCCTGGCACAGCTTGCCGGCTCGCCGATGCGACGCACCCTTGCGGCTGCAAGCAAACGCCCAGCCGAGGCTCGCGTCCCCGAAGACCGGGATTTCAACGGGTTGATTCATCGGGCCCATCAGAAGACATCCAGGGCATTCGGATCAGCCGCCGGTAACGGATCAGGCGTCGGCAGGGCTACGTTAGGATCATTCGACCCGGCGGCGCCCATCCGACTTTTCCCGACCGTGGAACCGACGGACGCCGCCACACTGGCCCAAACGATGTAATGCACTAACTTGCCGGGCGTGTCCGCCTTGAGGACTCCGATCTCATTATGGCTGACGAACTTAAGCAACTCATCCTCATCGTAGTCCGATTCGTCCCCTACTCCGATGGCCAGACGGACGGCCTTCCGGCCCCAGGGGAGTTTGAGCAGGTCGGTAATGGAGGTGTCGTACTCCCCTTCCGGATCGGTGCACACGCCGTCGGAGATCAGGATACAGACAGGTGGACAACCCTGGCGTGGCATCTTTTCGAGTGTGAGTTCCGGTGCCAGCAGCCGGATTGCCTGAGCGGTGCTCGTTCCGCCGGCAGTGCTCAGCTCGGGCCACACAAACCGCTCCAGGGGTACTGGATGGGGGCCAACATGCCAGCTCGCCTTGTCCGAGAACTTGATAGCACGCATCATGACCGAAACTTCGGGGTGTGAAGCCAACGCCTTTCGGACCTCAGGCAGAGCCTCGCGGATGGCCTGGTTGAGCGTCGCGATCTTCTTGCCGCTCATGGATCCCGAGTAATCAGCAATCCAGAAGAATTGGAGGACTCGCTGGGCGATTACGCCCTCGGGAACGGGGACTGCGAACGACATGGCGGCGGCTCCTGCGAGTTCGACTTGACCGCGGGTATACCACGGCCTCGCTTCGCTGCTATTCTCAGGTGAGAATACGGTCCGCTACGTGCGGAAACGCGGTGACGATCACCTGTTCGCGATGACGCAACGCGCTCTTACCCATAGAGTGCATGCCGATTGGAGATCTAGCTATCAACCGCGCCAGAGGCGTTCCGGGCATGCTCGAACCATTGTACCCGGAACAAGCAGAAGAACAAATAAGGCTACTTCGCGCGAATCTTCACCGCGACGTCCGCTCAGCGTGCCGAGTTTCGGCTCTCGGGCAAAGAAGGGAGGCCGAGCCGCATCCCTTCGGCCGCACGGTTTCGGCTCGGTGATCCCGTTCCAGTCTATGCACCCATTCGGCGGAGTCCGCGGGCGTGGGCACCGGCCTTCTTCGTCGAATCCGGTCGACTCGGTCGATCGTCTTTTTCTTCCTGGGCCAGCCGCCGCTGGAGGAGGGCTAGGACCGCCGATTCCTCGGGGCTCAACCCGCGGACGTCGGCCATCTCCTCGAGGGCGCGTCGGCGCAAGGATTCCAGCATCGTCCCTTCGAGATAGGCGTCGATGACGCCCGGGTGGACATAGCACTTGCGGCAGACGCTGGGCGTGTTGCCGAGCCGGCGTGCCACCGATTCGATGGCCTGGACGATGTTCTTCTTGGCCTGGACCTTCGTATCGAACGCCGCGAACTCTTGCAGCGCGATCGTGGCCAGGACGGTGCCCGCCCACGTCCGGAAGTCCTTGGCCGTGAAGTCCTGCCCCGTGATCGAGCGGAGATACGCGTTGACGTCGTCGGAGCCGATGTCCCGGACCTGTCCCTCGTCGTCTACGTACTGGAGCAGTTCCTGGCCGGGCAGCTCCTGGCAACGCTTGACGACGTGTGCCAGTCGTCGGTCATTGATGGCGACCGTGTGATTGATGCCGCTCTTGCCGCGGAACTGGAATCGCAAGGTCTCGCCCTGGACCTTGGCATGCCGATCGCGCATCGTCGTCAGGCCGAAGGAATTGTTGTCGCGCGCATACTTGTCGTTGCCGACGCGGATCAGCGTCGTCTCCAGCAGCCGGACGACGGCGGCCAGGACCTTCCGCCTCGGCAGACCGTCGAGCGTCAGGTCGCGGTCGGTGGCGCGCCGGATCTTCGCCAGCGACCGCCCGAAGGCGAGCGTCCGGCCGTACTTCGATTCGTCCCGCACCGAGTGCCATTTCGCATGGTAACGGTATTGCTTCCGACCCCGGTCGTCGCGCCCGGTCGCCTGGATATGCCCGTTGGGCCATGGGCAGATCCAGACCTTCGTCCAGGCCGGCGGGATGACCAGCGCCTGGATCCGCGAGAGGGTCGCCGGATCGCGGACCGGTCGTCCTTCGGGGTCGATGTATCGCATACCCCTCCCGTACTTCCGTCGCGAAATCCCGGGTACACGGTCTGATACGTACCGCAGCCCGGCGTCCCGCGCCGCGGCGAGAGGATCGGCCGGAGAGACCACCGAGGCCATAAGAATCAACCTCAGACAATGGAGTGCTCAATTGACAAGTTAATGACACGAAGTGGCGGGACTCCTTTCCCGCCATGGCGCGATTTCAGAGCAACAGCCATGCCAATTACCGTTGGGCTCTCGCGTCGTTAGCGAGGACCGGCCGCGATGGCCTGCCGGTAGACGTCGAGGTATCGATCGGCGTTGCGATCCATGGCGAAGAATTCTTCGGCCACGTGACGTGTTGCGGCGGACAGCCGGGCCGCCAGGGCGGGGTCGTTCAGGACACGGAGGATCGCTTGCGCGACGGCCTCGGGCTCGACCGGTGTCAGCAACCCGGCGCCGGTGTCACCCAGGAGCGGCCGATAGTCGCCGAAGTCGGTGGCCACGATGGGGCGTCCCGCGGCGAGGTAGACGGCGATCTTGCTCTGGACCGAATAGTTCTCGCGACAGGCCAGCCGGGGGTGGACCAGCACGTCGGCGCGCCGGGTCAGGGCGACGACCCGATCGGGCGTCTGGCCCGTCAAGACAATCAGACGGTCGCCGAAGGGAGCGATCTGGGTCCGGTAGGTCTCGCCCGCCTCGGCCGGGCCGCCGACCAGGACGCATCGCGCCTCGGGCATCGCGGCGAAAATCCGGGGGAGGGCCTCGATCAGGATCGGGACCCCCTGGTTGGGATGGACGATGCTCCCCACATACATGATGACCTTGTGCTCGGGGCCGATGCCGGGGATCGACGCCGGCGCGCCGGGTGCGTCATACTCGCCCAGATCGATGCCCGGGTAGATGACCCGCACCCGATCCGCGGGCACGCCCTTCTCCTCGATGACGGCCTTCTTGACCGGCTCGCCCAGCGCGATGATCATCGCCGCGTGGCGGACGACCTGTCTTTCCATGGCCATGTAGGCGCGGAAGACCACCCCTCGCCCCAATCGGTCGCGCTCGACCTCGTCGCCGAGCAGCGAGTGGATCTCGTAGACCATCGGCCAACCGTACCGCCGGCACGCCATGTAGGCGCGCGTGGCACCGCCATAGTGCTGGGCGTGGACCAGGTCGAAAGGTCGCTCGCGAGCGATCCGTTTCAGACCCAGGCCGCTCGCCCAGGCCCAGGCCGGGACCTCGTAAACCGGCGCCCCTTCGAACTCTGTCCGGCGCATCGCCGTCTGCCAGGGCGGCCGCGCTCGCAGATAGGCTACCACCACGTCCACTCCGCGCGGACGCATCGCACGCAAGATCTTGATCGGCAGCATCGCCGTGCCATCGTATTCGCCGGGGATCGGGAATGACGTCACCATCAAAACGCGCATCGTTCTCGGGCTCCATCCATCGTATCGGACCGTCTTCGGAATCGTCCCAGGATAGTGGTCCGCCAGGCCCCGCGCAAACCCGAACCGGACGTTTTCCGGTTCGATCATCGCTCTTGGGCATTTCTACCACTTCGCCCGGAATGGCGGCCTTGGCTCTCTGTTTGCGAAAGTTATCGGGACTGCGGCGATTGGCTTTTCACGGCGGACGTATGGTCCGGCCTCGCCCGAGGCGAATTCCTTCACAGCATCGCGAGCGAATGGAGGCTACCATGTTCACGCACCACAAGAAGCCGTTGTTTCCGGTCAAGGTAGGAGAGGTCAATCCGAAATTCGCCCAGAAGCTGCTCGAGCAATTCGGCGGCCGGGACGGCGAGGGCGAGATGGGGATCGGCAAGGGCGAGCGCGGGCCCTGGAACGAGGGCGGCCGCTGGAATTTCGTCGCCAAGCCCGAGGAGACCCTCAAGGCTCGGGTCGAAGGGCCGAAGAAGTCGTGATCTCTGAGCGGAAGGACCCTCGGGCCGGCATCAGGGGCTGGAGGCTTCCGACGGGGGGTGGACGACGCGAACGGGCTCGCGGCGATGCCGGTGGCCCTTCGTGATCGCCCCGCCCATCCGGCGGTCGAGGGCCTCGATGGCGGCGTCGAGGATCCCGCGCGCCGTGTCGAGATGCCGTGGTCGGAGGGCATACGGGTCGCGAGGTAGCCCGGTGCGCGGGAAGGTCAAGCAATCGGCCGGCATGGTGCGACGGAGCCTGGCGGGGATCTGGTGCGGCTGGATGGGTTCGTAATCGCCGTCTCGACGAGCCGATCGGTAATAGGCTCGTCGGGCCGAGGGCGGTCCGGGATAGGACCATGAGGTGCGGAGCATCAACAGCTCGGCGAATTGCGGCCAGGGTGGTGCGTCGGGTTGAAACGGACCCGGGAGCACCCCGGGCTCGGCCGTGATAGCGGGCAAGAGGCGCCAGGCTTCGGCCAGCGGCATCGGCCGGCTGGGATCGGCGATCAGGCCCCGCAGTTCCTGGCGCCCCAGTTCCTCGGCGGCCTGGTGCACCAGCGCCTCGGAACTCGAGACGTAGAGCAACAGCGCCGACCGCGCCAGCCGGCTGGCCTCGCTATCCGATCGCGCCACTCGGCTCTGGGTGTGGAAGAACAGCGCATCCTGGTAGAGGCAGTGGAACGGGCTGTAGACCGTCTCGATCACCCACCCGGGATCGTCGACTCCCTCGGCCGGTTCGACCCGGACGCCCCCGCCACCGAGTGGCGACGGCTTCTCACCGTTGCCATCAGCCCGATCGCGGCCAGGGACCGATCTCCTCGCGCCGGACGCGGACCGCGATGACTGGGAAGGTTCGGCCCTCGACTGGTCGTCCGGCATCATGTACGTCCTGATCCGCTCACCAACGACTTGAGCCGAGGTTCGCACCGCCGGCTCGATCGAACGTGTCTGTTGAAACGACGACGGTCGGGTGGTCGCGGGGCTCGACTCCCCGCGGCCCGCTGCGGCCGTCTCGGGATCGATCGTATCAGATTCATGATTCCTTCAATAGCGACCCGGCCCAGACAGGGTCCGGGTCTGCGTTACGCCGCCAGCCCGCCCGCCCGCATTCGAGGACCGATTTTCGTTGACGGATCGACCCGTCAATTGATACGATTCCTGTTGTCCACCATTGGGACATTCCCTGATACGAGGCTCCGATGCTCAGTCACCAAAACATCAAATCTCACTCTGAGCACGACCTCTTCATCCGCCTCTTCTTGACCGGTGGCGGCGGCTGGTGACGAGCCGTTCCCTCCGCGTTCTCCTTTCGGCGTGATTCCAGCACCACCATTGCTACCGGCTGCGCGCCGGCCGAGCTTGGCCGAGCACGCGATCCGTTGAGGAGGTCTCTCCGTGGACACAGGAGCCATGACATCGGCGCCGGCCTTCTTCGGCCGGCTTTCCTGGATGATCGTCGGGCCGTTCGCCCTGGCGATCTGCGCCTTCACCATCACCGAGCGGCACGACGGATGGTTCAGTCCGGTCGACTTGACTTACTTCCTCGTCCTGGGCGGGATGGCCCTCGGGCGTTGGACGGAGTTCCAGAGCGGCCAGCCGCTGACCGCGACCGGCGAGCCTGCTACACCCGCGCACTTGCGCCGGTATCTTCTTGGGCTGAGCACCCTTGGGCTCGGCATCTGGATCGCGGCCAACGTGCTCGGGAACGCGGCGATCCACTTCATGGGTTGAGGCCAGTCGCCCCGATCATGCCCGTGATGGCAAACCCGATCGGCAGTTCCGACTCGGGAGGCAGGCCGTTCGACAGGGGCGATGTCCGATCGACACTCGCATAATGCAAGGCAGTACAACCATGAACACCTCTCTGCTGGTGGGACGGGATGATCGGCCCGCGATCCGCAGGGCGCTCGAGTCGGCCGGCTTTCTCGTGTTCGAAGCATCCGACGGCGGTCGGGACCTCGAGCGGCTCCGGGCATTCTGGGCCGCACTCATCCTCCTCGACGTCCCGATGCCCCGGGTGCGGGGCATGGAGATCCTCCGGAGCCTCCGCGGCGCCGGCGACGATATCCCGGGGGTGATCGTCGTGACGCATGGCCGGGTCCCCGCCACGATCGAGGCCGTGAGGCTGGGGGCCATCGAGGTCCTGGCCAGACCCCTGACGACCGAGGCCCTCCACGCCGCGGTCGACGAGATCCTCCACCGTGCGGCCGAAGCGAGGCCGGGTCCGGCCCGGCCGGGGATCTTCTTCGCGGTCGAGCCGTCGACGCTCGACCTGCTCCGCGCCAAGCAAGCGATGGACCACCGGAAATTCATCGAGGCCGAGCGGTTGCTCCTGGGCATCCTCAACCTGGACCCCGACTCGGCCGTGGCCCATAACCTGATGGGCGTCCTCCACGAGAGACTGGGTGAGCACTACGCCTCGTACCACTCCTTCCGCGCCGCCTTGAGGGCCGATCGGGAATATGAGCCGGCCATCGAGAACCTGAGACGCCATTGCGAACGATTCGGCCTGGATTTTCTGCGCCTTGGACTCATCCCCGTGGCCCGCCGGAGAGATCGGGCGAGCGATCCCGGTCCGTAGAGCGGATGAGCGACCTCCGGGGCATACAACCGTCCTACCGAGATGATGGGTCAGACGACCGCGGCCTCCGCGTCGAGCGGAACCCCGGACTTTCGAGGAAGCGAGGCTACTGAGATGGGCATCCGATACTACAAACCGACGAGCCCTGGACGCCGACTCGCCTCGGTCAGCGATTTCTCCGAGCTGACCGACAAGAACAAGAAGCCCGAGAAGAGTCTGACCGCCCCCTTGAAGAAGACGGGCGGGAGGAACCACCACGGGTTCATCACGTGCCGGCACCGCGGCGGCGGCCACAAGCGGATGTACCGGCTCATCGACTTCAGGCGGAACGACCGCGACGGCATCCAGGCCGTGGTCACGCACATCGAATACGACCCGAATCGCTCGGCCAACATCGCCTTGATCGTCTATCCCGACGGTGTCAAACGCTACATCATCGCCCCCGGGGGCCTGAAGGCCGGAATGACCGTCGAGAGCGGCCCGGACGCCGAGAGGAAGCTGGGCTGCTGTCTCCCGCTGGCGAGGATCCCCACGGGTTTGCAGATCCACAACATCGAGATGGTGCCGGGTGGCGGGGCGAAGCTATGCCGCGCGGCGGGCGTCTCGGCCACGCTGACGGCCCGCGAGGGCGCGTGGGCTCAGATTACCCTCCCATCGGGCGAAGTCCGGCGCATCCCGGCGGCCTGCCGGGCCACGATCGGCGCCGTCGGCAACGCCGACCACATGAATATCCGCCTGGGCAAGGCCGGCCGGAAGCGATGGCTGGGCCGCCGTCCTCACGTGCGCGGCACGGCGATGAACCCGGTCGACCACCCGATGGGCGGCGGCGAGGGCCGATCCAAGGGACACACACCCCGCTCGCCGACCGGCGTCCTGGCCAAGGGAGGCAAGACCCGCCGCCGGAGGAAGCCGTCCAACTCCATGATCATCCGCCGTCGTGTCAGCGTCCGCTATGGTCAATTGAAGGTCTGACCCCGACGATCCGATGACATTCCCGCAGCATGAGATCGTTCACATGCTGATCGAACGCAGACCAGGAACGGAACGCCGGCCAGGCGCCGGCCATTCCCACGCGGTCGATTCCTCGCGTAGGCTGGAAGGTCTTCGGACTCTGGCCGTCGAGCCCGAACCCAAGCCACCCGTCGCGGGACAGGCCCCATGCGCCTCCTACGCCTCGTCCAGCTCCCCGTGCCGCAACCGGCCGCATACGCGTCGACGGGGAACGTGCCGCTCGCGGCCGGATGCCTCGGCGTCGCCGCCGGGGTGCACGGACTCGGCGACGCGCTCGCCCTCGACGTGCTCCCGCCCGAGGCCACCGACGTCCTGGGTGACACGCGACTGGCCGACCGCGTCGCCCGCGACGAGCCGGAGTTCCTCGGGCTCTCGCTCTACCTCTGGAACGTCGAGCGGAGCCTGCACCTGGCGCGGGAGGTGAAGCGGCGGTCGCCGCGTACGACCGTCCTCGTCGGCGGTCCCGAGGTCAGCCCCGACAACCCGTTCGTGCTCGGCCAGGGCGGATTCGACGTGGCCGTGACCGGCGAGGCCGAGCCGATGTTCGGCCCGCTGATGCGCCGACTGATCGACGGTGGCGCCGCAGCCGCCGCTGGCCTGCCGGGGGTCGCCGTCCGGGATCGCCACCAGGGCGAACTCGGCCCGTTCGCACAGCAGGGGGTAGCCGAATTCGCGCTGACCGAGTTCCCCTCGCCCTATCTCGAAGGGCTCCTGCCCATCGACCCGGAGCGCTCCACCTACGCCGAGACCGTCCGGGGCTGCAAGTCGCACTGCACGTTCTGCTTCTATCCCCGCAGCAGTAATGTCCTGCGGTCGCTCGACGTCGACGCCAGTGCCCGGCTCGTGTCGGGCCTGAAAGATCGCGGCGCGCGCGAGGTGGTGTTCCTCGACCCGACGTTCAACCACCGCCCGGGGTTCGAACCGCTGCTCGACGCCCTGGCCGTCGTCAATGCCGACCGCGCCCTGTCGTTCTTCGCCGAGGTACGGGCCGAGGGGCTCACACCAGGCCAGGCGGCGGCGCTCGCGCGGGCAGGGTTCACCAAGCTGGAGGTCGGCTTGCAGTCGGTCAACCCCGAGACCCTCAAGCGGGTCCGCCGCGGCGGCAGCCCCGCGCGGGTGGCCGCGGCGGCGAGGATGCTCCACGACGTGGGAATCTCCCTGCTGGTCGACCTGATCGTCGGACTCCCCGGCGACACTCCGGACGACGTCGCCCGTGGGGTCGACTTCCTGCTGGAGCACGGCTTGGGGGATGAGGCCCAGGTCTTCCCGCTCTCGCTCCTGCCCGGCACCGCCATGCGGGCCGAGGCCGGGCACGACGGCGTGACGTTCGACCCGGCGCCGCCGTACCGCGTCCGTCGCACGGCCACGATGACCGAAGACGCATGGCGTGACGCGCTCTTCGCCGCCGAGGAACGCCTCGGCCGCCGGCTCGACGAGTTGCCCCGCCCGCACCTGGTCGGCCCCGAGGGGCGGCCGGACCCGCCCGACACGCTCTCGATCGACCTCGATCGCAACGCCCCGCTCCGGGCCGAGCCGGGCGCGCAGCACGCCGCGCTCTGGCTCCACGCCGACGACTTGTTCGCCCGCCGCGACCGCGTCGACCGGGCGATCGTCGAACGACTCGCGGTCGACCCGTACGCCACGCTCGACGTGGTGCTCGCCCCACGAGGCCCGTTCGCTCTGAACCTGCTCGACATGGTGCGACAACGCTTGCGCCGGGCAACCCCGTCGTACCTGTCACGAGTGCTGGCCCACCGGGACGAAGACCTCCAGCGCCGGCTCGTCGTGGTCCTGCCCGAGGAGACATGGTTCCCCCCCGACTTCCTCGGCGCCCTCCGCGCCGAGGTGCCGGTCTACTGCGATCAACCCTGGCGCCGAGCCCTGGCCGACGCCGAGCGACTGGGCGTCGACCTCCCCGCCGCCCGGGTCATCGGCCCGGCCCCCGATTCGTCCGCCTGGGATGAGCTGACGACCCGGGCAGACCCCGAGGCCGTGACCTTCGCCGACCGCCGCCTCGAATGCGACTGGCAGCGCCGGGTGCTCCGCTACGGAGACGTCTCCCCCGCCTGAGGCCGAAGTCTCGGTCGAATGCATGAGATGTCCGGGAGGACTTCAGGACGGGAGGCCGCCCAGACGCGCCGCCACGATATGCTCGACTGCGGCCAGTCGTTGGTCCAGCTCGTCGCGATCGGCTTCGGGGAATCCTCCGGCGCAGGCGTCCGCCAGCCGCCTCGCCTGCCCGAGCACGGCGACCGCATACGGGGCGTGTCGCGTCGCCGAGGCCAGCTCTCCCAGCACGCGCAACAGGCGGAGCGGCACGGCGACATCCGCCTTCCCGTAGTGGCCGATCTGGCTGAATGCGACCTCCAGGAGCCGGGGAAACGACGTCCGCCGGAGGATGACCCGAGGAGTCCCGTCGAGATCGCGGAGGGTCGCCCGCGGCGGCTGACGCAACGCCGCCCGCATCAGGATGCGCCCGAGCTGGTCGATGCACGTCAACGCGGTTGTCGGGTCGTTGACCGCCGGAGAGAGCGCCTTCAGCGCGATGTCGACAACCTGCAAGATGCCGAACTCGACATCTTGCCACATGGTGCGCGCCGGCCCGATGTTGAAGCACTTGACGCAGGCATCATGCAACGCGTCGTTCACCCGGCCCGTGGGCGAGATCACGAGGAGAGGAGTGCCCTCGATGACGAACTGCCCGACAAAGCGTTCCACCCGCATCGCGGTATCCGAGCCCCGCGCCGCCATCAACAGGCTCGACTCATCGATCGATCGGATGTAGCCCGACCGGGTGGCGAGCACCGGAGTCCCGCCGGGCTCCAGGGCCGGTACTTCCTCCTCGGCATACTCGGCCAGGGGCCCGGGGAACACCTCGTCGACGTCGCGCTCCGTCTCGCGGGCGATCCGGTCCACGACGTGGCTGGCCTGGATCGACGCGGCGATGTGGTGGATGAAGAAGAGCAGACACACCAGGCAGGCGATCGCCAGGATGATGGCGACGATGACCGCGATCGAGGGGACGAACGGTCTCGGCTGGCTCCGGACGGCCGGAAGCGTCAGCAGGCAGTAGGTGAACGTTCCGATGAAGACGCCGAGCGTCGTCTGGCTCACCCGATCCTCCACGTACCCGACCAGGACCCGCGGCGAGAACTGGGTTGAGGCGAACGTCAACACGACGAGCAAGATCGAGTAGACGACCGAGACGACCGTGATCATGGAGCCGGCGATCGTCCCCAGGACGACATAGGCCGCCTGCGGCTCGGGCGGAAAGAGCCGATCGAGCAGGTCATTCCAGGCGGGGACCGCGATGATCCGCTCCTCCAGGCTGGTCAGCCCGACGGCCATCGCGGCCATGGCGAGAGTGATCGCACCGGGTCGAAACACGAACCCCCCGCGCAGCTCGCGCACGACATGCCAGAGCCCGACCCTTATCGGTTCGGCCATACGACCCCCTCGAAACTCCGCGACGAGTTCGGCGACGGACCACGCGGCCCCGCATCCCTGACCCCCCGACCGATGCCGGAAGGATCATGGTCGCAGGCTGCGGCCTACCGACGCAAGGGGTCCGCCGGTCCCGTCCAAATCCGACATGCGGATCTTCCTCGCCTCGGTCATATCCCGGCCGGTCATGGCCGGTCCCCGATGACGATCCCTGCGAGCGCCCGGGAAGGGACAACCGCCATCCTCTTCTGGTATGCTGATGCGAGTCGAAACGCGTGGCAGGGCACCCGGAGGTTCGAGAGGGCGGAGATCCGATGACAGTCATGAACGTATCGGTCGTGCAGGCAGCCCCGGTCGCGTTCGACCGCGAGGCGACGCTGGCCAGGGTCCAATCCCTGGCCGCCGAAGCCGCCGGCCGCGGAGCGAAGCTGGTCGTCTTCCCGGAGGCGTTCGTCTCGGGCTACCCGCGCGGGCTCGATTTCGGCGCCCGCGTGGGTTCCCGCACGCCCGACGGCCGCGAGCTCTTCCGCCGATACTGGGAGAGCGCCGTCGACATCCCCGGCCCGGCCGTCGTCGCCCTAGGCGCCTCGGCGCGCGAGGCCGGCGCACACCTGGTCATCGGGGTCATCGAGCGCGACGGCGGCACGCTCTATTGCACCGTGCTCTTCTTCGACCCGGCCGGAGCCCTGATGGGCAAGCATCGCAAGCTGATGCCGACCGCCTCGGAGCGCCTGATCTGGGGCCAGGGGGACGGCTCGACCATGCCCGTCTTCGACACCCCGATCGGCAAGCTGGGCGCGGTCATCTGCTGGGAAAACTACATGCCGATGCTCCGGATGCACATGTACGCCCGGGGCATCCAGATCTACTGTGCCCCCACCGCCGACGACCGCGAGACCTGGCTCTCCACGATGAGGCATATCGCTTTGGAGGGCCGTTGCTTCGTCCTGGGCTGCAACCAGTACGCCCGTCGCGCCGACTACCCGGCCGACTACCCGGCCATCCAGGGCGACGACCCCGCGACGGTCATGACGCGCGGGGGGAGTTGCATCATCGACCCGATGGGCCGGATCCTGGCCGGCCCCGCCTTCGATGGCCCGGCCATCCTCTCGGCCGACCTTGATCTCGACGAGATCCCGCGCGCCAAGTTCGACTTCGACGTCGCGGGCCACTATGCCCGCCCCGACGTCTTCCGCCTGGTCGTCAATGAGTCGCCTACGGCGCCCGTCGTCCGCGAAGGCGGAGTCGACCCGGTCCCGAACCTTGCCGACCGGATCAATCCCAACGAGCCGGCGGCTTCTGCTTCCAGAGCCAGATGATCCAATCCACATTCTTCGGCCCACCCCCGAGATCCTTCGTTGCCCCACCGTCCCGGGCGCTGGTAAAATGCCTGAGAATTACGGAGGTTCATCATGCCGATCCACGACTGGACCCGACTCGAACCGGGTGACTTTCACGACTTCCACCTAGGTTGGGTGGTGAACCTCACGAACGACTTGAACACCGGTCTGTTGCCACCCGGGTACATGGCGATGGTTGAGCCGGTCACCGGACGCCCGATCCCGGATGTCGTGTCTCTCCAGACACGCACCCCCAAGGGCGACCCGGGCGGGATCGCCGTCGCCACGGCCCCGCCGACCGCCCGGGTCATCGCCCGGTTCGAGAGGATCAACTACACCAAGCGGGCGGACCGGGTCGTCATCCGCCACGGACGCGGTAAGGTCGTCGCCATCATCGAGATCTTGTCGCCGGGAAACAAGGACAGTCGCAACGCGATAAGGACGTTCGTCGAAAAGGCGGCCGACATCCTCAACCAGGGGGTGAATCTGCTCGTCGTGGACCTCTTCCCGCCGACCCCGCGCGACCCCCAGGGGATTCACAAGGCGATCTGGGACGAGTTCGGTGACGAGCCATTCGCGGCCCCGCCCGGCAAGCCCCTGACCGTCGCCTCGTACATCGGCGGCGACCTACCGACGGCCTACGTGGACTCGGTCGGCGTCGGCGACCCGCTCCCGTCATCGCCGATCTTCCTCTCGGAGACCCGATACATCCCGGCCCCCCTGGAAGCGACCTACATGCGGGCCTGGGCGACATTTCCCGCCTTACTCAAGGAACTCATCGACCCGACGACCGGATGACATCCCGCACGAAGTCGAGCCTCGACGGGTACTTTCGGCCAGCGCATCGCCAGGCAAATCTCATCAACGTCGAGGGATCAACAGGCGAGTTGCTGTTAACACGGGTCGATCAGGCCAAGCGGATCATCAGCCACTACGATACGCGTTCACCGACCGAATGATACAGATGTCCAGATAGTGGCCGGATGCGGCAGCATTCAGGCTGATCTGACGAACTTGGGGCAGGAGGCAACGCCCGAAAACGCGTCGACGTGTCGGACCGAAGCACGCAAGATCATATCACGTACTCCGTGGCGCCATTGACGTGATCGGCCTCGCCGGTGCGCGACGCCACGGGATCTGCGAGTCGGAACTCGCCTTCCAGTTGAACTCGCGCCACGTTGAGGCTCTAATTTGGGGAGCCGTATCCGGCCCATCTTCCGCGCGCAGGTCGAGGGGTTGCCCCGGGATCCATTCTCTCGAGGAGCGTCTACATGAGCGACAAACCATCTCTTCAAGGCCCCGGCCCTTCGAGGAAGTTCCTCCCGGAGGTGAAGCCGCTGGAGAGCCGCATGTTGTTGTCCCGTCAGGTGAGCTTTCCTGATGGCACCTCGTTCATTTTCCCGACCTTCCTCCGTCTTCCCCGGACAGGAGGCGTCTCCGAGCAGAGTGGAACGGTCCTGGGCATCGGCGTCGGCCAGCCGACGACCAACACCGTGCAGGTAACCGATGACGGCCAGGGGGGTATCCAGGCCGAGTGGAATGGTGGGCCCGTCCACTCGTTCACCGGCATCACATCAAGCGTCATCCAGACCGGGAGATCCAGGAGCAACCAGATCACGTTCAATCTGACGAGTTCCCGGACGAGTTCGACGGCCGTCGCGGTCGGTTTGCACGTTCCGACGAACGCCGTTCTCCCGACCGAGGGTGCACATCCAGAGAAACTCCGCGTCGTCGAGGTCCGTCGAACGACCGGTATCGCCGTCCAGTCCGGCTCCGTCCTGACCGTCACCGTGAACAAACGCACGACCAATACCGTGGAGATAAGCAATGGCGGCGGGGGCGCTGTTGCGGTGGAATGGAGCGGTGGTGCCGCCCACGCGTTCGCGGGAATCGCAACGATCGTCGTGGACACCCAGAACGCTCGGACAGACCTGGTCGCTCTCCACGACGTTACCGATTGATCGGGCCTCGCGCGGCCAGCCGGTTCTCCCAGATGCCGACATAGGCCGCCTCCAGGTCGCGGGCCAACCGTTGTGCGTCCATCAGCGGAGAGCGACTCATTCGCTCCCGTAATCCGGAGCGTAGATCGGCCAGGCGCGCGAGGTCGCTGGCCAGTGCGGTCGCGATCTGCACGTGGTCTTCCAGCGTCTCCGCGAGCAGCTCGTCCAGGCCGACGGTCCGCAGGAACCGGACTCCTTGGCGCGAGACGTTCATACGGCCGGCCTGGCTGATCACGGGCACACCCATCCACAGAGCATCACATGTGGTGATCACGCCATTGTAAGGAAACGGATCCAGGGCGATGTCCACTCCGTGATACAGCTCGAGGTAGGCGAATCGGGTCGCCGTCTGGCCGGCGAAGCCCAGCCGCTCCGGGGCGATGCCGCAGGCCGTGAGGACTTCACGGATCCGTTCCTCAGCCGAGCGACCGGCCCCGGTGCGGAGCAGGAGGCGGGAGCCGGGAACAGCCGCCAGCCCACGCGACCAGACGGCCAGGACCTCGTCCGAGACCTTGGCCGGGTTGTTCAAGCAACCGAAGGTGACCTGGCCGGACTCCCGGGCCGGCGGCTCGGGGCGGACCTCCGGCGCGGGGCCGGGTGCGTAACAGAACCCGCACTCGGGCAAGCGGATGAGCGACTCCTGGTAGTGCGCCTCCGACAGGCCCGGGGGGTCGGCGTGAGCGTCCGTGATGTAGTAGTCCATGGCTGACAGACCTGTCGTCCCCAGGTAGCCCAGGTAGGACACCTGGATGGGCGCCGGCTTGCGGGCGAACGCCCGTAGCCGGTTCCCGCTCGTATGACCGGCCAGGTCCACCAGGATATCGATGTCGTCCTGGCGAATCCGCTCGGCGGCCTGCGCGTCGGAGAGCCCGACCAGCGATCGCCAGCAGTCGGCGTAGCCCTGGAGGCGTCGCGTGATCGCATCGGGTTGCGAGACATCGGCGTAGCAGAAGATCTCGAAGCGATGATGGTCATGGGCGGCGATGATCGGCTCCAGGAAGGAAACAACGGGATGCTCCCGGAAGTCGGCCGAGACGTAGCCGATCCGCAGGCGTTGCCCGGCCGGGGACCGGGTCGGGCGCAGCTCGATCGCTCCGGCCAGGGGCTCCGCGTGGTGACGAGCGTAACGCCGGGCCTCGGCGAGGATCTCTCGAGGGTCGGCGCCAGGCTGGTAGTGCATGGCCAGGAGCAGATTGCTGTGGACGGGTGCGTCATCCGGCCGCGAGGCGAGGGCTTGGCGGTAGGAGGCGATGGCCTCGGCCGCGCGCCCCTGGTCCTTGCACGCATTCGCGAGATTGGTGAGCGCCCCAAAATGGTCGGGATCGATCCGCACGGCGTGCTCGAAGGAAGCCAGAGCCCGATCGGGCTCACCCTGGGCGCTGAACGCCAGGCCAAGGTTGTTCCGGGCGTCCACCAGGTCCGGCCGGAGTTGGATCGCCCGCTCGAAGCGCAGCCGCGCCTCCTCCACCTGGCCCTGGTTCAAGAGCGCCAGGCCGAGATTGTTGTACGCCTCGGCCAGGTCGGGTTGGAGGTACAGCGCCTGCTCGAAACTGAGCCGCGCCTCCTCCAGTCGGCCCAGGGCCATGAAGGCCAGCCCCATGTTCGAGTACGCCCCGACGCAGTCCGGCCAGAGCCGCAGGGCCTGCTCGTAGCGGGCGACCGCTGCTTCTAGCTCGCCGCGATGCATCAGCATGGCGGCCAGTTCGGCGAGCGGTCCGGGGTCTTGGGGACGCAACCGCGCGGCCCGCTCGTAGCAGGACACCGCCTCATCGTGCTGGCCGAGGCCCCGCAGCGCGCGGCCCAGGTTGAGCCACGCCTGGTCCAGTTCGGGCCGGAGCTGGACGGCCCGGCGATAGCATTCGACAGCCTGGTCGTACTCGCCCAGCACGGCCAAGGCGTCGCCCAGGTGGCAAGTCGCCACCGGGTCGTCGGGCTGAAGAGCGAGGGCGCGGCGGAAGCAGAGCACGGCCCCATCGGGATCGCCCTGCATGATCCGGACGATGCCCTGGTTGTGGTGTGCTTCCGGGTAGTCAAGGCGGAGTCGCGTGGCCGCACGCAAGCAGTCGAGCGCCTCATCGAGCCGGCCCTGCTCTATCAGCGCGACTCCGAGATCGTTGGAGAGGACCCCGTCCGCGGGGCGCAGCGCTAGGGCGCGACGCAAGCTGGTCACGGCGTCGTCGGGCCGGCCGAGGGCCTGGCAGACTCGTCCGAGCCCCGCCCAGAGCTCGGCATCGCCGGGTCGGTTCCGGATGGCCTCGCGGTAGAGCTGCTCGGCCTGGGCCAGGGCGCCGAAGCGTTGGAAACGGGCGGCGAGAGCAGGAATGTCGGCTGGAGGGATCATGACGGCGCCCGGCGCGGGCCTCCCGAGCAAAGCCCCGACCACGGGCCAGCCATCCGGTCCTTGGCCAGCGGGTCCGCACGAGTGGTCGTCGTCTTCGCATGTTAGAGCGCTTCACAGCTGCATAGTGTACGACGCACGGGATCGGAACCATCCTGCGATATCTTCGGGAGTCACGTCATGCAAGGCCGAAGCGAACGCCGCACAGACAGCCTATCGCCGGCGTCGGCCATCTCTCCGGCCGCCTGCTATTCCATCCTTCCGAGCCGCGATCGCGAGTCAAGCGGTAAGCGTTGCGACCTCGTCTCCTTTCCTCTGTCAGACCGAAGTAAGGCCAGTTCCGACCGCTCCGAGCCACCCTTCCGCGAATCACGATGAACGATTTGCTGCAACTTTCGCCTTGGCTTGGCGTGACGGCTTGTCCCGATTCCGGACCTGTTTGCGCGCGTCGGTCACATCGACCGGACTGGTTGCGGTTTGATAGAATCTGGTCGGATGCCGTGTCGCCCCCGGAGCGCGTGTTGGCGAGCCCGACCTGCGGGGCGGTGCAGACCGCAGTGACCGGCTTCCCTTTACGGCGGCCGCGCAAAGGCGGCGATGATTTCGTGACCCCGCCCGAGCGAGCGGGTACGATCGGCCGATTGAGGCCGCTTTTCTCCTTGGGAGGAGTGCCATGACTCGGATGTTCGTCGCGGGGTTGGTGGCGGTGGCCGGTCTCGTCGCGTCGGACGGCGTGGCCGGGGCCGCCGAGCCGGTCGGACGCTACGCGATCGTCGTCCGGAAGGATGTCGCGGCCGGCCCGTGGGGCAAGGTCGTCCGGGCCCTCGAAGCGAAGTACAAGGGGAAGGCCTTCGCCTACGACAAGTCCCCCGAGGACGTCCGCCGAGACGTCGGGGCGTACCATCCCCGTTACGTCTGCTTCGTCTGCCAGCCGACCGAGAACTTCCCGGACTTCGCCCTGGTGGCCAACACGTTCTGCCGCACGCTCGACGACGACCCGTACGTCGACGCGATCTGGGGCATCCTCACCGGATTCGACGCGGAGCATGCGCTGGAGCTCGCCAAGGCCGAGCCGGTGGTGATCCGTCGGGCGTTCACCAAGACCCTCGGCGCGTGGCTGAACTGGCTGCCGGAGGGGGACTACGTGACCGAGTGGACCCGCGACCGGGGCGAGCTGGGAGAGAAGAAGGCGGGCGAGGGCTTCGCGTTGAAGTCCGGCGGCCCGACCAGCGACGCGGACGACGCCCGGTACGTCCATGGGCTCCTGTCCGACGACAAGTTCGACCTGATCATCGGGTCCGGCCACGGTGGGCACCACAACTGGATGCTCATGTACCCCAGAGGCAAGGGCTACTTGACCGCCAGGGACGGCCGGCTCACCATGACCGCCCCGGGCGTGGACCTGCCCCTCGCCGCGTCGAGACCCAAGATCTACTGGGCGGTCGGCAACTGCCTGACCGGCGTGGTGAATACGAGCCGGAACAGCTTCAAGGACTCCTACGCCCTGGCCTGGATGAAGAACGGGGCCAAGCAGTATATCGGCGCGGTCCAGTCCACCTGGTACGAGCTCAACTGGAACATGGCCGACTGGTTCCTGAAGCAGGAGGGGCGGTGGACGTTCTCCGAGTCGCTCTTCCTCCTCCGCCAGTGGTCGAATTACCTGCTGGCCGAGGGCGTCGTGTCCGGCCGGGACCGGCAAGGGACCGAGTTCACGGACGGGATCTTCGTCCTGTACGGCGACCCGGCCCTGGAGGGGCGGGTGGAGAAGACCCGCGAGCCGGCCCTCGCCGAGACGCTCGAGGTCCAGGAGACCGGGGACAAAGACGTTGTGCGGATGACCTACAAGGTGAAGGTGAACTTCGTCGGCGAGGGGAACAAGAGGACGGCCGAGAAGTACGACGGGTGGCGGATCTTCTGTTACCTGCTGCCGTACCAGGTGACCGACGCGAAGGTGGAGAAGACCGACTTCGCGAAGGTGGTCTTGCCGGGGGAGACGATCATCTGGGACGCGGGCCAGGGCCTGAAGGTCGGCGATGAGAGGAGCCTCACGTTCACCGCGAGGCGGGTGAAGGACTGACCGGGCGTTGCGTCCCTCGGTCGGATCGGAACTCATCTCGCGAGGGGTGCTCGGTGGGGAGTGCCATGCCGGTCATGCGACCCGAAGCGACCTTGCGGACCGGGGGCACGTCCTGATCGATCCGTTCGGCAGCGATCGGCGTTGGTGGTCGGCCACTGTCACGCGCGAGTCGGTCCGCGGGACCGGGCGGCTAAGAAACCGTGGTCGGCGGCGGGGCCGCCGCCAGGTGGTTTGTCCTCGCCGGATAGCCATTCCACAGCGGATGCCAGGTGCCGCGCGAGCTTCGATCTTTCTATACGCGTGTCACCTTTATGCCGTGAACGCGTACCCCTCGGCATTCGAGGGTTGGCCCGTTCGACGAATGCAACACGACCACACGAACCGCGACGTCAGGAACGGCCTCCGCGGAATCGCCCACCCGCGACGTCCATGAATCCCGCATCGGCGTCTCCCCGGCGTCCACGACCCTGGACGCACGTAGCCTTCGCGCCCCCGAACGAATACCTTATTCTTAACGTCGTCCCACGACGATGCGCGTGACGGCACGGATGTCGCCACCACTCGACCCGCCCAACCCTGCCTCCCGAAATGGGCCGGTCCGCGCCGGGACAAGAATCCATAAAAATTTATGCAACTGGATGGAATCGCAGACAGATCATACGGTTAGCGGATCATAGCGAAAACAGGTAGGACCGAATAAAAAATCCATCCACCCATGATGTCAAAATGTCAGATTCTGGGGAGACGAGACCCGTCATTTCGCGCGAACGAACCCAAGATTGGGCCTGGAGAGCATCAAAATCGC
>JBKQHM010000075.1:0-3641 GCA_052148775.1 Isosphaeraceae bacterium | reverse complement strand
CGGAGCGCCCCGCGGCGATGGAGACCCTGGTCTCACGCCCGTCCTTCGCGCGGGCCCTACTGGACCAGGTCGCCTCCGGCAAGATCCCCCGCAACGATCTCACCCCGTTCCACGCCCGGCAGATCCTCAGCCTGGGCGACCCGGCGCTGGCCCGTCGGCTCTCCGAAGCCTGGGGCGAGATCCGCGCGTCGACCGACGACCGGCGCAATCGGATCGCGGAGCTGAAGTCGAGGCTGGACGTCGACACGCTCGCCCATGCCGACCGCAGCCGGGGCCGGGCCGTCTTCAATCGTGTCTGCGCCAGTTGTCATCGACTCTACGGGCAGGGCGGCGCGATCGGTCCCGACCTGACCGGCTCCGGTCGCAATAACCTGGATTACCTGCTCGAGAACATCGTCGACCCCGGCGCCACGGTCTCCGCCGACTTCCGCATGGTCGTCGTCGCCATGAATGACGGTCGCGTCCTCAACGGCATGGTCAAGGCCCAGTCCGAACGCACGCTCACGCTCCAGACCCAGACCGAGGCGATCGCGCTGGACCGATCCGATATCGAAGGGCTGAGGCCCTCTGTTTCATCCCTCATGCCCGACGGCCTGCTGGACAGTTTGAAGCCGGACGAGATCCGCGACCTGATCGGATACCTCTCGCATCCGACACAAGTGCCGTTGCCGGAAGGAATCGGAGGCGGATAACAGTCCCCTCGGCTGTGAGCCGAATCATGGCGGGGGAGGCGGATCCGGGACCACGGGCTCGAAGGGAAGAGCAGCCGCTTTGAGATACTTCTCTTTCAGTCGAGCATAGTAGGCCGTCATTCGTGCATGATTGGCGATGGATCTTTGAATTCTTTCCACCTGCTGCTTCTTCTTCTCGAGCTTTCTTTTCGGATCAAGATCATCGGGATTCGAATTCACGGATTCCAGAAGCGACAGCATCGTTCGTTTCTCGGCTTCTTCCAGTCGTGCCATCTCCTCATCGCGCCCAGCCCAGAAGATTTCATCTTTGGCATAGAGATCCGCCAGGAACTGGTAATGGTTCCGTTGTCTCTCGTATGCGGCCTTGCGCCGTGCGATCCGATCCTGGACGAGAACCGCCAGCATCACGGCGATCACCAAGACCGCGACCATCACCTTCCAGATCGTCATCCGATACGGTCGTGTCTCCGGCGGCGTCCTTACCCCTGGCACCGGTAGAGCGAACTGGGGCCGTAGATAGAGTCGGCCACCTGAATTCAGGATTGTGAAAGCACGGCCGATCATCAGCGGGATGGCCCCGATATAAGCGACTACGCCCAGCAGCGGCAGACGGAGCAGGGCCGAGATTGGCCCAACGCTTAACAACAACAAGAGAGTGATCAGAAACTTCGGATTGTCAAAGCCGCACTCGAGTGCAACCAGGTTTCCGGGCGACATGTCGAGATCCCAGGTCTCCGACTTCGTGGTATCGACCATGACCATCACCTTGCGGATACCCGGGACCACACGGAAGGACCGCGCCTCCTTGTTATCCAGGTTGCCAACATTCTGCCCATCGATAAGAACGCCGATCCTCGGGCGACCGATCCCGGTCGAACCGACGACCCGAATCATGATGACGGGCTGAGTGTCCCGGGCTTCTTCCACGGTTCTTCCCCAACCTTACCCAACGAATTCCCCGGGCATTGGACATCCTGATAGGGACAAAAGGAAACTCCGCCAGGCTATCACCCCTGGCTTCTCAAATCCGCGACATTCCTCGCATAACCCGCGATCTGGTTGTCGGCGAGGATGATGTCCCGGGTCTTGGTGCCGATCCGGATCCCGACACGTTTCATCGGCGAGCGTGTCTCGCGGATCTCGTTATGCGCCAGGGTCACCGACTCGGTCTGGCCCCGCACGTCGATGCCGATGCCGTCGTCGGGGCCGCTGTCGACGATCCGATTGTGCTCGCAACGGTTGCGGTGCGGGCCGAAGGCGAAGGTCTCGTCGCGGAACAGGATGCCGACCTGGCCACTCTGCGAGATCGCGTTGTTGCGGATCAGGTTGTCGGTGTCGCGATGACCGATCGAGATACCCGACTCGCGGACACCGACGATGGTATTGTTCTCGGCCAGGCCGAACCGCACGCCCCAGCAAAAGAAAATCCCGATCTGGTTGCGCTCCGAGCGGTTCGAGCGGATGATCGGCCTTTGTGAGCCAGATCCGGGATGGAAGCCCAGGCCTCGGTTGTCGTGGCTGTGGCAGTCCTCGACCCGGACGTCATGACAGACCTGCCAACTGATGCCGTCGCCATTGTAGTTCCGGGCGATCACCTTGCGGATCGCGACGTCCTTGCAGTCTTGCATCCAGATGCACCCGGCATAGTTGCCGTTGAGGTGGTCGTTCTCGGCCTTGTTGCCGTCGAGGGCGAGGTCCTCGATGACGACCCCGGACGCGTTCTCGCCCGAGAATAACGGGAAGAGCGTCGACGCGGTCGGTTCCCCCTTGAGCCAGAGATTCTCGCGCAGGGCTCGGTCGAGCTTGAACCGGTTCCCCGATCGGGCCACGAGCGTGCGTTTCAGCACCACCTGCCCGCCATTATCGGGATTCTTCGCCTGGAGGCAGATCCCGTCCCCGAGTCGGAATCCGCGCGCATCGACCAGGGTGATCTCCTGGTCGTACCAGTCCGAATCCGCCGCGAGCTTGGTCGCGACGGACGGCTCCTTGATCAGCACGGTCTCGGGTCCGCTGCCGACGATCCGGATTCGCGACGACAGGTAGACCGCATTGCGGAGCCGATAAGTCCCGGGAAGGATCCGGACCGTCCCGCCGCCGCGCTGGGTGGCGTAATCGACGGCGGCCTGGATCACTTTCTCCGTCTTTCCGACCAGGTCGGCGTCCTTCTGACCGACGGTGATCGTCAACAGCTCATCCCAGGCGGGTTCGATCGTATCGCCCGACATCGCCCGAGGATTCGTGACGGGGACCGGTCGCGCGTCCTGATCCGAACGCGCCCGTGCACGACCCACGAGGGCGGCTCCGAGAGAGAGCCCGCCCGCCACACCGAGCATCTGCCGTCGCGTACAATGGACGTGAGGTTTGCTGCGCATCGAAAACTCCATTGCGATCGTATCTCCGGGCAGGTCGAGAATCCTCAGACGTCGATTCTACGTCATCGACGATGTGCAAGGAACCGAGTACGCGTCGAAGCCCGAGCGGCTCGTTCGACACCTCCGGCCGTAGAGATCGGCTCGATGAATGGCCTTTCGGTGTGTTACCCTGGGAGTGATGCCCGGAAGGTCTTACGGAAAGCATCGGGATCGTTGCCGGACATCCGGCGGTCAAACGAGGACGAGTCGCGTTCATGGCATTGTTCAGCCTTCGGGGCGTCAGCCTCTCGTTCGGAGGTCCGCGTCTCCTGGATCAGGTCGACTGGCAGGTCGAGCGCGGCGAGCGGGTCTGCCTGCTGGGCCGCAACGGCGAGGGGAAGAGCACGCTCTTGCGGCTGATTTGCGGCGAGCTCGAACCCGAGGACGGCCAGGTGCTCCGGCAGCAGGGTCTGCACGTCGCCCGGCTGCCCCAGGAGGTCCCCGACGGCCATGGCATGGCGGTCGCCGGCGTGGTGGCCGAGGGCCTGCCGAAGTCCGCCGACCACCACGACGGCCCCGACCACCGCGTCGACGCGAT
>JBKQHM010000074.1:0-15534 GCA_052148775.1 Isosphaeraceae bacterium | reverse complement strand
TCGGGTAGCTATTCGATGTACTTGAAGTCTCGGCGCTCCGCGGGAATCTTGCCCGACGGGTCCAGGCGGACACACAACCATGTCTTGCTGCCGTCGCGCCGGCGGAGATCGTCGCCGATGCCGATTTGGACCTTGACGCCTGCGAGGGGCCTTCCCAGGTCGTCGACGAGTCGACCGCGGACGGTCGCGGGACGATCGAAAGTCAGGTCGACCTGGACCGGCTCACCCTGATAGAGATCCGCAGGCCCAACGGACTGGATCTTGGTCCAGTTCGGAGGACGCGGCTCGGCCGGACGGAGCCGGATGACCTCGTGCCAGGTGAGGCCGAGGGCTGGCGCGGTCGCGGCGACCTGGAAGAGGCCCACCTTGGCGGTCCCGTACTCGGGGGCGCCGAGCCTCACGCCGCGGGCGTCGAATCGGCCATCCGGCCCGGTGGTCGCGGTGGTCAGCAATCGGCTATGGCCGTAGTTAACCCCCGGCCTCGTGTCCCTCCAGTCGATGACATAGACCGTGGCGCCGGCGACGGGCTGTCCGTCCGGGCCGGTCGCGCGGCCGGAGATGTCGATCGGATCGAGGTACGATTCGCCGACATACGGAAGATTCCCGGTGGTATTGACTCCCCGGGGTGTTCCCTCGTCTGGAGTCGGGGCCCTCGGGGCTTCGGCCTGGTCTTCCGGAGGTTCGATCGTCGGTAGGTTGCTGGCGAGGAATCCGATCCCCAGCGCCGATAATCCGAGCAAGATCAGTCCCGATCCGGTCGTCTTCAGCTTTCCCATGAGTATCGCTCCCCGTACTCCGCGATCCTGGGCCAGCATCGAGGTCGACGGGCCGAGTGCGACGGCCCCGACCGGACGGATCAACTCCGCCGTCGAATGGGCCAGCCTCGAAGAGACCGCGACCGCGGCATCCGACGAATGTATCAGGCCCGGGCCGGATAGGACCAGCCCGGCCGTCGCCGGGGCGCCGGCGGCATGAGAGGGCGTTCCATTCCGGTTCGCCGATGGGATATGATGGGCTAGGGCACGACCTCGAGATCGGCGTAGGATTCTTCCGGATCGCTCCGATGGAGAGCGGTCGTGCGGTAGGAGGATGAGCTGGTGGATTGGCAGTTGAAGATCATCGCCGTCGAGGCCGATCGCTTGATCGAGCTGGCGGCCGACGATGCCGAGCTCCGTGCCGATTTGAGGGCGTTGGCGAAGAAGATCCTGGAGGCGACCGCCGAACCTCAAGATCGGGAGATCGACGACCCGGTCAACTCAACATCCCGGTCCGGCGTGGGTCCGGCGATGCCGGAGAAAGCCGCTCCCCCCGCCGTCGTGCCAGATCGGGGCCGGCCTCCCGAACGCCTCCGGGAACTGACGCTGGGACGATCCGTCCCGGCCCGGAGTCCGGCGAAGCCTACTGTGGCGAAGTTCGCCGGCCAGGATGCTTTCGAGGACGAACTCGCACCGATCGAGGCACGTTGCCGGAAGAAGGCCGATGCGGCCCGATGGGCGGCCGCGCATGAACGCTGGCTGCAACAGGGGGCCGATCTCGAGGATGAGACCCCGTCGCCCGATCCGGAGATCACCCGCTGGGCCGACACCCTGACGAACGGCCTTTACTGGCAGGATCCCTCGGACCCCGCGCAGGTCGTCGATGTCTCGGTGCTCGACGATCTGGGCGGATGCTTCGAGGCGGTCGCCGAATCGCTGGCCTTGGTCCGGGGCATCCTGGACGAGCGGAGGGCCAATCCGAGGTCGCTGGAAGACGTCCTGCCCCTCATCGCGGAAGCCCAGTCGGCCCTGCGCGCCGCGATCCAGCGCATCTCGGGGCCGGACGATGCCGACCAGTTGCAAGTCTTCGACTGGTTGAAGGCGATGGCCGCCCGGAGCCATGTGTATATCAGGCGATTCATGCGCGTCGACGACCCGGCGGACCCCGTCCGATGGCCGGACCTCCTGGGCCGTATCGAGAGGCAACGCGACCGGCACGGCCAGACCGGACGCGGGCCGCAGCACGAAGCGTCGTTCGTCCGGCTTCGCTCCCTGGGGGGAGCCATCCGGGAGGGCCGCGCGACCGACGCGGATTGGCGGGCCGTCATCGAGGTCGTGGAGGACCTGCTCGGCAAGGGTGTACCGCCCAGCAACCGGGAGATCCGGGAACTCCTGCTGCCGTCGATCGAAGACATCCCCGACATGGATGACATGCCACCGGGCTTCCGCCTGGTCCTCCGGGAGATCGATCGATTCCTGTCAACACATTCCGTTTCGACGAAGTCCTCCGCGGCCCCCGAGCCGACGGCCGAGGTCAAGGAGGCGGCCCGGCTGCTCGCCGGGAAGAGCGCCGTGATGATCGGCGGGAGCCGCCGTCGCGAGGCCCAGGAATCCCTCAAGAAAGCCCTGGGCCTGAAGGAGTTGATCTGGATCGAGACGAAGGAACACCAGTCGGTCGGCACCTTCGAGCCGCTGGTCGCCCGGACCGATGTGGCGCTCATCTTGCTGGCGATCCGATGGTCGAGCCATTCGTTCGGCGAAGTGAAACAGCTCGGCGAACGGCACGGCAAGCCCCTGGTGCGGCTCCCGGGCGGATACAGCCCGAACCAGGTCGCCGCCCAGGTCGTCTCGCAATGCAGCGCGCAGCTCGCCGTCGATTGACGGCACGGCCCGGGCGAATCGCCGGGGGCCTACGCCGTGCGCCGTCGGTAGAGACGGACGAGAAAGGCGACCACCGGCGGCAGGGCGCAGGCGACCAGGAAGAACGCGGCGACGGTCTCCAGCCGGACGTGCAGGTGCTCGTTCGCGATCAGGCTGAAGTCCATCTGGTGCCCGCCGCCCTTCGCGTCGCCGTAGTCCTCGCGATGTCCCGGACTGGCGATCAAATGGTAGGCGAAGAGGGCGTCGTACAGGACGATGAAGAGGCCGATGAAGGCATACAGGGGGCGCTCCTCGCTGCGGAGGATCTCGCTGCCGCTGATCGCGCGGTAGAGGAACACCCCGGCGAAGAGCAACTCCGACCCGTGCCCCATCGCCAGGATCAGCAACTCGCGGAGCGGCGAGAAGGCCGCGACCGAGTAGAGCCCGACGCCCACCAGGATGGCGATCAACCTCGGCTGATCGTCTCGCTCGCGGAACGCCAGGAAGGCAAACCCCGCGTAGATCAGGATCATCAGGATCGGCTGTTGCACGGAGATATGCGAGACGCCGCCGCCGTAGGACAGGTCGAACGACGGCAATGCCGGGCTGCCGAACAGCCAGGCTGTCGCGGTGTGGCCCAGCTCGTGGATGACCGTCATGAGCACGTGAACGACGAAGACGGCCGGTGGGATCATCAGCGCGACCACCGCGATGCCGGCGCCGATGGCCAGGGAAACCCAGGCGTCTCGATTGCTGGTCTTCGACTTCTTCCGTCTGGGCCTGGACCGTCGCGGGTTGACCTCCGGCGCGGGCGAGGGGGACGGTCGTGGTGCGGCGGGCAGGGGAGCCAGGACTGCAGCCGGGATCCTCGTCACGCCGCCGCATTGCTTGCAGCGGGTCAGACGCCCGGCGAGGTCGTCGGGGGCCTGGAACGACTGGCCGCATCCCACGCACGTGAAGGCGATCACGATCCACCTCCCGATCGGCCGGACGAGCCGGCAGAGACCTCTGTGCTGCTCCCGGATTGATGTGATTCGACGGGCCGGACGGACCCCGTCCTCCCGAACCCCCCTGTGTCGGGTCGCGTTTGGTACTCTCGGCGACCCGACTATGATACAGTTTCTCGGATCACTTGCGAGCGCCTGGCGGCCCATCCATCGCTCAAGGGCACGGGAATATCTGGCCGCGATTTTCGGCGTCCTCCCCTTTTCGCGGCCTGCCTTCATTTCGATCGGGATGTCTGCTTGTTCGCCGCCGTGCGGGTTCTTATGATGGGCGATCATCCCGCCCGAAGGAAGGGACCGCACCGTAACCATCGCGCACGACGGGAGAACCGACGGATATGGCCACGACGAGCAATTACCTGGCACTGGACCTGGGCGCCGAGAGCGGCCGGGGGCTCCTGGGTCGCTTCGACGGCGAGCGGCTGGAGCTGGAGGAAGTCCATCGCTTCCCCAACGGCCCGGTCCGGATGCTGGATACGATCTACTGGGACCTGCCCCGGCTGTTCGAGGAGGTCAAGATCTCGCTGCGGAAGGCGGCCTCCGGGGACGGCGAGCTCGACGGCGCCGGGGTGGATACCTGGGGCGTCGATTTCGGCCTGATCGGACGGGGTGATACGCTGCTGGGCAACCCGGTCCACTATCGCGACGCGCGGACCGACGGCATGCTCGAGGCGGCCTTCCAGCGCGTCCCGCGCGAGCGGATCTACGAGATCACCGGGTTGCAATTCCTGCCGTTCAACACGCTGTATCAGCTCCTGGCGATGTCGCGTTCGAACTCGCCGCTGCTCGAGGCGGCCGAGACGATGCTGATGATGCCGGACCTCTTCGGCTGGCTGTTGACCGGCCGGCGCGCCGGCGAGCGGACCGACGCCTCGACGACCCAGTTGCTCGACCCCCGCACCGGGATCTGGTCCGACGAGCTGTGTCGCGACCTGAGGCTGCCTCGCGCGATCCTGCCCGATCTGATCGAGCCCGGCACGGCGCTGGGGCCTTTGCGGCGGTCGGTCGCCGAGGAGGTGGGACTGGCCCGCCCCCTGACGGTCATCGCGCCGGCCACCCACGACACGGCCAGCGCCGTGGCCGCCGTGCCGTCGCGGACCTCGCCGTCGCCATCGGCATCGTCGTCGCCATCGTCGCCACCGGACTGGTGCTACCTCAGCTCGGGGACCTGGTCGCTGCTGGGCGTCGAAGTGCCGCATCCCGTAATCAACGCCGAAACGATGAGGTATAATTTCACCAACGAGGGGGGCGTGGCGGGGACGACGCGACTGCTGAAGAACATCATGGGTCTGTGGCTCGTCCAGGAAAGCCGCCGGACCTGGGCCCGCGCCGGGCGGGAGTGGACATACGAGGATCTCATCGCCCGGGCCCAGGTTGCCCCCCCTTTCACCGCGCTGGTGGACCCCGACGACACCTCCTTCCTGGCCACCGGCGACATGCCCGCGCGGCTGCTGGCGTACTGCAAGCGGACCAATCAGACGCCCCCCGCCGACGAGGCGGGGCTGGTCCGCTGCTGCCTGGAAAGCCTGGCGCTGAAGTATCGATGGGCCATCGAGCGGCTCGAAGCCATCCTGGGCACGACGATCCATACAATTCATGTGGTCGGCGGCGGCACCAAGAACGCCTTGCTCTGCCAGTTCACCGCGGACGCCTGCGGCCGGCCCGTGCATGCCGGGCCGGTCGAGGCCACGGCCATCGGGAATATCCTGATGCAGGCCATCGGATGCGGCCGGCTCGGCTCGATCGGCGAACTCCGCGACGTGGTCGCACGGTCGTTCCCGGTCACGATCTACGAGCCCCGCGACACCGCCGCCTGGGCCGACGCCGCCGGCCGGTTCGCGCCGCTGGTGCCGGCTTGAAAGATGGTCATTGGTCATTGGTCGTTGGAGACGGAGAGGGCCTTGGTCTGGCCGGGGCAGGAGCAGGTCGCGAGACCCGGGCCGATGACGTCTATGTTGCGGGTTGCAGGGATCGGTACAATACCTCTCGGGCTATTGCCGGGTTCGATGATGCGGGTCGCCAGGGACGCCGTCGGTCCTCGAAGGAGCCAACGATGAAACCCCATGACGAGGGGGCAGAGCCAACGATTATTCTCCGGGCGCATCCTCCCGAGCGGCTCGTGCGATCACTGGCCAGGGGCCATATCGCGGGGGCGTGCTGCTGTTGCTGCTGTTGCTGCTTGCACTCGGTGGGCAGCCTGACCGGCGCGGCGGTCGGATCGTTCTTCCCTCGCACCCGCACCCGCCCGGCCTCCGGGGAGACGAAACCGCTCGACAAGCCCTGGGATGACGAGCTCGCCGGGCCGACGAGCGTGGTGCCGGCCGCGCCTCGGGTCGGCTCCATGTTCTGGATGGCGACGCTCGGCGCCTCGATCGTGATGTCCTGGTGGGCGATGGCCCAGCCATCGACGGGCGGTTTCAAGGAGACCTTACTCTACCTGGCCATTTACATGCCCGCCCTCCAACTGGCCGGTGCGGTGATCTGCCTGCTGATCATCTTGAGCATTCCGCAACTACGCCGGGATGCCAGGGGCTGGAAAAAGCTGGGATTCATCACGGTCGGGGCCATCGTCGGCGGCCTTCTCGGAACCCTGATCATGTACATGATCGCCGAGGCTAATGCCCATCGATAATCCCGCCATCATCCGCGCCCTGGTCGGCCGGCGTCGGCATCGAGGACATCGTGGATTCCTTGCCACATCGAACGTCGAGACCGCGCCTGGCCCTGCCGTATACGGTCGTCGCTGAGCCCGATGCGGTGCGGCTGGTGGCCGGCGAGGACCATCGCTACACCTTGAGCGGCCCCGGTTTGGAGGCGTGGCTGCCGGGACTCTTGATCGGCTGCGACGGCCGTCGATCTCTCGAGGAGTTGCTGGCTGGTCTGGACGAGGTGGCTCGTCCCGGCGCGCGGGACCTGATCGGCCGGCTGTACGGAGAGCGGGTGCTGGTGGATGGTCCCGCCGAGCTGGCCCATGTGCCTGTGCGCCATGCGATCGTGGCCGAGGGTACGGGGGCGCTGGCGGATCGGCTGGCCGAGCTGGGGACTCGGGCGGAGCCCGGCGTCCCGGTCTTGCCGGTCTTCTGCCAGGATCGGCTCGATTACGCAGCCGCATTGATGTTCAACCGTCGTTGCCTGCAAACCGGCGTCCTCTGGTTGTGGGCGACGCTCGGGCCGATGGGCCGGGGATATGTCAGCCCGCCATTCTTGCCCGCGGCCGGGCCTTGCTGGGCCTGCTTGCTGGGTCACTTCAGACGCCTCTCGCCCGCGCCCGAGCTGTACGACGCCCTGATCGATCATGCGCGTCGAGGCGGATCGATCGAGCCGGTCCCGTTCCCCGCGACCGGGGTGGAGATCCTGTCGCAACTGGTCCTGTGGAAGGGGGAGCAACTGGCCCGGAGCGAGCCCCCCTCGGCGCTGTACCGGCTGCATGTCCTGGAACTGGAGACGATGGAGGTGACCAGCCACCGCGTGCCGATCGACCCCGAGTGTCCGGAGTGCGGAGACGGAGGCGACGATGTCGGCCGGATGGGCTAAGGACCGCTACACGGGGCTGTTCACGGAGCTCGGCCCGGTCCCGCCCCGGCCGCATGATCCCGATGTGTCGATCTGGGGCGGCCTGCTCGCGCCCTGCGGGGCTCGATCCGAGGCGATCGCCGTCGGCGGGGCGGGATGGGACCGAGAATCGGCCCGACTCGCGTGTCTCGGCGAGGCGATCGAGCGATGGCAGGCGTATCCCTTGCCGGTCGACCAGGTCGTCGAGGCGAGCTTCGACGCCTGGCCGCGGGACGAGCCGGCCGTCGAGCCCTCGCGATGGGTGCTGTTCGCCGCCGACCAGTACGCGCTCCCCGGATTCCCCTTTCAGCCACTGGCGGCACGAGCCGTCTGCCGGTGGGTCTGCTGCCGTCGGTATCCGGGCGGGGAGCCCGGTTGGGTGCCGGAGGAGCTGGTGTTCCTCCACGCGCGGCCCGGGGCCGTCCACGACTTCGGGCCGTCCCACTCGACCGGGCTCAGTTGCGGACGCCCCGGCCAGGCGGTGCTGCTCCGTGGCGTGCAGGAGGTCATCGAGCGCGACGCCCTGATGGGCGCCTGGTGGGGCCGCTATCCGCTGGTCGAGTGGGAGCCGGAGCGGGTCCTGGGAACGCTCGATCCGTCGATGCCGCGACGCCTCCTGCGTCCGAACCTGCGGTACCGGTTCTACCGCGTCGATTCCCCTTATAGCGCGCACGCGACCATCGTGACCCTCGAAGGCGAGGACCGGGAAGGGGCCTGCTTCTGCGCCGGCTCGGCCTGCCGGGAGACGCGGGCCGAATCGTGGCGGAAGTCGATCCTGGAGGCCGTGCAGGGCCGGCACTACGTCCGTCAGCTCAAGGCTCAACGACATGATCGAGGTGTGGATGCGTCGGATCGATCGCCGCCGGCCGGCTTCGGCGAGCACGGCGTGTATTACAGCGTCCATCCCGAAGACCTCGACGCGACGGTCCTCCATCGCGCGGGGAATCGGGCCGAGGACCATGAGGACGATCGCGGCCGGGAGGACTTGCCCCGGCTGGTCGAGCGCCTGGGGCCCGAGCACCCGGTGCTGTTCCGCAACCTGACCCCGCCCGCGGTGGCCGGGGTGCTCGGCGACTGGTACGTTCTCAGGGTGCTGGTGCCGGGGCTCCAGCCGATGCACGGCGACCATCGGCTCCCCTTCCTGGGAGGTCCGCTGTGGGGGAGTCGCAGCCTGTCGGACTGGTGGCGCATGCCGCCTCATCCGTTCTTCTGAATCGGCACGCGGAACCGGAAGACGACCATGAGCGACACCGATCGTTACCTCCGCCGGACCGAGCTCGATCGCAGCACATTCCCCGAGCTGCGGGAACGGATGGGCTGCGCCGAGGTCGAGGGAGCCGTTCCCGAGGCTCGGAGTTACCCGGGGTATCCCCGATGGTCGCTGGAGCGCGTGCGGCCCGGGCGCTGGAGGCCGAGCCTGGAGGCCGTGCTGGCCTCGCGTCGTTGCGAGTCGGCCCTGGGCACAGAGACGCCCGGCCGCCGTACGTTGAGCCGGCTCTTGCAGTCGGCCCACGGGATCACCGGCGCGCACGACCGGGGGCCGAACCCCTCGGCCGGCGGTCTCCAGGCGCTGGAGCTGTATCTCGTCCACTGGTCCTCCGCGTCGTGGCTCCCGGCGGGGTTGTATCACTACGACCGGCGCGGGCATCACCTCTCGCAGATCGTCGAGAGGGCCGACCGCGCCGCGTGGGAGCCGATCGTCCCGTCTCTCATCGGGCTGTCCGGCGGCTCGATGCTCTGGGTGCTCGTGGGCGACGTGCCCCGCATGGCCGCCAAGTACGGCGACCGCGCCGGACGCTTCCTCCTGCTCGAGGCCGGACACCTGATGCAGTCCCTCTGCCTGCTCTCCAGGAGCCTGGGCTTGTGTACCATCCCACTCGGCGGCTCGTTCGAACGCGAGGTCGCCCGGCGATTCGTCCTCCCCGCGACCGATGCCGTGCTCTATGTCGGGGCGTGCGGTTCCGCGGTGAGCGGCCGGTCATTCAAGGCCGCGAGCCCACGGGGGTGGGCGGCTTGGCCGGTGCGGGTTTGACCGGCTCCTTCGCCTGGGCTTTCTCATCAACTCGGCCTTGCGGTGCGACGGGGTTACTGGCGGCGGGCCTGGCCGGTCCCGGGGTGGCGATCGGGGGGATCGGGAAAACGATGTCGCCCACGACGTTGTTCAGGCCGCGTACCACGTGGGTATCGCGATTGTCCATCCCGACGCTATAGAGGAGCCGGGTCTCGGGCGACAGCTTCTTGCTCGGCAGGAGAATCTCCAGGGCAGGAGGGGTAATGCGGGCCGAGATCTCGGAGGACTGGAGTGCTCGGGCGTAGGTCGTGTAGCCGAAGGGTTTGCCCGAGTACGGGTCGTTGGGAAGGCCGGGCAGCTCGTCGGGGACGAGTTCGTCGAGACGGTCGGGGAATCGCCCGTCGTGGCGCAACTGCCACGCCCGGATGGCCATCACCTGGACCAGGGCCCGTCTCAAGACCTCGTTGCGGTTCTCGGCATTGAGGCAGGCCCCGGTATTCGCTTGCAGGTATCGCGCCAGCGGGGCCGTCTGTAGGTCGTAGGCGACCGGCAGCCCCGGCCCGAGGTGTTGTTGCCGGGGTTCGACGGAAGCCTCGCGTGCGAGGAAAGCGGCGAACTCGCGATTGATGCGCCGGGCGCGTTCGCGTTCCCACGGTGTGGTGATCATGTCGATATAGAGCGAAGCCCAGATCGGGATGGGGCCTTTCTCCAATTGCCGTGGGCCGACGATCATCTCCAGCAGGGGGCCCTTGAGGTCGTCGGTGGGGAGATTGATGGCCCGCTCGAAGAGGATGGCCTCGCCTCGCACGACCTCGGCGGCCGGGATGAGGCCGGGCAGGTCGCGGTAAGCGGCGATCGCCGCGCGGAGCCGCTCGGGCGTCTGGCCCGGGGCGGTGGCCCAGTCCCTCGCCAGGTCCAGCGCCTGCTTCTCGATCAAGAGAGCGTGGAGGTCCTGGTACATCGTGGCCGCCTCGCTCTGGTGGCGGGCCATGCGCAACAGGACCACGATGTCCTCCCAGGCGCCGGCGAGGTCGTTTTGGCGCAGGCGGTCGCGCGCGTGTCCGTTCATGAGCCCGGCTAGCTCGTGGATCGGCGGCAGCTCCAATCGATCCAGCAAGGTCAGCCCATCGAGTTGCTGGAACCGGCAGTCGGGTCGCACCGCAGCCTGGCGAATCAGGTCAATTAACTTGGGTCTCTCTGCCATCTTGCGGGAAAGGTCCAGATAATCCTCGTAGGTTATCGAAATCGACCGTCTCGGCCGTATCGTCTCCCAGAGCCGTGTCGCCTCGCGATAGAGGTCGGCGGCGTTGCGGTCGGGCGGGATCGGTGCGGCGGCCCAGGTGCTGGGAGGGGCGATCGGCCCGAGGTCGGCGATGCTCCAGGCACGGTCGCCGGCGTATACGCCCAGCAGCACCCCGAAGGTGCCGATCAGGATCATTGCCAGGCGGAGATAACGCCCGGGGGCCGGCCGGTCCAGCAGCCAGTCGCCGCTCCACGCCCAGGTGACCACCGGGAACGCCAGGAGGATGGCCAGGGGTCCCCAGAGCGGCATCATGTTCCCCAGGAGCAGCCCGCCCTGTGCGAACCCCAGCGCGAGCGTCACCACGATCGCGATGACCCCGGCCGTGATCCCGCGCCGGATCGCCATCCCACAGAGCTGCGCGACGGCGAAGGCGAGCGGGAGCGTCAGGACCACCCAGGGCCATTCCTCCATGGGGAGCCGCGGTCCGAACGGCCTCTGCGACAGGAGGATCAGGGACACCAGCGGCACCCAGATGATCGCCAGGCCGATGCACCAGGTCGCCAGCTTCGCCAGCCAGACGGTCCCCGGCCGTGCCCCGTGATGGACGAGGAATCGATAGGTCCGCGACTGGTTCTCCGCGCCGAAGACGGTGACCCCGGCCATGAGAGCGACCAGCCAGTTCAAGACCGCGAAGGGGGTTGGTGGGATGCGAGCTTCGCTGAGGAATAAGAGGCCGGCCGGGACGATTAGCCCGATCGCGAAGAGGTAGAGCCAGATCCGTCCCCCCTCCCGCCTCGTCTGCCACATCAGATGGCGGAACTCGGTGAACCGCGATCGAGGCCGCGGCCGGTCGGCCGTCCAGGCCGCCGGAGATACCACGCCGGCCGGGACCGGCAAGGGCATCGTGGTTGCGACGAGAGGTTGGACCCACAAGGGCTCCCGGCCCGCCCCGAGGGATCCGCTTTCCATCAGCACGATGGGCGACTGGAACCGGATCGGGGGGATCGCTCGCCGGGTGCGTCGAGTCCAGGTGAAGGCGAAGTACGAGGCGATCAGGGCTGCCAGCGTGACCCCGAGATACCAGTACAGGACCTCGACCCGGTCCGGGGGCCCGCGGAAACTCTGGTCCAACCGGCTCAAGAAACCGACCCAGCTCAGCGCGGTGAGGCCCATCGCGGTCAGCACGGCGAGCAGGGCATTCTTCATGATCGACGAGAACAACAGCCCCAGGACCAGCCCATGCAGCAAGACCCCGGCCATCATCAGGAGCGGATCCTCGAAGCCTTGGGGGCCCCCAAGCGACTCGGCCCCGAGTGCCGCCATCGCCAGGAGGAGCACGGCCAGTGCCAGGGTCGTGACGAAGGCGAAGGAGACCTTGCCTACCCAGACGACACTCCGCGAGGCGGGGAGGATGTCGAGGAACCGGAGCGTGTCGTTCTCGCGCTCACCGGCGAATGCCGCCGCGCCGACCGCGAACGCGTAGAGTGATGCCCAGCTCAAAGCTAGCACGACCAGGATCCGGCCGTCCCGCGAACCGAGTTCGGCGTAGTGCAGCACCAGCCCCTGCGTGCCGGCCGCGGCCAGGATCAGGAACGTCCAGATCGGCCAGAACTGCCGCGCGTCCTTCCACCATAATCGCAGATACATGGGCGGATTGCTCCCTTCGGGGGTCATGGGTCATTGGTCATTGGTCATTGGGCGGGCGAAGGGTGAGCGACCGCGGCTCGACCGTACTCGCCGGCTGCTGCCTACGACGGACCCGGGATGCTCATGCCACGTATACGACTCGCGGCGTCGGCGTCGGCGAGGGGCGACGGCCGCGCATGTAGCCGATGTAGATCTCTTCCAGGCTGGGCGTCTCGATCTCCAGGCCCTCGACGCCGGGCATGGCCCGCAGGGCCTCGCATGCCGAGCGATCCGAGGCGCGGACGAGCCATCGCGCCTGACGCGGGGCGTCGGAGGCGTCGATCAGCTCGAGGCCGCGTCCTTCGGGAGGGGCGTCGGGATGGTCGCGGCTGGCGAACATCGCGGAGATCACGAACGTCCGCGCCTTGAGGTCGTCCAGCGGCTCGGCGAGGATCAGCTTGCCGCGATGCAACAGGGCCACGTGGCTGGCGACCCGCTCGACCTCGCCGATCTGGTGGCTGGAGAGGAGCACGGTCCGGCCCGCCCCGGCCAGGTCGACCATGCTCTCGAGGAAGTCGCGGCGGACCAGGACGTCGAGCCCCGAGGTCGGCTCGTCGAGGATCAAGAGCGACGGGTCCGACGCCAGTGCCAGCGAGAGCGACACCTTCGCCCGCATCCCCTTGGAGAGGGCCTTGATCTTCCGGTCCGGCGGCAGCTCGAAGGCGCGCGTCAGCTCGGCGTACCGCGACTGGTAGCCGGCGGTCGAGCCCTGGGCGTCGAGGTGGAACGCCGCGGCGAACCAGCCGATCTCCGAGACTTTCATCCAGTCGTAGAGCACCGGGGCCTCGGGCACGAAGCCGACCCGCCGGCGCACGTCGAAGCCCTGCCGCGACGGGTCGAGGCCCAGCACCTCGAGCCGGCCGCCGTCCGGCTGGATCAGGCCGAGCAGCGTCTGGATCGTCGTCGTCTTGCCCGCCCCGTTCTCGCCCAGCAGGCCGAAGACCGAGCCCTCGGGTACGTCCAGCGACAGGCCGTCGACGGCCGTCTGGCCCCGGTACCGCTTGATCAGTCCATCGACCCGGATCACCGCCCCTGAATGTGCCATGCTCCGCCCCCTCGATCGATCTTGGATTACGGATAACGGATGGTGTCGAGAAGCAGGATTGAAATCACCTAGCTCCGCGCCGGGATCGCGGCCTCGCCGTTGCTCGGACTGGCCGCTCGGGCCCATTCCTCCCGGAAGATGGCCTCGATCTCGGACGGGTCCATCCGGCTCTGCCGAGCGTCCTCGATGGCGCGTCGCATGCGATGGCGTACCATCTCCCGACGCGCCGCGCGGCAACGGTCCACCGCGCCCTCGGCCACCTGAAGACCCATCCCGCGCACCGATTCCAACAGGCCCTCCGTCTGGAGGTCCCGGTAGGCCCGCGCCACCGTGTTCGGGTTCACCACCAACTGCTTCGAAAGATCCCGCACCGAGGGCACCATGTCGCCCGGACGCAACGCCCCCCCGGCGACCGCGAATTTCACCCGGTCCGCGATCTGACCGTAAATCGGCCGCTCGTCTCCCGTGTTCAGGTCGAGTATGATCATCGGTCCTGGCCCCCTAGTGTGTTACGTGACTAGTACACTGTATCGGCGAGACGGCGGCCGGTCAAGTCCCTCTTTGACAAGGATTTTGCGGTCGTTTGCCTAGAGTTGGTGTCCGGGGTGCCAGGCGGAGCTGTATTCGCCGTAGACGGCCGCCTCGCGACGGTGGGGCGACGTGGTCAGGATCTCGATCATCTTGAAGAACCCGGTGTTCTGGAGGTTGAGCTCCTTGATCTTCGCGAGGGCGGCCAGCTCGGCCTCGAACAGCGCCTCGGCCTTCTTGAGGTCGACCAGCGCCCAGGCGGAGAGCCAACGATCGCCGGCGACCTTGGAGAGTGCGACGGGGTCCAGTCCGCTGCGGTCCTCGACCTGCTGGAGCAGGACCCGCGTGGCGCCCGGGTCGACCAGGGCCAGGGGGAGTGCGGCGATGGTCGTCGAGAGGACCTGCGTGGCGGGATCATCGCGGGACCCGCCGGGTCGGGTCGCCAGCACCCGCATGACCACGCTGTCCATATCGGGGTAGCCGATGTCCTTCGCGGTGGCGGCGATGCGCGCGGCCGACGCGGTCGCGGCGCCGAAGTAGACCCAGCTCTCGAACGGCTTGGGATTGTCGATCGGCGCGGCCAGGGCGCGGTCGATGAGGGCGAACGCCCGCGATCGGTCGCGCGTGGCGACGGCCCGGGCCAGCCAGCCGGAGGCCTCGGCCCGCATCTTGACGGCCGCGTGGCCCTTCATCCCCTCGAGAACCTTGACCGCCTCGTCGGGCCGGTCGGCGCCGATCCGGTAGGCGACCTCGGTCCTGATGAACTCGCCACCGGTGCCGCCGGTGGACAGGGTATCGGCCATGGCGACGGCCCGCGCCGGGTCGGTCGTGGCGATCGCCTCGGCGATCATCGCGGTGTAGCGTTCCTTGTCGTTGGGGGCCTTGCATGGCTCGATCAGGGCGAGGGCCCTCTTCAGGTCGAACGGGGCCAGCGCCCGGGCGACGAGCCCGCGATGGAAGGCCTGGTCGCCGTCGGTCCCCATGCGAGCGGCCGCCTCGACGGCCTCGTCGATGAGCTTGCGGCCGGCCTCGGTGCGGCCCAGGCGGGCGAGCACCGCGCCGGCCGCCGCCAGGGCGCTGGATCGGTCCGGTTGATCGAGTGCTCGGGCAAGCAATGCCGATTCCTCGGCGAAGAGCAGGGCCTTGCGGGGATCGGTCGGGGCGAATCGATCGGCGAGTTTCTGCAAGGTATACTGTGTATTCCGGTCGCGGTCCTGGGCCAGGAGTTTCAGGGCGCCTGGGCCGTCGGTCTCGGCCAGTTGCTCGGCGGCCGCCTGCCTAACCCTGCTGTCGTACCGGTGGCCGTCCTCGGCCGACCATTGCAAGGCGAGTTCCAGGTCGAGCCGGGCCATGTTCGGGATGCACTCGTTCGCGCCATTCTGGTTGGCGTCCTTTCCGTACGTCTCCCAGATCCGGGTCAAGGCCCACTTCGCGAAGGCGCGCTGGTCTTCGAAGCTGGCGGTCGCTCCGGGCTTCCAGGCCGGGGGCGTCTCGTTGCTCTTGAGGAGCGTGACGGTCAGGTCCTCGGCGTCGGCGTCGCACGGGACGCCGGTGAATCGATAACCATCCTGACGGATGAACGCATATTTGACTCCCGGGTAGAGTCCCTCGAGGCGGAACCGGCCCTGGGCGTCGGTGCGGGCCTCGACCGGCTGCGGGCCATCGCCACGGTTGAACGCCTTCGCGTTGGCGATCGGCTTACCGTCGGAGCCGACCACGCGGCCGGCGATGTGTCCGCTGACGTTGAGCAAGGCAATCTTGCCGAAGTCCTTGGTCTCTCCGGCCTTGCCGGTGACCTCGGGCGGCTCGGCCTTGCTGTGGCCCCTGGCCTCGACCGTGACCCGGTAGCT
>JBKQHM010000073.1:0-5431 GCA_052148775.1 Isosphaeraceae bacterium | reverse complement strand
GAACCGGTCGACCTTCCCAGAGGGCCAGGTGACTTCGAGGACGTCGACCCGGTCCGAGCCGTCGAGCCCGAAATGGAGGCGCGGGTCCGAGGCCGACAAATAGCTCCCGCCGCCGGTGCGCCATGCGACCTGCCGGCGTTGGCCGGACTGGACGATCACCCGGGCACCGACGGCGTCGCGGTTGGAGGGCCGGCCTTCGAGGGCGAGTGTCAGGTAATGCCGCGGCGACGACTGATTGTGGGCGAAGACAAGCGGGCCGTCCTGCGCGACGATCACCAGGTCGAGCCGGCCGTCATTGTCGAGATCGCCGACGGCCAGTCCGCGGGCGACGCGAGGGATCGACCAGAGCGGGCCGGCCGAGTTCGTGGCGTCGATGAACCGGCCGTTGTCGGAGCCCAGGAGCAACTGGGCCGGCATCGCGAAGGGCGCCGTGGGGCGGTTGTCGACGACGTGGCCGTTGGCGGTCGCCAGGTCGAGGCGGCCGAGGTTGCGGGTATCGAGGAACGCCGCGCCGAAGCCGAGGCGGTATCGGCTGGCCACGCCCAGGCCCGACGCCATGGAGCGGTCGAGGAACAGGCCGCCGCCCTCGTTGTGGAACAGGCTCGTCGATTCGCCGAAGAAATTGGTGACGGCCAGGTCGGGCCGGCCGTCGCCTTCGAGATCGCCGCATGCCACGCCCATGCCGGCCTGGTACCCTCCCAGCGAACTGGCGGCCACCCCGGCAACGTGGCCGGTCTCCTCGAAGCGGAGCCCGCCCCGGTTGAGGTAGAGGGCGTTGGCCGTCAGGTCGTTGGCCACGAACAGGTCGACGCGACCGTCGCCGTCGAGGTCGCACGCGACCACGCCCAGCCCCCGGCCCTGCGCGTCGGCGATCCCCGATTCTTTCGAGACGTCGATGAACCGGCCGCCGTCGTTGCGGAACAAGTGGTCGGGAAGCGCCTCGTACATCAGGGGCGAATAGGCGAGCGGGGAGAGGCCCGGCATCCGGCTGGAGGCGGCCGTGTCGTCGGGGTTGAACTTGAGGTAGTGGCAGACATAAAGGTCGAGATCGTCGTCGTTGTCCAGGTCGGCGAATGCCGCGGAGGTCGGCCAGTCGCGGTCGCCGCCCAGGCCCCATCGCGATGTGACGTCCGCGAAGGTGCCGTCCCCGTTGTTGCGATAGAGGGCGTAGGACCGCCATCGCGTGACGAAGAGGTCGGGATGGCCATCGCCGTCGACGTCGCCCACGGCCGCGCCATAGCCGTATCCTCGCGGGACGCCCACGAGGCCGGCGCGGGCCGTGGCGTCCTCGAAGATGCCGTCGCCCTTGTTGCGGAACAGCCGGTCGCCACCGGCCGGGGACGCGGGACCGGCGACGGGCGGAAAGGCGCCGCCCTGGACACAGTACACGTCGAGCCAGCCGTCGCCATCGTAGTCGAGCAGGGCGACGCCGCCGCCCATCATCATCGGGGGCGTTCGGGGCTTTCCGCCGGTCTCATAGACGAAACGGAGCCCGGCCGATGCGGCATCGTCGCGGACCCGGGGCGGCTCGACGGGCGCGGCGGGATGCGGTGACGAGGAGGGCGCGGACGTGGACGGCTGGTAGGCCGCGAGCAGCGCGGCCAGGGTGCAGGGCGGCGGGGCGGGATCGGGCGCCTCGTCGCCGAGCCGGGCCATCGCGGCGGCGGCCTCGACGCCGCCGGGGTTGGCCTGGTCGTGGAGCGTCCACCAGCAACGGGCGTCGAACCGTCGCCCGAGCGTCTCGGCGAGGTGGCCGAGCTCGGCGGCGTGGGCGGCCGGGTCGTCGCCGTCCAGCAGCTCCTTGGTGCGGGCCGCGGCGCGCACGACCTCGGCGCGCGCATCCCGCCAGCGGAGGGCGTCGGGCGTGGCGGCGCAGAGGGCGGCGAGTCGGTCGTATGACGCCAGATCCTCGGGCCGCAGCTTGACACGCTCCTCCAGCGCCGGCCGCTCGAGGTCGGGCCGGCCGGCGCGGGAGGCGAGCCAGGCGCGGATCGCCGGGACCTCGGCGGGCTCGAGATCGGCGGTGGTGAGATGCTCAAGGCCTTGCCAGAGCGCGATGGGGTCATCGGCGGCTCTGGCACGGGCGAGACAAGTCCGCCAGACGGCCGGGTCGGCAGGGCGGCGGCGGAGGCACGGATCGAGCCATCGGGCGGCCTCGTCGAACCGACCTTCCCAGATGGCCAGATTCGCACGGCCCAGCCAGACGCGATCGTCGTCGGGGGCCTTGGCGCCGGCCCTGGTGAGCTCGTCGCGGCTGAGCTCGACGTCGAGCGGCTGGTGGTCGAGGCGCCAGATCTCCCGGAGCGCCGCGACGGCGCCCGGCGTGGCGCGCCAACCGCCCCGGACGATCCGGCTCGCCTCGGCGGCGCGGCCCTCGACCTTCAAGATGAAGGCGCAGGTCTGTCGGGCTTCAGCGGCGAGTTGCGGGTCGTCGAATGCGGGCGTGAGATCCTCAGCGGCCGCGAAGCGGCCGAGCGGCAAGGCGAGCCGGACTCGCCGGACGGCCGCGCGCGCCGCAAATCGCGAGCTCGGCGGGATTCGCCCCCAGCTCTCGATGGCCGCGATCGCCTGGCCCTGGGCCGCCTCGCAGACGCCGATCAGGTAGTCGGCCTCGTCGCGCCCGGATGCGGATGCGGGGACTGCTCGGAGCCGGTCGCGGGCGGAGTCGAATCGCCCCGAGGCGACCTCGCGGCGCGCCTGGGCCAGCGCCGACTCGGCCCGCCACCGCGCATAATGCCGGTAGCCGGCGCCCGCCGAGACCAGGATGATCGCCAGCAGGACCAGCATGAAGACCGGGCGCGACCAGCGGGGGAGTCGAGACGTCATGAGACGGGCTCCGCTGGGTCGACCGGGGGGAGCCGGTGCAGGGTCGTTCGAAGAATGGGACGGCAGTGTCCGATCGATCCGGCGCGAACCTTGAATTGGCCCTGCCGGTCGTCAACTGACGATAAGTGACTGGCCGTCGATCGGTCAAGGCCGCGGCGATCCGGTCGCGGCGGCACCTGGCGACCACGGTCCGACTAGCGAATCCGACCACCCGGGCTCGTTGCCCCATTCCGCTGGGACGGGATACCGGTCGATCAATGCATCGAGCTCCTCGTTTCGGAACGCCGTCCGCTCGACCTCGGCCCTGCCGGCGGCTTCGTCCGTGGCGCTGCTCGTCTTCGTCAGGCAGACCAAGATGCGACCATCCGGCATGACGGCGATCATGTCAAGGTTCCGCTTGAGGTCTGCGACCACCTCCGAAAGTTCGTCATGCTCGATGATGAGTCGAGGATGCTCGGCGACCTCGGCCCGGAAGCGCCCCTCCGCGGCCCTGTCGATTGTGATGGTTAATGACATATTTTGGTCCCTATCGGCCATTCCTTTTCGCGAAGGTTTTCGCCCTGACGGTCGGTCTCGGGTTCAGGGCGCGCCCTCGAGTGCCGCATGCTCATCACGCTGTGTTCGATCATCGGTCCCGACCATTCGGATCCCATTCCGAGCACAGGCTCCATTCTGCTAGGTTGCCCACTCCGAATGAACTCCCAGGACGGTCCAGCTTTCTTCATTATAGAGAATTCCGAGCGTTCCGCGCCGCAAGCTCAAGGAGAAAATGGAGATGAGGCCGACCCTCGGAGACCATCGAGCCCGATCACGGGTCGGCTGAAGACCGCCCCCCAAGGTCGCCGGTGAGTCGGTGGCTGAGACTTCTCGCAAAACACCCCACCCAAACCTGCCTGTTTGACAAAGATTTAACAGCGAATTACAATAAGGCCGATCTCCTGGTGATAGCGTGTGATATCCGCTGTGTCCATGAGCGATTCAACGGCCTCGGCGGCCCTCATTCCTTAGCGTGCACCGGGTGACCTGCCGCAGTTCCTGACGACGGGAATTCGGAGGTCCACGAGAGGATCTCGAGCCGCCTCGGATGCTCGTGCTCAAGCCTCATGAACGTCGTCCGCCCAGCCCCTGACCGACCCGCCAGGTCGTGACCGAGAGTGCCCCGCCATTCACGAGAGAACCACGCCATGCTTTCCATCCTCGGCCAGAAACCCGCGGCGTATTGCGATGGACACTCCCGGCGCCACTTCCTGAAGATCGGTGGCCTGGCCATGGGCGGGCTGGGATTGTCGCAGGTCCTCGAGGCCCAGGCGGCGGCGGGATCGTCGGGCCAGGGCCAGCGATCGCACAAGGCCGTCATCATGATCTACCTGTCCGGCGGCCCCTCGCATCAGGACATGTATGACCTCAAGATGAACGCCCCGGCCGAGATCCGGGGATCCTTCCGGCCGATCGCGACCAATGTCCCCGGCATCGAGATCTGCGAGCACATGCCGCGCCTGGCCAGGATGATGGACAAGTTCACCATCATCCGGTCGCTCCACGGCAGTCCCGACCAGCACAATTCCGACATGTGCCTGAGCGGCTATCCCAAGGGCCCGCGGGGCAAGCAGGACGGCCATCCCTCGCTCGGCTCCGTACTGTCGAAACTCCAGGGGCCCATCGATCCGGCCATACCCCCGTCGATCGGCCTGACGATCAAGACCACACATCTCCCTTATTCCAACCCGGGCGACCCGGGCTTCCTGGGGAGGGCCCATGCCCCGTTCCTCCCCGACGGCCCCGAGATGACCGAGATGCGACTCAATGGCGTCACCCTCGACCGCCTGCGGGATCGTCGTACCCTGCTCGCCAGCTACGATGCCTTCCGTCGCCGGGCCGATCAGCGACAGGCCAGCTTCCAGGGACTCGCGGCCTTCAACCGCGCCGCGTTCGAGGTGCTGACCTCGAGCAAGATGGCCGAGGCGCTCGACCTCGAACGCGAGGATCCCAGGGTCCGAGATCGATACGGACGCGGCAGTTCCGCCCCCGCCTTCGGCGAAGATGCCGGCCCTCACTGGATGGACCAGTTCCTGATGGCCCGGCGCCTGGTCGAGGCCGGCGCCCGTTGCGTCACCCTCTCCGTCGGCAGTTGGGACCGGCATGGCGGCAACTTCGTCAAGCTCCCCCCTCAGCTCGACAAGCTCGATCAAGGGATCACCGCGCTGGTCGAGGACCTGCACGCCCGCGGCCTGGACCAGGATGTGAGCGTCGTCGCCTGGGGCGAATTCGGCCGCACGCCACGCATCAACAAATCCGCAGGGCGAGACCACTGGCCCAAGGCGTCTTGCGCCCTGCTGGCCGGCGGCGGCATGCGGATGGGCCAGGTCATCGGCTCGACCAACCGCCTGGGCGAGGAACCGCAGGATCGGCCCGTACACTATCAGGACGTCTTCGCGACCCTGTATCACCAGCTCGGCATCGACGTCCAGAACACCATGCTCTATGACGCCACCAACCGGCCGCATTTCCTCCTCGACCGCCGGGAGCCCATCCGCGAGCTGATCTGACTTCACGCACGACGTTGGCGGAGACCCAGGGTGCGCCTGCGGCGACCCTGGGCTGGGCT
>JBKQHM010000072.1:0-12956 GCA_052148775.1 Isosphaeraceae bacterium | reverse complement strand
TGGCCTTCGTCGCCCGCAATCGCCGACGGCCCCTGTCCTTGATGGATTATGCGCCGGTCCGGGTCCCGTTGCGATGGGCGGATTTCGCCGTCGCCGCGAGTATCTTCATCGCCGGCGTTTTGACGCTGCTGCCGGCGATCCAGCGATCCCGCGAGCGGATGAACCAGGCAGGCTGTCTGTTCAACCTCCAGCAGCTCGGCAACAGCCTCGGCCAATATGAGTCGTTGCACACGATCCTGCCCTATCCCCCGTCCAACCAGGCCGATGCCCCGGCGGGGTCGTTCGCAACCATCCTTCACGATGCGGGGGTGCTCGACAACGCCTCGCTGCTGGATTGCCCCTGCAACGGGAGACACCTCCGCGGCTCCAACGCCGAGCTGGTGAGCTTCGACCAGAGCGAGCATATCCGGCGAAATGATCCCGTGCGTTACAAGAACATGCTCTGCTGGGATTATGCCTACAACGTCGGCTACCTGCATGCGTCCGGCCACCCGGGTCCGCTCGAGGTCGTCCACTCCTCGCGGATTCCCGTGATTGCCGACCAGCCGAGCCACGATTTCATAACCATCCGTGACGGCAACAGTCCGAATCACGGGGGCCGGGGACAGAACGTGCTCTTCGGCGACGGGAGCGTCCAGTGGTTCCGCACCCGCAACGGCGGACCCCTCGACGCCGACATCTTCCTCAACGACCATCTCCAGCCCAGGCCCGGCATGCGCGTGCATGACGCTGTCCTGGTGCCGGCCAAGATGCCGTTCCACGGTCAGTGAGATCGGGCTACTCGCCGGATGACGATGACGATCGCCGCCTCAGCCGATCGCAGATCATCAAGGCGAGTAGCGTCTTGGCATCCTCGATCCGGCCGTCTTCCGCCATCGCCATGGCCTCTTCCCAAGGGACGATGACGGGCTGGAGCTCCTCATCGAGCTGATGAGCGACCGGCCCCGGCCGGAGATCCTCGCACAGGTAGAGGTACATCCGCTCGTCCATCACCCCCGGGCTCACATACCAATCCCGGATGTGTCGAATCCGTCCGGCGTGGTAGCCGGTCTCCTCCAGGAGTTCCCGCTCCGCGGTCTGGTCGGGCAATTCCCCGGGGTCGATCGTCCCGGCGGGCACTTCGAGCAGCGTCCGGTCGATCGCGTAGCGTCGATTCTTGAGCAGGCAGACGTGATCGAGGTCGACCATCGGGACCAGGGCGACGGCCCCCCGATGCAGGACGACCTCCCGCTCGGCAGTCGTCCCGTCCCGGAGCCCGACCTTCTGAAGGGCCAGGTCGATCTTCAGGCCCCGATAGATGACGCGTCGAGTCATTTCAAGATCGGCCATGGTGGTGCGCGCAAGCCCTTCTTTCCTCGGATCAAGACCCACGGACATCCTGCCCACTGGCGGGATCACCGTGGAGTGTGGCCGGTCCGCGATGGTGGTCGCGGATGGTCAGGACGGGGCAGGGGGCCTCGCGGACGATCCGCTCGGCGACGGAGCCCAGCAGGACATGGCTCAGGCCGGTCCGGCCGTGGGTGGCGATGACGATCAGGTCGACGCGATGGTCGACGGCGTAGGAGACGATGGACTCGACCGGGCTCCCCCATCGGACGTCGGTCAGCACCGATCGGGGCGTGCCCCATCCGGGATCGAGCAGGCGGGCGAGCGACTCCCTCGCCCGGTCTTCGCTCTCCTGGTAATATTCCGGGGGCATGACGGGCATGAGGAGCGGGTCGGGGCCCGCGGGGACGATCTCGGAGAGGATGTGCACCAGGTGCAACTCCGCGCCGAGGCGCTCGGCGAGCCCGCACGCATACCGGACGGCCTCCTCCGAATGGGCGCTGAAATCAGCCGGGGCCATGATCTTGTGGATCTCGATCACGTCGGGTCGCCGGGTGAGCGCTCCTCGCGGACCAGGGTCTGGAATCGTTGACGCAGCTCGCGAGTGATCGGGCCGGGTCGGCCCGAGCCGATGACGCGACCGTCGCACTCGACGACCGGGATCAACTCGGCGGCCGTGCCGGTCAGGAAGCACTCCTGGGCCTTGAAGACGTCGAGGCGGTCCATCGTCCGCTCGATCACCTCGTATCCGGCCGCCCGGGCCAGCTCGATCACCGCATCGCGGGTGATCCCCTCGAGGATGCCCGAATCGACGCTGGGAGTGTGGATCTGCCCATTCTGGACGACGAAGATGTTATCGCCGGTGCACTCGGCGAGCTCGCCCTTGTGGTTGAGCATCAGGGCTTCCAGGCAGCCGGCCTGGGTGCCCTCGATCTTGGCCAGGATGTTGTTGAGGTAGTTGAGCGACTTGATCCGCGGATTGACCGCGTTCGGATGGTTGCGCGTCGTGGCGGCGGTGATGATCTTCAGGCCGTGTTCGTAGAGCTCCTCCGGGTAGAGGCTGATATGGTCGGTGATGATGATGATCTGGGGATCGGTCGTCTTCCGAGGGTCGAGTCCCAGGCTGCCGGCGCCCCGGGTGACCACGGCGCGGATGTAGGCGTCCGTCAACTTGTTGTACGCCAAGGTGTCGCGGATGGCCTTGGCCATCTCCTCGCGGCCGATCGGGATCTGGAGGTGGATCGCCTGGGCCGATTCGTAGAGCCGGTCGACGTGCTGCTTGAGGCGGAAGACGCGTCCCGAGTAGGCGCGGATGCCCTCGAAGACGCCGTCGCCGTAGAGCAGACCATGATCGAAGACGCTGATCTTGGCGTCCGACTTGTCGTACAGCTTGCCACTGATATAGACCTTGGGGTCCATCGGCGCGATTCTCCGGCTGTGAGTTGGCGAGAGCCAGGCCGACGCGAGCCCCACGTCCCGTTCTGGGGGCCTTCAAGCCAGGGCGGTCGACCACTCCTCGATCCGCCCTTCCGCGAGCCGAACGACCCGGTCGGCTTGCTGGGCTATGTGTGGATCATGCGTAACCAGAATCATAGTGAGCCCGCGCTCCCGGTTCAAGTCTCGCAGCAGTTCGAGGACCCCGTGGCCGCTGCCGGCGTCGAGGTTTCCGGTCGGCTCGTCGGCCAGGAGCACGGCCGGCCTGGCGGCCAGCGCTCGCGCGATCGCCGCCCGCTGCATCTCGCCGCCGGAGAGCTCCGACGGCCGGTGGTCGAGCCGGTGGCCCAGCCCGACGCGCTCCAGCAACTCCTCCGCCTGCCGCCTCAACTGGCGTCGTTCCTTCCAGTAAGACCAGACGCCCCGGCCGATCCACTGCGGCATCTGGACGTTCTCCAGCGCGGAGAGCTCGGGGAGCAGATGGTAGAACTGGAAGATGAATCCGAACGTGCGGTTGCGCAGGACGTCGCGGTGCCGGTCGGGCCGGTCGTCGATCCGTTCCCCCTCGAGCAGAACTTCTCCGGAATCGGGAGCGTCGAGCAGCCCGAGGAGATGCAGCAGCGTACTCTTGCCCGAACCGCTGGCGCCGACGATCGCGAGCATCTCACCATGCTCGACCGCGATATCGACGCCGCGTAGCACCGGGACCTCATTGCGACCTTTCCAGTAGCTCTTCACCAGGCCGTGTGCGGAGAGGTGGCCGGTCGTCATCATCGTCTTCACCCTCACCTTCCGTGGGTATTCAGGCGTATATCCGACATGCAAGGGACGCTCGATCATTCGAACCGCAAGGCCCGGACCGGGTGGAGGCGGGCCGCACGCTCGGCCGGCCAGATGCTGGCCCCGACGGCGATCAGCAAGGCACCGCAAACGATCCAGCCGACCGTGAAGGGCTCGACGATCGTCGGGATCTTGTCGAAGTAGTAGATCGAGTCATCGAAGACCTTGTGGCCCGTCAAGCGGCTGAGGAGGCTCTCGATCTCGTTGATGTACCGGACGAACAGGAGCCCTCCGGCCATCCCGACGCCACTGCCCACAGCGCCCAGCAGCAGGCCATATCCGAGGAAGATGCTGCGAATCCCGGCGTTCGAGGCACCCAGCGCCTTCATGATCCCGATGTCGCGCGTCTTCTCCACCACGATCATCGAGAAGATCGCCAGGATGCCGAAGCCGGCGACGGCGATGATGAAAAACAGCAGGATGTTCAGGATGCTCTGCTCGATGGCGACGGCGCCGAGCAACGGCCCCTGCTTCTGCTCCCAGGTCCAGACCCGGTAGAACATCGGCCTCATCTTGTCCATTGCGAGCTGGAGATCCTCGGACATCTTGTCGATATCCACGCCCGGCTTGACCTTGATCTGGATCTGGTTGACGGCGCCGATGCCCCGTGAGTGATCGTAGAGGAGCCGGCTCTTCTGCAAGGCCTCGAGCGGCACATAGACGTGGGTCGAGTCATACTCGCTCATGCCGCTCTTGAAGTAGCCGATGGTGGTGTACGTATCGAACCCCGCCTCGGACCGCGTCTCGCCGAACCGGGGGAAAAGCAGGCCGATCCGGGTTCCGGGGGGTACGAGGAACTGATCGGGGTGGTCCTTCTGGTGATGGGTCGCAAGGGCATAGCCGATGATCGCGCCGGAATCGGGCGCCTGCTGGTCCATCTGCTTCTTGAGCTCGTCCTCGAATGCCTTGCTGAACTCGTCCCTGGGCTCGTCCTTGAAATCATTCAGCAGCTCCCCGGCCGGCGTATGCCTCTTGTACTTCTCGGCGACATCGAATGACGGTGGAATCGGCTTCCCCTCGCTGTCGACGAGGAACTCGCCGAAGTCGCCGGTCTTGGCCCGTTCCGCCGGATGCACGCCGATGATCTGGACAGGGCGGGTCCAGGTCTCGCCGCCGAAGCGGAAGTTGAGGATCCCCGGGCACTCCATGGTCGGGGCCATGGCCTCCACCTCGTTGCCGACGATCTCCTTGATCCGCGCCATGACCTCGGGCCAGTTGTCGAATCCGTTGAGCGAATAGGATTCGACCAGCACGTCGGCGTTGACCCCGTGGAGCCGGTCGCGCATCTTCTCGGCGAAGCCGGCCATCACGGAGTTGACCACGATCATGGTCGCCACGCCGAGCATCACGCTCACGATGCTAGCCAGCGCGATGTACCGCGTCTTGAGATATCGCCAGCAAAGCACGTATTTGAACACGTAGACGGCTCCTTCCGTGTAGGGTGCTCTCCGAGCACCGATCCGCGAGGCTCCGACGGTTGCGGTGCCCGGGCACCTTACGACTTCTTCTCACCCTCGGGACGCATGAGCGGGAAGAGGATCACGTCGCGAATGCTGGTCCGGTCCAGCAGGACCATGCACAGCCGGTCGATCCCGATGCCCAGGCCGCCGGCCGGGGGCATGGCGTGCTTGAGGGCCCGGACGAAGTCCTCATCCATCTTGGCCATCGACTCCTCCGGCGGCAGGCCCGCGAGCTGGCTGCGGAACAGCGTTTCCTGGAGGAGCGGGTCCGTGAGCTCGGTATAGGCGTTCGCCAGCTCGACGCCCTGGATGTACAGCTCGAACCGCTCGGCGACGGCGGGATTCGACGCCTTGCGCTTGGTCAGCGGACAGATCGCGGCGGGATAGTCGATCACGAAGATCGGGCCGGTCAGTCGGTCCTCGACGACGGCTTCGAACAGCTCGCTGAGGATCACGTCCGGATCCTTCCCGGCGGTCGACACCCCAGCCACCTCGGCGCGGGCCTTGACTGCTCCGGGATCGCTCGGGTCGATGCCCGCATGCTCGGCCAGCAGCTCGGCGTACGTCCGCCGAGGCCAGGGGGGCGTGAAATCGATCGTCGTGTCGCCCCAGGGACGTATGTTGCCGCCGCCCAGCGTCTCGATCGCGCCGCAGATCAAGGACTCGGTCAGGTCCATCATGGCGTGGTAGTCGCCATAGGCCTGATAGGCCTCGAACATGGTGAATTCGGGATTGTGGCGCGTGCTCAGCCCCTCGTTGCGGTAGACCCGGCCGATCTCGAAGACGCGCTCCATGCCGCCGACCAGGAGCCGCTTCAAGTACAGTTCGGGGGCGATCCGCAGGAAGAGGTCGATGTCGAGCGCATTGTGATGGGTGACGAACGGACGCGCCGCGGCACCCCCGGCGATCGACTGCATGGTCGGCGTCTCGACTTCGACGAACCCCTTTTCCGCCATGGTCTTCCGGAACGAGGCGATTAGCTTTGACCGGCCGAGGAACACGGCCAGCGATTCGGGGTTGCTGAACAGGTCGACGTAGCGCTGGCGGTATCGCTGCTCCAGGTCGGTCAGCCCGTGCCACTTTTCGGGCGGAGGGAGCAGGCTCTTGGACAGGAACGTCAGGGTCTCGGCGAAGACGGTCAGCTCGCCGGTCCGCGTATAACCCAGCCGTCCGTCGACGCCGATCAGGTCACTGAGGTCCAGCAACTCGGTGAGCTTCCAGCCCAGCTCGCCGACCTGCTTCTGACCGATGAAGATCTGGATTCGCCCGGACCAGTCGCGTAACTCGAGGAAGATGACCTTTCCCTGACCGCGGCGAAGCATGATCCGGCCGGCGACGCGGACCATCGGGCCGGGCTGGTCGTTGCCGGGCTCGTTCGGCGCTGCCGACGCGCGGACCTCACCGATCGCCTGGTGGCCGTCGAACCGTTGTCCCCACGGGTCGAACCCCAGCTCCGCGATCCGGCGAAGCTTCTCCAGACGTACGTCTTCCAGGCTCTCGCGCGGCTCGTCCGACATCGTTCCCCTTACTTCTTCTCGACACGCGACTTCGGGCTAGATACGGCGAAATTGTAGTCTCTCGGCCAACCCGGTCAATTGCAACTGACGGGAGACACACCTCAAGATGACACCCAATCACGGCCCGAAGATCGCGCCACGACGATTCTCGAGAACCGGGATTTCCCATTCCAACACCACCTTGACCAGCTCTGCTCCACGCCCGGATCAATGCGGTCAATCGAGGAAGAGCGATCGCTCTTCGGGCAAAAGAACGCGACAGGTCTCGCGTTTTCCGAACCAACGATACCGGTTTCGGGCGATCACGCGGTAAACCGGATTGCGGATTCCTCGCGGGACGAACCGCGCGAGGCTCAACCACCACCAGAGGCCGCCGAGGCGCCGGTAGACCTCGAGCGAGGCATCCGACTGGTCGTGGATTCCCGCTTCATCGAGGTAAACCATCGACCATTTCGTCGGGTCATCGGGTAGGGGAGGGAGCAACTTGCCGGCTGTCTCTCCGCGCAGCGGAGCGAACAGGAACTGATGTCGACGATCAACCCGTAACAACAGGTTGACAAAGCCATTGCACATGATGCACCCGTCGTCGAAGAAGACGACGGGTTTGGTGAGCCCGGCGGCCGACAGCGCATCGCGTTCCAGGAGCTCTTGCATCGCTCAGTGTCCCTCATTCTCGAGGAGCTGTCTCGGCGAGGAGTCTCGCGAGATGCTCCTTCCAGATGGCGTCGAGGGTATGGGTACCATGCCCCCGCGTCTGGCTGCTCCGGGGGATGACGATGGCTTTACCGCGCCGCACGCGGCGGATTTCTTTCTCCAGTATACCCAGTTCCGGCGGGTTGATCAGGTCGTCTTCGAAGTGTCGCCGAGAACCGCTCTTTTTCAAGGCGAACTCCCCGAACCGGTCCGTTGAGGCCGATGTCGGAGATCGTCCGTGCCTCGCGGGTGTCTCGCCGGTCCGGTAAAGTGGGTGCGATCGTGCGGGTGCGACAGAGTTCCAAAGAATAGCCTGCCGGGAGCACCAACGTGGAGACGACTTGCTGCATCGCGGGTGGAGGGCCGGCCGGCATGGTGCTGGGCCTCCTGCTCGCCCGTTCCGGCATCGACGTGATCGTCCTCGAGAAGCATGGTGACTTCTTGAGGGACTTCCGCGGCGACACGATCCATCCTTCCACCCTCGAAGTCCTGTACGAGCTGGGGTTCCTGGAAGACTTCCTGAAGCGGCCACACCAAGAGGCCAGGGAGCTGCGCGGCTATGTCGGAGACGTCGAGGTTCCCATCGCAAACTTCACCCATATTCCATCCCACAGCCGGTTCATCGCCTTCATGCCCCAGTGGGATTTCCTCGACTTCATCGCCGAGCGCGCGAAGCGCTATCCGTCATTCCGCCTGATGATGCGGTCCGAGGTCATCGATCTGCTCGAAGAGAACGGCAAAATTGCCGGGGTGAGGGCGATCACCCCGGATGGTCCGCTCGAGGTCCGCGCCGAGCTCACCGTCGGCGCGGATGGCCGGCATTCCACCGTCCGCGACCGGGCCGGCTTCGAGGTGGAGGATATTGGTGCTCCGATGGACGTGCTCTGGATGAGGCTCTCGCGCCATCCCACGGATCCGAAAGAACCGATGGGACGCTTCGACCGGGGCCGGATCTTCATCATGATCGACCGCGGCGATTACTGGCAGTGTGGATTCGTCATCCCGAAGGGGGGCTATGACGCGATCCGGAGCCGGGGCCTCGAATCCTTCCGCCAGGAGATCGTGGAGGTCGCGCCGTTCGTACGCGACCGGGTGGATGGGCTGAAGGATTGGGACGACATCAGGTTGCTGAGCGTCGCCGTCGATCGCCTCCGCGCCTGGTCTCGGGCCGGACTCCTCTGCATCGGCGACGCGGCTCATGCCATGTCGCCGGTCGGAGGAGTGGGCATCAATCTTGCGATCCAGGACGCCGTGGCGACCGCCAACATCCTGGCCGGACCGTTGCTCGAACATCGTCTCACGATCGACGACCTTCGGAAGGTCCAGCGCCGCCGCGAGCTCCCGACGCGGCTGACGCAACGCTTGCAGGTGGTCATTCAGGATCGCGTCATCGGACGCGTGATCCGCGGTCGAGAAAAGCTCTCGCTCCCCTGGCCCCTGAAGCTCCTCCGGCGATTCCCCTACCTGCGCCGGTTCCCCGCGCGGGTCATCGGCGTCGGTTTCCGCCCGGAGCATGTGATGACGACCGAATCGGTAAAGTAGATTAATATTGTATTATGAACTATGTCAAATAGAACTCGCGTCAACCCGGAGAGACGGAGGGGTGTCGGGGACTTTCCCGTCGGCCGCCCCCCGGGTTGATGCGAGTTGTGCGGGCCGGACGTGCGAGGACCGCCAGAACGATCCAGGCACGACCCGCGCACGACCGTCGGCCTATCGGTGGCGGCCGATCAATAGCGGAAGATCAACTGAGAGTTGATCAGGTTATTCATGAGCATGGTCCGGCTCGAAAGCTGGAATTCATAGGCGACGCCAAAAATGACATGCTTGTTGAATTCGTAATTGAATCCGATGGCGTTGGTGACGTAATTCAGACCCATGACCTTGCTTGCGCCCAGGTTCAGCAACCCACCGCCCTCGATCCCGAGGCCGGGGACGTGCGTGCCGCTCTGGTTGTAATAGAACCAGTTCGCCTCATAGAACGGTACGAACTTCCCGAACCGGCGGTCGAGGTGCGCGGTGGTCATGAAGTAGCCCGAGTTGGAATTGTTGAGCGCGATGTTCTGCCCGAAGGTGCTCACGAAGTGCCAGTTGCTGTAGAACTCCTTGCCCACGATCCCGTACACCCCGAGGAGCCCATTTCCATGGCCCTCGAAGATGCTTGGATACCCGGTCGGTGCCTCGTACTGGAGGGCACCCGAGAACAGGAATTGGTTTTCGACGTCGCGGATGAAGACGTACTTGGCACCCGCCATGAGGTTGGCCATGCCGAAGATGGACCGGCCTCCCTTGGGGGAGAGCATGACCAGGCCATCCTTGTCGGCGTAGACCTGGAGCCGATCCGTGAGGGCCAGCCGCACTTGCATGGCGTAGACCTGGAACGTGCCGCCGCCGATGACGGGCGTGCTGCTCCTGGAATAGTCGCCGAGATAGAGGAACCGGATCTCGGTGAGCGAGCGCGGGTCCTTGGACTGGACGGGATTGCTCAGGGGCGTGGTGAATCCGTCGAAGTCGTGGTCGCTTTCGAACAGTCTCCGCGTCGACTGGCTCATCGCGTCGGGACCGGTCGGGATCGTCCCGGCGATCGGGGTGGCGACGCCCGACGTGAAGGCCGAGGGATCCGCGGCCGGAGCCATCTGATCGAGCTCTTCCTGGGAGAACAGGCGACCGGCAGGCTCCCCGGTATCGGGAGATGCCGGTTGGCTCAACGTCGAGGGACCGATCGGCGCCGGGACGGTGGCCGACGGCGGCGCCGGGACGGCGGTGGCCACCTCGCCCGGATTGGACGATGGGGCGGCCGGGGCCTGTGCGCAGAACATCGCAGCGAGTACGTAGACGAACGCGTTCATATTAAGGGCACTCCTCACCCTTGGCCCGGCGTCGCACGCACTCTTACCGTCGCGACACGCGCCGGGCCTGAGCGGGTCCTCCCTCCTGGAAGGCCCGGTAGATCTTGAGCTTTGCGTTGAGTTTGCGAGGCGGTGGCTTCCGGTCCGACTCTCCGTCATGAAGGGCCGGGACTCGGAAGTATCTTCGCGGTGAGCCGTGCTGGACCGGTTCGGGTGATCCGGGGCGAGGTTGCCCTGGAGGAGCGATCGACCTGTTCATGGCCCTGGTCGCTCACCACGGCACGCCATGACCGGGTTCGACTCGAAGAACAATCACCTCGAGTCAATCCCATTTTCGGTCGATTCTCGGTGGAAAATGAGCGAACTCCGGACTTTCGCCGGCGCGATCGCAATTCCCCCCGGAGCGGCAGGACAGCGTCCCTCGCTGCTGCTCTCTTTGGGGTGGGATCGTTCGCGTATTTTCGCGCGGGGATCGTCGAGCACTCGAACCTCAGGCCACCAAGGTCGGTAAGACATAAGGGCCTTTGGGGATGACGGCGACCCGGGCGGACGGGCCGTACTCCTCCAGGGAATCGGCCAGCGCCGACTCCACGTTGGATGCCGGCTCGACGAAACAGGAGGCGAGGACGTCCGCCGGCACGCCGTCGGAGACGAGCTTGACGCGGGCCTTGCGCCGGACCTTGGCGAGTTCCTCGACCTGCCACTGGTCCATCACGAAATAGTCCTTGCCGAGGATCCGCTCCATGAAGATCTCGAGCGAATCGTGGTCGCGCAGCGCCGAGACGAACTCGGGGCTGCCGAGTCCCTCGGCCAGGCTGGCGGCCAGGATGATGGTGCCCCCTTGCTTGACGATCGGCAGGCAGCCGGTCAGGCCCTTCACCGCCTGGTAGAACGTCGTATCCAGGGGATACCCCGCGGAGCTGGTCACCACGATGTCGACCTCGTGGGGCACGGCCGCGCGGCAGATGCTGTCCATGAACCGGACGCCGGCGAGGAAGGCTTGCTCCATGTCGCCCGCCACGACCGAGGTGACCTGCCGTCGGCTGTCGAGCGTGACGTTGACGATGAAATCGCAGCCGGCCATGCGGGCGATCGCGGTGTTCTCCTCGTGGACCGGGTTGCCATCGAGGATGCCGCAATCGGCGTTGGGGTGTTCGAGGAGCTCGGGCCCGTGCCATCGCTTGACCGTCTCGAGTGCCGCGATCCCCGGGCAGATCAGCTTGCGGCCTCCCGAGTAGCCGGCCATCAGGTGCGGCTCGATCAATCCGGTCGCGATCTTCAGGTCGGCCCGCACGTATCGCGTGTCGATCCAGCCGGGGATGCCGCGGGACGTCGTGCCGACGAGCGTGTGCTCCTCCAGCCGGGTGCCGTAGTGGTCCTCGACCGGATAGCCGGCCATGATCTCGGCGCCGAGCATCTCCTCCTTCTCGGCGGGCGTACTGGGCCGGTGCAGCCCGGTGGCGACCAGGATCAGCGTCCGCTCGCGAGGGATCCCGGCCTCTTCGAGGACCTTGAGCATCGGCCCCAAGATCGTGCGGTTCGGGACCGGGCGGGTGATGTCGCAGATCAGGACGCAGGCGTCCTTGCGACCCTGGGCGATCTGTCGGAGTGCAGGTGTGCCGATCGGCTGCTCCAACGCCGCGGCGACCTCCCGCTCGGGATCTTCCAGTGCGGGCACATCGCGGATCGCCAGCGGGCCGACGACTCGATCCGCGGGGAGCTCGACTGTCAATCCGGTCCGACCATAATCCAGTGTCAGTTTCATGGACTTCCTCGCGCGGCTTATTGGTCGTGAGTGGTTCGACCATCACAAAGGCGATGGCATCCCAGGCTGGCGCAACAAATGCAGCAGAGGTCGAGGATTCGACCGCGGGACGCCCTCTGATCCTTGAGACTACCATGTTCGCGAGGTATTGTCCTGGGGGGCCCCCGGCCACGATCCGGGCATATCCCACGATGTGAGGGATCCAACGATTCCGACAAGGACCGAGGTTCGTGACACGATCACCGAGGAGAAACATCCATGACCCATCCGAGTTCCAGTCGTCGTGAATTCCTCCAGGCCACCGCCGCCGGCCTCGCCGCTTCTTCCATCGTCGCCTCGGGGGAGGCCCAGCAAATCCAGCAGCGAGTCAATGCCGGTGGAATCCCCTTGCGACCGTTGGGCAAGACCGGTGAGCTGGTCAGCTTGCTCTGCCTTGGCGGCCACTCCAGCACCAATCCCCAGAAGCTTTCCGAGGCCGAAAGCCTCCGGCTGATCCAGCGCTCCGTCGATGAGGGGATCACCTTCATGGATAATTGCTGGGATTACCACAACGGCGGCGCCGAGGAGTGGATGGGGAAGGCCCTCGCCCAGGGCGGCCGACGCGACAAGGTCTTCCTCATGACGAAGGTCTGCGGGCGCACGGCCAAGGAGGCCCAATCCAACCTGGAAGACAGCCTGCGACGGTTCAAGACCGATCGCATCGATCTCTGGCAGTTTCACGAGATCGTCTACGACAACGATCCGGACTGGATCTTCGCCGCCGACGGTGCCCTCCAGACCGGCCTGAAGGCCGTGAAGGAGGGGAAGGTCCGTTACCTCGGTTTCACCGGGCACAAGGATCCGATCATCCACTTGAAGATGCTGAGCATGCCGTTCGACTGGGCGAGCGTCCAGATGCCGCTCAATGTAATGGATGTCCACTATCGGAGCTTCCAGAAGCAAGTGATGCCGGTCTTACTCCAGCGGAACATCGGCGTGCTGGCGATGAAGAGCCTGGGCGGGACAGGCGTGATCGTGAGCCAGGCAGGAGTCGCCGTCGAGGACGCCCTCCGTTACGTCCTCTCGCTGCCGA
>JBKQHM010000071.1:0-20219 GCA_052148775.1 Isosphaeraceae bacterium | reverse complement strand
AATGCGTCGTATTACGGCGCCTATCTCTTCGGTGATTTCGAGTCGCGGCGAATTTGGGCACTCAAGCAAGCCGGCCGCCAACTGATCAAGGTGAGACAGATTGGCGAGTCGCCGCAGAAGATCGCCTCGTTCGGCGTCGACGCCGACGGCGAGTTGCTCCTGGTCGGCTACGAGGGGACGATCTACAGGCTGATGCTCGATCAATCCGACTTCGGCCCTGACCCGCGGAAGGCTCACGTCAAGTTGGTCGGCGACAACGCGCCCGCGGCGGCGCGCGTCTGCGTGATCGGAGGCGACGGCAAATCGTGCGCGCCGGCCGGCGCCGCGATCCGTAAGACGAAGCACGATGAGTCTTACTTCTATGCAGACGGTTCCTTCGACGTGGAGTTGCCGCCGGGCCGCGCAAGGCTGAACATCAGCGGTGGTATCGAGGTGATCCCGCAGACAGTCAGCCTGGATGCGGGAGCGACCACCGAGCTCACAGTACAACTGCCGCGATGGATCGATATGACGGCGCGCGGCTGGTATTCGGGCGATTCGCACGTCCATCTTCACACGGGCGGCCCGATCGAAGTCACGCCTGCGGACGCGCTGGTCGCGACCCGGGCGGAGGGTGTCAATTATGTCAACCTCTGCGTGTCGAACAATGTCGGCGACGACATCCGCGACGCTGACTTGATCACCGGCAAACCGCACGGCGTTTCGACGGATCGGCACCTCCTGGTCTTCGGCGAGGAGATGCGGAGCACGATCTATGGCCACATGCAGTTCTTCGGGATCAACCGGCTGGTACAGCCGCAATACACCGGCTTCGACGGGACTCCGCACCGAAACGACTTTCCCGCGAATTATGCGATGGCCGCGGACGCGGTCCATCAGGGCGGCGTCGTGACCTACGGTCATCCCATCTTCGCCGGCCAGTCTTTTCCGTTCGATAAGGACCCGGCGCAACCCAGCGGCGCCGCGCGAGAGCTGCCGATCGATGCTGTCCTCGGCATGGTCCACGCGGTCGACCTGATGTCGTACAACAGCGACAAGGATCGCTCGGCCGAACTGTGGTATCGGTTGTTGAACTGCGGGCTGAAGCTCTCGGCGTGCGTCGGCACCGACGCGCTGCTCGATCGTTCGACCGACCCGCTCGGCGGCGACCGGGTCTACGTGAAGACCTCGGGTCCGCTCACGATGCAGAGCTGGCTCGACGGTTTGAAGGGCGGCCGGAGCTTCGTCACGAACGGCCCCATACCGACGCTCGAGGTCAATGGCAAGGGCCCTGGCGAGACCTGTGAGCTGGCGACGGCAGGGAAGGTCCGCGTGGCCGCGACCGTGGAGAGCTATGTGCCGGTCGACACGCTCGAGGTCATCGTGAACGGCAAGGTGGCCTCACGAGGGGAAGTCGCCGCGGGCGATCGGGCGGGGGTGCGGGTCAAACGCCTCGAGGTGGAGCTGCCGCTCGAACGAAGTCGTTGGGTCGCCTTACGTGTGCGTGGCGCCGATGATCCGAGCACCTTCGACGGGCCTGCCTGGGCCCACACGAGTCCGGTCTTCGTCCAGGTCGCTGGCCAGAAGATAGCGAGCCGCGAGGATGCGAAGTACTTTGTCGACTGGATCGAGCAAATGCTGAAAGTCGTCGCGGCCCGCAACCGCTACCCCAGCCCCGAGAATCGGCAGCAGGTCGAGTCGCTGTTTCGCAGGGCGCAGGACGAGTTTCGCAAGATGGCGAACGCCAATTACTGAGCGTTGCATGGAAAAGTAAACTCGGGGCGTTCATGCAGAGATCGCCGAACGGAGCCGGCTCCTACATCGGAAGTCCGTAGGAGGGAGCTCCGTCTCCCGACCTTCATGCAGAGATCGCCGGACGGAGCTGGCTCCTAATCCAGCCGTCCGAGGCCCTTGGCCCGGCTGCGCTCGTACATCCGGCCGAAGAACAGGATCGACAGCGTCAGGTAGACGATATTCAGGCCGAAGCTGATCGCCAGCGACCCGAGGGGGAGCGGGCCGCCGCGGAGGATCTGGCGCATGCCCTCGAAGATGTACGTCATCGGCAGGGCCGACGAGATCCACTGCGCCCAAGCCGGCAGCGAGCTGACCGGGTAGAACACGGCGCTGAACGGCGCCAGCGCGAAGCCGAGCATCCAGGCCAGGCCCTGGAGCCGTCGGCCGTAATAGATGATCAGCGCCGAGGAGGTGAACCCCATGAACCAGCCCGACATCATCAGCGCGAACAGGAACGGCAGCAGCATCCAGCCGACCTCGAAGATGTTCAGCCGGTACAGGAGCCAGACCCCGCCGATGCCGACGATCAGCGTCAGCAGGTTCTTGATCATACCCAGGGCCACCAGGCTGATCGACCATTCCCAGACGCTCAACGGCGTGGCGAAGAGGTTGACCAGGTTCTGGTTCCAGAACTCCTCCAGCAGGTTGACCGAGATCTCGTAGTTGGCCCGCCAGACCACCTGCCAGAAGACCACCCCGGTGAGCACCACCATGGCCAGCCGCGGGACCTGCGTCGAGGACGACTCGACCCATCGGGTCGTGATGCCCCAGAGCAGCAGATCCAGGACCGGCCAGTAGATCGCCTCGGCCCAGCTCTCCAGCGTGCGCGGGACCAGATACAGATGCCGCAGGATCATGGCGACGATCCGCCCGAAGCTCAGCCTCATGATGACACTTCCTCCAGAGGGCCGGGCTCGTTTCGGGCCGCGGCCCGCGCGGCAGCGGCGTTGCCGGCCAGCTTGAGGAAGTAATCCTCGAGCGTCGGCTTGCGGATCGCGATCTCGTCATAGCGCACGCCGGCCATGGCGATGCTCGCGAGGAAGTCGGCGATCCGGGGCTCGTCGATCTCGACCTCGACCGTACCGTCTTCGATCGAGCTGGCCAGCCCGGTCGACGCGGCGCGGTCGAGGAGTTGATCGAGACCTTCCGTGACGCGGAGCCGCAGCCGCGCCGACGCGACCGACGCCGCCAGCTCGTCGGGCCGGCCGCTGGAAGCGATCTTGCCCCGGTCGAGGAAGATGACCCGGTCGCAGAGCTGCGCGACCTCGTCCATGTTGTGCGAGGTGAAGACGATGGAGACCCCCTCCTCGTCGCGACGGCCGCGGACGAAGTCGCGGACCTCGACGGCGATGTCCGGGTCGAGCGAGGCCGTCGGCTCGTCCAGTAGCGCGACCCTCGGCCGCGCCAGGAACGCCTTGGCCAGCATCACCCGCGTCGTCTGGCCGGCCGAGAGGCCCTCGATCTGCCGTCGACGGAGGTCCCAGACGCCGAACCGCTCGAGCAGCTCGCGGCTCCGCTCGGTTCGCTCGCGCGAGTTCAGGCCGTAGAGCCGGCCGAAGACGTTCAGGTTCTCGGCGACGGTCAGCCGTCGGGGGAGCTTCGAGTAGGCGCTGGCGAATCCCACCTTGCCGAGGATCTCGGAGCGGGCCTTGGCCAGCGACTTGCCGAAGTACCGGATCTCGCCGGACGTCGGCTCGAGGGTGCTCAGGAGCATCTGGATCGTCGTCGTCTTGCCGGCGCCGTTGGGACCGAGCAGGCCCAGGATCTCGCCACGGCCCAGCGTGAACGAGAGCCGATCCACGGCGGTCGTCGGCGTCCGCCCCGGATAGACCTTCGTCAACTCGCTCACCACCAGCACAGGATCGCAGTCGGGATCGATTTCGGTCATGCGGCTCCTCGACGATGTCCGGACGGCTCGGGTGATGGGCGCGGGGCGGGTCCGGAGGACCCGGACACGCCCGACGGCCGCCGGGTTCGCCGCGCGGCCGATCGACGTGTTTCCTCGGATGGGCGTTCAGGGGCTATACAGGGTCGTCGACGCGATCCCTTCGAGCTCGGCGGCCGGGCCCGCGACGCTGTCTCGAGGCGGCTCGAGGTCGTGCCCCTCGGCCGATCGGACGAGCTCGGCGAAGACGCCGCCGCGTCGGACCAGCTCGGCATAGGTGCCGGTCTCGGCGATCCGTCCGTCGTCGAAGACGAGGATGCAATCGGCGTCGCGCAGGGTGGTCAGGCGATGGGCGACGAGGATCACGGTGCGGTCGGCGCGGGCCTCGTTGATCGCGTTCTGGACGAGCCGTTCGCTGGTGTTGTCCAGGGCGGACGTCCCCTCGTCGAGGATCAGGATCGGCGGGTTCTTGAGGAAGACCCGGGCCAGGGCGATCCGCTGCCGCTGGCCGCCGGAGAGGTTCTGGCCGCGCTCGGCGACGCGGGAACGGTACCCGCCGGGCATCATCATGACCTCGTCGTGGATGCAGGCCATCTCGGCGGCGCGCCGGATCGCCTCGTTGGTGGCACCCTTGGTGCCGTAGGCGATGTTCTGCGCGACGGTGCCGGCGAAGAGAAATGGATTCTGGCCGACGTATCCGATCAACTCGCCGATGGCCTTGCGGGAGACCCCATTGAGGGGCACCCCGCCCAGGGTCGCCTCGCCGTCGCAGGCGTGGACCAGTCGCATGAACGCGCGGAGCCAGGTGGTCTTGCCGCATCCCGAACGGCCGGCCACGCCGATGGTCTCGCCGTGCCGGATGGTGACCGACAGGCCGTTGAGCGCCCGACGCGCCGGACGCCCTGGGACCGGGAACTCGACCTTCAGCCCCTCGGAGACGAACAGGGGCTCGCCCAGGACCAGCCGCGGCGTCTCCTCCGACGCCAGCGTCTTGAACGACCGGTCGATCGGCACGGTCAGGAGCCCGATCAGGTCGCCGATCTTCAAGCTGCTCTCGTGCCCCTCGTCGATGAAGCGATGGACCTCGCTCAGGGGGGTCATGACATTCAGGAACAGCACCGAGAACATCATGACCTCGCCGGGCCCGCCGTACCCGTGGATGAAGAGGTAGACGGCGACGGCCAGGACCAGGACGTGGAAGAGCCCCTCGTTGATCGCCTTGCCGGAGCCGAAGAGCGACATCTCGAAGTGGTGCTTCAGCTCCTTGGCACGCCGACGCTCGGCCACCCGCGCCACTCGGCGGACCTCCTGGCGGTGCGTGTCCGCCGCCCGGACGTAGTCGATGCCCCCGAGCTGCTCGACGACCGTACCGTCCATCGCCTCGCGGGTCCGGAGCAGCTCGAGGCGGATCCCCTTCTGCGTGATGATCTGGCAGAGTGTCAGCCCGAGCGAGAACGGGATCACGCCCATCATCGCCAGCGCGATCATCGGCTGCTGCGAGACCGTCACCGCCAGCGCGAAGCTCCCCGTGATCAAGGCCGGCACGAACTCGAGGAAGGTCACCCGCAGGAACCGCACCAACCCCTCCACGCTGCGATTGATCCGGCCGTAGAGAGCCCCGACGTGGTCCTGGGCCAGGACGGTCAAGTCGACCTTCATCAGGTGGGCGACGACCCGAACATACATATCCTTGTCGATGCGTGTGCAGGTATTCTCGACCAGGTAGCGGCGCAGGACATTCATGGACTCGCGGACGAAGTAGGCCGCCCCGATGATCGCCAGGTAGAAGGCCGCCACCCCGGTGAGGTCGGCCGGGGTCCTGGAGGGGTTCTTCGCTGGGTCGACGGAGTCGATGAGCTGTCGCAGGCAGAGTGGAACCACCGTGCTGGCGGCGCTGGCGAGGGACATGACCGCCAGGGTCCCGACCAGGGCCCATTTATGCCGCCGGGGGATCAGCCGCCAGACCTGTCGGCCACGCCTGGCGATCATGCCCAGCTCGCGCCCGACCCCACGGAGCCTCTCCAACTTCGTCGGCCTCTTCATATCTCCCTCACATCCGGCCCCGCGGCCACTCGACCGGCCGGAAACCCGCGCCGGTCGCGAAAACCGAGAAAAACCCGATTCGACCGTTCGCAGGATCCGACCTTTTTGTCGTATCTATCTCTAGTCCGTGACGGTTGTCTCATTTTCCCTTTTCCATCGGGGTTCATCCCGCACCGGAGGGTCCAATGAGTTTAACCAAGTTCCAACAATTCGCCGGAATCCCGTCGGATCGGCGGTCATCGCGACCTGCGCCCTTCGGCGAGATTTGTTGGCCCAAGAGCTAAAGAAGTGGCGCTTATCCACTACAGACAATATCCTCAAGTACGAGTCATGGCGTCTCGTGCGAGAACTCCCGAGCTCGAATTCCGCTCCCGATGGTCCCTGGACTCGATTCGGCACACCAATTGCCATGAAGGAAAATCCTGGTCGTCTTCGAGACAAATCGATGCCATCTCCACGAATCCATGATTGGTACGATTGACCCATCAAGTAATCCGGTCGTCCGAAAAGTCCGGAGCATTCGCCTGAGAGGGGCCGAGATGCTCCTGGCCGCGTCGGGAATTCGATCCGGCATGTTCTTTACATGAAGTGATCACTGTGATATTAATGGAACTCCCTCGCAAGGAGCATTCACCTCAGATGGCGAAGCCTGATACCGTGAGTATTCATACAACCAGTCCCCGTCCCCTGATCGCCCCGGCGGTCGACCGCGTCATCGTGTCGCGGAATGAGCGGCCCGGAAGCCGCCTTGCAACCGATGGGTTGCCGCTGGCCGGCCATGAAGAAATCCTCGTCGTCGACGATCGAGCCGCGCTGCGGCCCGCCCAGGTCGTCGAGAGCAAGTTGACACGGCTGCTCCAGGAGGCATCGCTCCCCGTGAGCCATCTCCAGATGCGGGGCCTGCTCCGCACGCGCTGATGCCCCGAGCCATCGACCGACCTTCCATCGGATCTCCGATCGATGGTCGGCGAGCGGGGGAAGTCCGCGCGGGGCGATTGCCCGAATTGTGGGCAAGCGGAGCCGGAGAGAGCAGCAGTGGCCACTTCAGCACGTTCACATTTCCTTCAACTGAAGGGATTCGATGGGCGATGCCCTACCGATCCGGGACTCCCGGAACATCCGGCGGGCGATGCCCAGCTTGTCTCATGCTCTTAATCCCATACTCTTAGCTTCGACTCTTCACAAATCTTTCATGAGCGATCCGATGATGACCGGCGCCCGATGACGACGCGCACCTCATGGGTCCGTCCGTCATCGACCAGGGGGATGACGGCCTCGTGCTGGGGCTGGTCGTCCACCCAGACGGCGGGATTTCCGGACTCCGCGCCCTGGGGATTCTGGACGGAGATCCGGTAGGTCGTCGTGCGGAAACGGTAGACGATCTCGAAGCCCGGCCATTCGGGCGGGATGCGGGGGTCGATGATGAGTCGGTCGCCGCGCCGGTGCAGGCCGAGGATGGCTTCGAGGATGGTGCGGTAGAGCCAGGAGGCGGAGCCGGTGTACCAGGTCCAGCCGCCCCGGCCCTCGTGGGGCGACTGGCCGTAGACATCGCCGGCAATGACGTAGGGCTCGACCTTGTATCGCTCGACGCCCTGCGGGTCCAGGGCGTGGCGGATCGGGTTCAAGATGTCGAGCAGCTCGAAGGCGCGGCGGCCCTCGCCGAGTTGCGCGAACGCCCAGACGAGCCAGGTCGCCGCGTGGGTATACTGGCCGCCGTTCTCGCGGATGCCGGGCAGGTAACCCTTGATATAGCCGGGGTCGATCGGCTCGGCGTCGAAGGGGGGGGTGAAGAGCCTGATGAGCCGGGCGTCGCGGTCGACGAGGTATTCGTCGGCGGACTGCATGGCCCGCTGGGCTCGTGCCGGTTCGGCGCCGCCGGAGAGCACGGCCCAGGACTGCGCGATCGAGTCGATCCGGCAGGCGGCGTTCCCGGCGGAGCCCAGCGGGGTGCCGTCGTCGAAGTAGGCGCGGCGGTACCAGTCGCCGTCCCAGGCGTTGGCCTCGACGGCGGCACGGAGGGTCTCGGCGCGTTGGCGCAGGGTCGCGGCGCGGTCGGAATCGCCGCGCGACGCGACGATCGCGGCGAACTGTCCCAGCCCGGCGATCGCGAACCACGCCAGCCAGACGCTCTCGCCCTGCCCGTGGCTGCCGACGCGGTTCATGCCGTCGTTCCAGTCGCCGGTGCCCATCAGCGGCAGGCCATGGACGCCGATGCCCTGATGGTCGATGCGATCCAGGGCCCGGAGGCAATGTTCGTAGAGCGTGCCCGGCGTGGCGGCGACGTCGGCGAGTCCATAGTCGTCCTCCTGGCCGGGCTTGAGCGGGGCCGCGTGGAGATAGGGCACGGACTGGTCGAGGATGGAGGCATCGCCGGTGGTGTCGACGTAATCGCTCGCGACGAACGCCAGCCAGAGCGGGTCGTCGGAGATCCGGGTGCGGATGCCCCGGCCGACCGGCGGGTGCCACCAGTGCTGGACGTCCCCCTCGACGAACTGGCGCGCGGCCGCGCGGAGGATGTGGGCGCGGGCATATTCCGGCGCGGCGTGGACCAGGGCCATGACGTCCTGGAGCTGGTCGCGGAACCCGTAGGCGCCGCCGGACTGATAGAAGCCCGACCGCGCCCAGTAGCGGCACGCCAGCACCTGATAGAGGAGCCATCGGTTGGCCAGGAGGTCCACGGCGGGGTCGGGGGTCTGGACCTGCACGGTGCCGAGCAGGTCGTCCCATCGGGACCGGACCTCGCGGAGGGCCAGTGCGGCGCGGCCCGGCTCGCGGTATCGCCGGACCAGGTCGCGTGCCGCGTCGATCCCGTCGGCCTCGCCGAGCAGGAAGAGGACCTCGACCTCGGCGCCCGGCCGGAGCTCGAAGGCAGCCTGAATGGCGGCACAGGGGTCCAGGGCGGCGCCTTCGCGGTCGGCCAGCTCCAGGCGTGCCAGAGCCGCCGGGCTGGCGACCGTGCCGTGACGCCCCAGGAACGCCAGGCGGTCGGCGCCCAGGGTCCGGGGCCGCCGGTCGACGTCGGCGAACGCCACGCGCCCGCCGAAGTCGGTGCGGAAGGCGTTGCGTGCCAGCAGGGCGCCGGTCTCGGGGTCGACCTCGGTGGCCACGTGCATGGCGGCGGTGTCGCGGTTGGAGCCGAGGACCCACTCGGCGTAGTAGAACGCCGACAGCCGGCGCGGGCGGTCGCTGGCGTTGCGGAGCCGAAGGCGGACCAGCTTGATCGGGTCGTCGAGGGGGACGAACAGGGTCAGCTCGTGGGCGATCCCATGGGCGTTCCGCTCGAAGACCGTGTAGCCCTGACCGTGCCGGACGAGCGTCGGCTGGGCGGAGGGGACCGGCATCGGGGTCGGCGACCAGAACTCGCCGGTCTCCTCGTCGCGGAGATAGACGACCTCGCCCGGCGGGTCGGAGACCGGGTCGTTGCTCCAGGGGGTGAGGCGGTTCGCCTGGCTATTGACGGCCCAGGTGAAGCCGGAGCCGGCCTCGGAGATCACGAAGCCGAAGTCCGGATTGGCGACGACGTTCACCCAGGGCGCGGGCGGGAGCCTCGGGTGCGGCGAGGGGAGGTGGTGGGCCACCGGTCCGTTGCGGCCGGCCTCGGGCGGGGGCGGGCCCTGCACGAGCACGCAGTATTCGCGGCCGTCGGGCGTGAAGCCGCCGAGGCCGTTGAAGAAGAGCAGGCCATCGGGCAGGCCCACCGGCTCGTCGGGCCAGGCGGCGGGCTCGCGCGTGGGGGTCAGGTGGGCGGGCAGGGGAGTATAGCGCTCGGTGCGATCGAGCTGGCTGGCCAGCGGGCCGCGGTCGCCGACCAGGACGACGCGTGCGGCGGCCTGGAGCAGCACCTGCTCGTCCTCGGTCATCTGCGAGCTCTTGCGGACGAAGACGCCGCCGGGCTGGTCGATCCGCTCGAGGCTGCCGCCGGCCCGGACGTTATCCAGGATCTGGCGGTTCAGCTCGTCGAGGTAGTTGCCCGGCTCCTCGTCGAGCAGGACGAGGTCGAACTCGAGACCGCGGGCTCGGAGGTAAGCGTGGGCGGCGATGAGCTGGCGGACCAGCGCGAGCTGGTCGCCGCCGGCGATCCGGGCCAGGACGATCGGCCGGTCGCCCGAGATTCCGAACCGCCAGAGGGCGGTCTGGCCGAGGTGGTTCTGGGCCAGCACCGAGGGATCGGCCCGCAAGGCGCCGCCGGCGAAGAGGATGTGCGAGGCCAGCCGCTGGAACAGGTGGGCATCGGCGCCGGATTGGTCGTGGTGCCGGTGCTCGACCTGGCTGTGGGCCCAGGCGAGCTCGAAGGCGCGAGAGACGGCGCCGGGCTCGCGGAACTGGTCGGCCATGGCCATGGCCTCGCCGCGGGACTCGGCGAAGGCGGTGGTCAGCGCCACGACGACGGAGCTCCCCGGCTGGAGGCGGAACCGGCGACGGAGGCTGAGCACCGGGTCGAGCACCGGGCCGACGGTCCCCGACAGGGCCGCGCCGGACTCCATGGCGATCGGGTTGGCCGGGGTGCGGCCCCGGCCGAGGAACCGGGCGCGGTCGGTCTCGTACTGGGTCTCGCCGACCCGCTCGACGCCCGTCGTCGAGTCGTCGACCGCGGCGACGTGCAGGGCCCAGAGCGGCGGCTCGGCGTCGGATCGCATCCGGCGACGGGCCAGGATCGCCTCGGCGGCGGGCACCCATTCCGTCTCCAGGAAGAGCTTGGCGAAGGCCGGGTGGCTGAGGTCGGCGCCTCGAGGGGCCAGCACGACCTCGGCGTAGCTGGTCAGCTCGAGCTCGTGCGGCGAGGGATTGTGATTGACCAGGGTAATCCGGCGGATCTCGGCGCGGTGCTCGGGCGAGACGATCACCTCCAGGACGGTCTCGATCCCGCCGTCGCGGCGGCGGAAGGTGGCCTTGTCGGCGGCGAAGATGACCTCGTAGGAGTCGGGATGCCGGCAGGCCGGCTGGAAGCCAGCCGACCAGAACGTGCCGCGCGCGACGTCGCGGATGTAGCAGAACTGGCCCCAGTCCTCGCGCGCCGCGTCCTCCCGCCATCGGGTCACGTCGAGCCCGCGGCAGGTGCTCGAGCCCGAGCCCGCGTTGGTGATCATGACGTGGTACTGGGTATTGGAGAGGATGTGGGTCCGCGGCACGGGGGTGAACGGCGTCGTGAGCCGGCGGCTCATCGGCGCCGTGGCGGTGGCGCCCGGGCCGCCGGCGCCGGTCCCATCCGCGGCGGTCTCGACCGCGACGGCCCCGTGCGCGTCCGTCGAGGCGTCGGTCAACCCGGCGACCGCCGGCGCGGCCGGCTTCGTGGTCTCGACGATCGGCGGATCCGTCGGGACCCGTTCCTGGAGCAGCAGCTCGATGGCCCGCACCATCGGCTCGGCCTGGAACCGCAGGGTCATGACGTCGGCGAAGAGGGCGTTGGTCATCGCCACCAGGCTCATCCCCTGGTGGTGGGCCATGAAGGACTGGACGACGATGGATCGCTTGCCCTTGGGCATCCGCTCGGGGGTGAAGTCGATCGCCTCGTAGAAGCCGTAATCGCCCTCGGCGCCCTCCTGGGCGAGGTGGCGGAAGTTGGCCAGGGCCTCGCGGGGCACGAGCATCGTGGCCATGGCCGTCGCATAGGGGGCGATGACCCGGTCCTGGTCCAGCCCCCGCTTGAGCCCCAGGCCGGGGACGCCGAAGGCCTGGTACTGGTAATTGCCGTCGAGATACTGGCCGGAGAAGCCCGATTCGGAGATCCCCCAGGGCAGGCCCAGGCTCTGGCCGTACTCGATCTGCCGCGCGACGGCGGTACGGGCCGCCTCGGCCAGCAGCGTGCCCGGCAAAGTGCGGAGCAGCAGGCGCGGCATCAGGTATTCGAACATGGTGCCGCCCCAGGCCATCAGGCCGATGCGTCCGGCGGCGCGGATGAACATGCGGCCGAGCTGGAACCAGTGCTGGCGCGGGGCCTGGCCCTGGGCGACGGCCAGGTAGCTGGTGAGGGAGCATTCCGAGGCGAGGAGATCGTAGCAGGCGTTGTCGAGCCGCCCATGCACCAGGTTGAAGCCGATGGCAAAGAGATGGCGATCGGTCCGGTAGAGCGGGCGGAAGTCCATGGCCGCGGCCATGGCGCCGGCCGCATCGGCCAGCCGGCGGAGCCGGCCCAGGAGCTGCGCCGGGCGGGGGTCGCGCACGGCCGTCGCGATCGCCCGCAGGCCCTCGGCGACGGCCGGGTCCGCGGCCGCATCGCCCAGATCGGCGAGCTCGGCGAGCCAGCGATCGGTCGAGCTGACGGTGGCCGCGAGGCTCGACGGGGCCATCAGCGACGCACGGAGCGAGTCCCAGAGCTGTCGCGCCCTCTCGGTCCGGAACGTCGCGGGACCGCGGCGATCCAGGGCGAGCAACGGCTCGAGCCAGGGAGCCCTCGCGGCGAGCTCGGCCCGACAGGCGCGGACCTGCCGGAGCAGCCGTTCCGCCCACGTCGCCGGGACGACGTCGTCAGACGGGGCGGCGATGGCGACCGCCGCCGTTTCGGTGGACTGCCTCTCGGCCCGGCCGTCGAGCTCGAGGGCCCCGCTCTCGAAGGACTCCAGCCACGCGTCCCACGCGGCCAGGTCGTGCGGCTGGGCGTCGGTCATGGCCGAGAGACGCCGGCCGGCCTCGGACGATCCCTGCTCGATCGCCAGGCCGAGCGAGTCGGCCAGCCCATGGATCACCCACGGGCCGACCATCGGCGCCTCGGTCTTCTCCCTCAGGCCGTTGGCCAGGGTCAGCAGGCAACCCAGGAGGTTGCCGCTGTCGACCGTCGAGACATACCGGGGCGGGAGCGGCTGGAGGGTCTGGGTCTCGTACCAGTTATAGAAGTGGCCCCAATGCTTCTCGAGGCCGTTGAGGGTGTCGAAGGTGTGCTCCAGCCGGTCGGCCAGGGTGCCCAGGCCGATGTAGCCCAGGTCGTTGGCGGCGAGGGTCGAGAGCAGGAGCAGGCCCTTGTTGGTCGGCGAGGTCCGGTGGGCGATCCGGCCGTCGGGGATCTCCTGGAAGTTGTCCGGTGGGAGCCAGTGGTCCGCGTCGGTGACGAACGTCTCGAAGAACAGCCAGGTCTTGCGGGCGATCCGACGCAGGGCGGCCCGCTCCGGCCCGGTCAGTTGCAACTGAGCCACGTGCCTGGGCAGGCTGACGCGGAACGCCATGTAGGGGGAGAGGAGCCAGGCGACCAGGAACGGGGCCGCCAGGGCGATCGCGCCCGGCCGCATCGCCAGGACCGCGACGGCGATCGCGATCGCAAGAGCCGGCGCCGGCCACATGACCGCGGCGAAATGCGCCAGGCCGGTGCCCAGGCGCTGCTCGGTCGAGGCGGCCGTCTCCCACTCCAGGAGCTTGCGGCGGGTCGCCAGCAGCCGCACCAGCGTCCGCACGATCGCATCCAGCAGCAGCACGGCCCGATAGGCCAGGAAGACCAGCTCCATCCCGACCTGGCCGAGTGTGGACGGGACCCGCTCCCAGCACGTCCTCAGGGGGCTCAGCGTCCGGCTGCGGATGCATCCAACCGCGACGCCCAAAATCATCTGGAAGAACGGCAGCGCGAAGACGGCCAGGGCGATCGCCGTCCAGAGACTGGGGGAGCCGGGCAAGACCGTCCAGCCCAGCACCAGGAGCGTCAGCAGCGCGGGGGGCACGAGGCTGCGGCGGAGGTTGTCCAGCAGCTTCCAGCGCTCGAGGAGCGGCAGGGGGTTGGGGTGCCGGTTCCCGCTACCAACCGGGAGACCTGCGGTCGGGGAATGGGCGGGGTCGGGAGACCCGCGCCCAGCGCTCGCATGGGCGGGGTCGGGAGTCCCGCGCCCAGCGCTGGTCGGGGAATGGGCGGTCCGCCCATGGGCGGGGTCGGGAGACCCGCGCCCATCACCGGGGTCGGGAGTCCCGCGCCCAGCGCTCGCGGCTTGACTGACTACTGACCACTGACCACTGACCACTGTTCTACCCAGCCAGGGCAGGAGTTGCCAGTCGCCGCGGACCCATCGGTGCTCGCGGCGCGCGTAGGCGTGGTACCGCGCCGGGAAGTCGTCGAACAGCTCGGTGTCGCTGAGCAGGCCGCAGCGTGCAAAGTTCCCCTCGATGAGGTCGTGGCTGAGGATGCGGTTCTCGGGGAACTTGTCGCCGGTGGCCGCTTCGAAGGCGTCGACGTCGTAGATGCCCTTGCCGGTGAAGGTGCCGACGCCGAAGAGGTCCATGTAGGTGTCGGAGGCGGCGGTGGAATAGGGGTCGATACCCCCGGAGGTCGCCAGCATCGCGGCGAATCGCGACCGCGTGGCCGCCGTCAGGAGGAAGCTGACCCTCGGCTGGAAGACGCCGTAGCCTTCGACCACCCGCCCGGTGGATGGATCGAAGCGGGGCCGGTTCAGCGGGTGGGCCAGCGAGCCGACCAGGCGCCCGGCCGCGTCGCGCGGCATCTGGCTGTCGGCATCCAGCGTGATGACGTAGCGGATGTGCGGCAGGCTCGACGGCTCGGCGCTGCACACGTTGTAGCTCGTGTCGGTGGCGCCGCGGAGCAGCCGGTTGAATTCCAGCAGCTTGCCGCGCTTCCGCTCCCAGCCCATCCAGCAACCCTCCGACGGGTTCCAGAGCCGTCGACGATGGAACAGAAAGAAGCGATCCGGGCCGATTTCGCCGTCCCGATAGCGGTCGTTCAAGCCGCGCACGCGTTCCAGGGCGTCGCGGACCATCTCCTCGTCCTGGGGCATGGTCTCGTGGGGTGCGTCGGTGAAATCGGTCAGCAGGGCGAAGCGGAGGCTCGGCTCGGGGTTGGACAGGTAGTGGGTCTCCAGCCGCTCGGCCAGCACCGCGGCGCTCGAGATCCGCGCGAGCAACGAGGGGATGACGACGAACGTCGACTGCTCGGCCGGGATGCCGCCCTTGTAGTCGAGCTTGGGGAGGACGCGGGGGGGCATGAGCAGGGTGACCAGGTGGTTGACCAGGCCCACGGCCAGCTCGGACAGCGGCAGGAGCAGGACCGCCAGCGCCACGGGCAACCACCAGGAGCTGGCCAGCGGTCCCAGTCCCGCACCGATGGCCAGCGCCAGGAGCGCCGCGAGCATGGCCGTGATGCCGCCGAAGTAGACCGTGGCGGGATGGCCCAGCACCCAGTCGAAGAGGCGCTCGCGACCACTGGGGCGATAGCCGAAGGCGGCCTTGAGGGCGGCCTGGCCCCGGTCGACCAGGTAGTAGCCGACGTGGCCGCGCCGGTCGGCCGCATTCGGTGCCGAGGCCTGGCGGGCCAGATCGAGGGCGCGACGCGCCACTTCGATCTCGTCGGCGCCCGAGCCCCGGGCGATCATCTCGACCATCCGGCGGTACCGGTCGCTGGTGGCGAACTCCTGGTGCGGGTAGGCCCCGGAGGGGTCTTCGCGGAGGATGGCCTCGACGTGACTGGACTGTTCGAAGAAGGCGTTCCAGTCCATGGCCGAGAGCAGCCGGAGGCTCAGGACACAGTTGCCGACGGTCACCTGGTTCGTGGCCTGGCAATGGTGCTCGCGGCGGAGGACTTCGTTGGGGTCGGTGCCCTGGGCGGCCAGCTCGGCCTCGAGATGCTCGAACGCGTCCTGCCCCCCTTCCTGATCGCGCAGGAGCTGCATCAGTCGGACCACGAACGGGTCGCTGAGGCCGTCGAAACTCGGCAAGAGGGGAGCTTCCCTCTCCCCTTCGAGGAGTGAGGGTGTGGGCGGGAGTGAATCCCCCTCATCCGGCCTTCGGCCACCATCCCCCAACAGGGGGGAAGGGAAAGAAGCCGCCCAACGCTCGGCGCGTCGGCGTTCCTCCCAGCCCCAGACCATCCGCTCGGCCAGTCGCCGGAGGTTCTCGAGGAGGACCAGGCGGAGCATGGTGGGCAGGGCCCAGAGCTCGCCGATGGTCAGGGGGCCGACCTCCTGGAAGGCCCGGACGAACCGGACGATCCGCGCCTCGTCGAGTTCGCTGTCGCAGTGGGCGACCAGCGCCAGGGCCAGGGCGAAGACGCGGGGATAGCCGGCCAGCGGCGGCGTGATCAGCTTGGGCAGCAACTCGTCATAGCCGGGCGGCAGGTCGCGACGCACCTCGCGGAGCGAGTCGGCGATGATGTGGAAGTTGTCGACGAGCCACTCGGCATCGATGCCGGGCAGGCTACGGCGGTCCCCCAGGGCGACGAGCTTGCCGTGGACCTCGAGGAGGACCCGCTTGTTGTCGACGAAACGGCGGAGCAACGGGCTGTTCGCGCGCCGGGCCGGCGCCAGGACGCAGGCCGCCGCCAGGCGGGTTGCGTAGCCCTCCAGCCGCTCCAGGCCCAGTCGCTCCGCGCGGATCGGGCCCTCGCTCTGCGGGTCGATCAGGACGACCTCCGCCGACTCGTTCTCGGAACTCGACGGCACGGTCAGCTCGACGGACGACGAATTCATGCGCTCAACGCACTCCCAGGCTAGTCAGGCGCCGCTCTCGATGACGGAAGCCGAAGATACCGAGAGGACAAGGCTCCGTCCGAGGTTCACGACCCAGAACAGGTTCGACATCCTTGCCTCATGATTCCGCCGCGAAGCCGGGCCGCTCGCCCGGCGCGGGGTCCGTCCGAGACCGAATCCTATGGATGCTGATTCTAGGGCATCGGCCGGCTAATGAGAACTCCGTTCCCGCGCGGGCGGCTTGGCGGGTGGTGTCGGACGGGCACCGGATTGTCTCTATACAATCCGCACGAGGACGTTTCCAGTTGCAAAAAATTCTCGAACCCAACCGTTTTCCGGCCAGGTCTCCCGGGACGTTTCTCCAAATCGCTCGGTTATTGTCAGTTGCATCGGACGATAGGGACAGGTGCGGGGATTGGCCCATGTCGACGATCTGGAGTGGCGGAGGCTCGGGACACCTCCTACCCGGCCATGGTCGGGTTCGGGAGACGTGCCGAATGCCTGACGGTCTGGCAAGAAACCAGGGATTCCGGCATTGCCGCCCGGAGGAGAGCGAAGTTACCTTGGATGGTGAAATTGCAAGAGATTTCTGGACACGAAAGAAGAGAAGGATCAGCGAGCGACTGGATTAACTCTGTCCGGCGAGTGGAGCCTGCCCGCTATGGAACGAGCACAAGGATGGGATTTTCAGGGCCGCGCCATCGAAGAAAAGGCGAATCGCAGGGGTTCGAGTGGCCAGATTTCAGGTTATTCGGAGCAGGGATTACTCACCTATGAGCAGTTATTGGCGCGCGATCCGAGGTGGGCCTTGAGCGAGGGAAGTCGTCATTTCGAGGGGAAGAGCGCGGTATTCGACGCCCTGCGCAAGATCACGGACCGCCTCAACGGCATGGGCGTCCCATACGCGGTGGTCGGCGGCATGGCTTTATTCCAGCACGGGCTCCGGCGATTTACCGAGGACGTGGACATCCTCGTCACCAAGGAGGATTTGAGAAGAATTCACAACGAACTGGAGGGGTTGGGATACTTGCCGCCGTATGCCAGGAGCAAGCACCTTCGCGACACCGAACTCGGCGTGAGGATTGAATTCCTCACGACGGGAGAGTATCGGGGAGACGGCAAGGAGAAGCCGGTTGCTTTCCCCAATCCCGCGTCGGTCAGTTTCAATTCCGATGGTGTCAACTACCTCAATCTCCCGACGTTGGTCGAATTGAAATTGGCTTCCGGCATGACAAACGCCGGCCGGATGAAAGACCTGTCGGATGTGCTGGAATTGATCAAAAACTTGAACCTACCCGCGGAATTCGCAGACCAACTAAACCCATACATGAGATGCAAATATTTAGAATTATGGAATCAAGGCAAGAAACGTTACCAGACACTTTGGCGGAATAAATGGCTCACCTCGGAAGCCAAGACGATCGAGGAGATGATCGCATCGCTCAGGGCGGCGGCCGATCATCTCGAAGAGATGCGAAGGGCGGGCGTCATTCTGGAGGACGATGGTGGGATTGGCGACGATTACGCGACGTTGGTGACGACCGATCCGGAAGTTGCGAAGAAATTCGGAATGGAAGAAGAACGAGAGTATTTGGACGAGGAAGACGACGAAGATGAAACGCCCGACACGGCAATCTGATCTTGGAACGCCGTGTCTTGCCACTTTCTGACCAACGAGGGTGAGATTGCAAGGGGCTCACACGAGCCCGAAGCGTCCGCGAGTGGATCGATGATCCTCGCCGGAATTCACTCGATGGCGCGTCGGGCTCGTATCAATAACGATGCGGTCATCCTGTGGGCAACCCAATCGGCTGGCGCGACCGGGGGCGTCGCCCCGCGGGCGCCGACACCAGGCACCCGAGGGCCGGTCCGCCTCCGCACGGCCCGCGGCGAGAAAAAATGTTCAATCGCTGGGTCAAGTTTGGACCGGCTCCACGGTAAGGGATATTACGCCGGCAAGAGAATCGGTCCGGCCGCGTCAGGCTGGAAGGCCTGACCAGCGTGAGAACGGATTCCGGATTGTGGATGAATATCGGGCCATCGGCGAAGGTCAGCACTGGAGGGCCGGGTCCTAACCCAGTAGGATTTCTCCAGGGCTGGCACGCGCCCCCATCCTTGGCCCACCGGGATTGATTCGACCGTCCGGCTTGGTTCGACATCAAGGAGCCTGGTGATGTCGCAGCAGCAGCCCCCCGACGCCGTCTTCCTGGTCCACGGCACGTTCGCGCACCGGGGCGAGGATGTCTATGAGCCGGATCCGCACGACCCGGGCCGGGGCCCGGCGTGGTGGCAGAGGAATGGCGAGTTCGTCGCGGGCTTGAATGAGCTGCTCGAAGGCCGCGCCGAATGCTGGCCGGACGACGTCTGCAAGGCCATGCCCTGGGCCAGGATGTCGATGGGGAGCCGGCTCGAAGGGTGGACGATCGCCGGGATGAAGCCGATGGGGTGGCTCCGGCCGAGGTACCGGATCGGGGGCCGACGGCTGTTCGCCTGGTCGGGGCTCAATAGCGAATCCGAGCGGCGGGGCGCGGGTCGACGCCTCTTTCAGGGCCTCCGGGCACTGGAGCGGGAGAACGCGTCGCGGATCGCGGCGGGGGAGGAGCCGCGGTATTATCACCTGATCGGCCACAGCCACGGCGGGTCCGTCATCTGGAATGCCCTGCGGATCGCGGCGGGGCGCAAGGAGCCGTTGCCCCACCTCCGGAGCTGGACCACGCTGGGGACGCCGTTCCCCACCTTTCGACCCGTCCGATTCCAGTGGCTCATCGGCTTGCTCGGGCTGGCGACGATCGCGGGCGCCGGCTGGCTGGAGCTGCGGGGCGAATTCGCGAGGGTCCCGCGGCCGGTCGAATGGGCCGAGGTCGCATTGACGCTCCGAGCCTTCCTCCACCCGCGGTCGGCGGCGGACGGGGCCATCGAGCCGATGGTCGTCGCGCTGCGGGAGGAGAATCCGGCCGTCCGGCAGGCCGCGGCGCGGGCCCTGGGCTCCCTCGGAACACCGTCGGCGTGCCGGGCCGCCGGATCGCTCGTCAAGGCCCTCAGCGTCCCGGAGATCCGCAAGGACGTCGTGATCGCCCTGGGGCGGATCAAGGACCTGCCGCAGGAGGCCAGGGATTCGTTGAGCGAGGCCCTGGAACGCGGGGATGATGACATCCGGGCCGACGTCGCCGCCGTGCTGGCAACCATCGGGACGCCGTCGGACGATGCAGGGCCCCTCCTGATCGACCTCGTCATCTTCGGTGATCGGCACGCGCGTCAGCAGGCCGTCACCGCACTCGAGGCGATCGGCTTCGTCAACCGGCCGGTCCCTCTTGACCATTGATGTGAAGCCGCGGGCGACATCTGAAGAGGAACCCTCATGACAGCCGAATGGCCGTTCGAAGACCCCGAGGAGACCGAGGTCATCTGCCTCCATCGGATCCTCCGAGGGGCCTCTTCGTTGCTCCTGGTCACGCACGACGAGGACGACGGCTCCTGGCAGTTCCTCGACGGCGAACACGTCTTCGAAGAAGACGCGGCGGTCGTCGGCCTCGGCGAGATGGTCCAGTTCGACCCGAGCCTCATCGAGCTCGCGGACCTGCCGACGGGGTGGTATGCCTGGCGGTCGACACTGGATCGGCCGTGGCAGCGGGCCGAGGGCGATCCGCCCGCGAACGCAACGGCAGAAAGGGGAACGCCCACGGCATGATCCCACGGAGACGTCTTCATCGCGCGGTGTTCGTCGCGGCCGGGGTCTACAACATCGCGTGGGGCATCTGGTCGGCGATGGATCCGCAATGGCTGTTCCGGTTCGCCGGGATGCCCCCGTTGAATCATCCGGCCGTCTTCGCCTGCCTGGCCATGGTCGTCGGCCTTTACGGGATCCTCTATCTCGAAGTCGCCCGGGTGCCCGAGCGCGGCTGGCTGCTCGCCGCGGTCGGGCTCGCCGGCAAGATCCTCGGCCCGATCGGCCTGACGGTGCAGATCGCTCGCGGCCTCTGGCCGATCTCCACGTGTATCCTCTGCATCACGAACGACCTGATCTGGTGGTTGCCGTTCGGCCTGTATCTCAAGGATTCCTGGCCATGCTTCAAGGCCGACCTCGTTCGTGATGCATCCTCGAAGGGATGAGCCGCCCTTTCCCGGAG
>JBKQHM010000070.1:0-2569 GCA_052148775.1 Isosphaeraceae bacterium | reverse complement strand
CGGCCGCGTCGGCGACCGGCGGGACATCGCGCGGCTGCGGCCGGTCCACGACCTGGGGATGGTCCAACCGGCCCCACGCCATCACCATCCTCACCGCAGATGCGGCAAGGAGAACTCCCCCCAGCGCGGTGATCGTCAACTTGGTCATCGTCATGGCCCTCAATAGATGTCGAATCAGCATGGCTGACTCTGCGGATAGCAAACTCTCCACTGCCTGCCCCGCCGCGAGTTGGGCGGCGGCTCGGGCCGTCTCCAGGACCCAGGCGGCCGGCGGCGCGGCCGAAGCCGTCCGCTGGGCCAGCGCGATGCCCACCATCCCCGCGGTCGCGGTGACGCCCCGACGGGTGAGGCGGTAGCGTAACTGCTCCCTCGCCCGGTACAGACGGCCCTGAACGGTCTTGACCGCACAATCCAGTCGCTGCGCGGCCTGTTCATGGGTCAAGCCCTCCAGGTCGCACAGGATGATGGCACTCCGGTGGTGCTCCGACAGCCGGTCGATCTCCTCGAAGAGTTCCTCACACGCTTCCCCTGTCGAGGACCGTCGGTCATGCTCTCGCGTTGCCATTTCGGCCCTCCTCCGCTCGTGCACCCGACGTCGCGCCGCCTCGGCCTTGGCCCGGGCCGCGACCCGCCGGGCGACCCGGAACAGCCAACTGGCCAACGCGTTGCGACGGCGGATCGCGCCGGCCCGCTTGGCCAGGAGCAGGAAGGTCACCTGGGCCGCGTCCTGGGCATCGTGGGGGTCGCCCAGCACATCGTTGCAGACGCGGAAGTCCGTCGGGCCGTGCCGTGCGACCAGGGCCGCGAACGCGACCTCGGCGCTTCTGCTGCCCCCACTGGTGTATCGCTCCAATAACTCGGCATCGGACAGCCCGACGAAGGAGCCGACCTCGAAGAGCGTCGGCAAACCTCCCAGGCCGGCATTCGGAAGACTGATCGCCATAGAACACACTCCTGATCGCATCGGACTCTATATAGAAGAGCCTCGAACCACTCGAAACTCCTCGATAATTCCGGAGCGCTTTGCTGGCCCCGTCGCCCGACTTCCCTGAATCTGCGCTCCGGACCTCGGTCGACTCGAGGTGAGTGTCCCCGGTCGAGATCTGTCCAGGAAGTCCCCGCCTATTCCAATCGCTGCCGGACCAGGATTACAACTCCGCAGGCTGGCGGAGGACTTACGAAACGGACTTGGACAGTGAGCAGCGGAGGGACACTTGGGGGGGAGAAGCACCGCCGACGAGATGGCGCGATCTGTTACCCGTCATATTGGCGCAGCGAGCTTCGGTTTGATCTACAAGTTTAATTATCTTTAAATCGCATAATGAACATCTAAACATGAAACATCATAATATAGGGTATGATCACTCTGCGAATCGACCCTACTGAATTCATCTCGATCGTTCCGCCCCGAATCGCCGAGGCCGACTCCAGGCTGAGCCTCGATCAGCTCCGCGCCCGCTTCGCGCGCAATGAGGGCCTCCCATTCGCCGACGTCCTGACCGAATCCCGCATCCGCGACACCCTCGACGAGCACGGCGTCCGCTACCGCGACCGGCTATTCAACCCCGTCACGACCACCTGGGGCTTCCTCTCGCAGGTCCTCAGCGACGACCACTCCTGCCGCGACGCCGTGGTGCGGATTGATCATCGCCCATCGGGCGGCCAGCGGCCTGGATACCTGCTCGCCCAACACGGCCAGCTACTGCAACGCCCGCGGCCGCCTCCCCACCGCCGTCCTGAGCACACTGGCGCGGCGGACCGCCGCGGAGTTGCAGGCCGCGGCCACCGCCGAGTGGAAGTGGAACGCGCGGAGCGTGTTCATCGTCGACGGGTCGCACGTCTCCATGCCCGACACGCCGGTGAACCAGGCGGCCTACCCGCAACCGCCGACACAGCAGCCCGAGGTCGGCTTCCCGCTGGCTCAGGTCACCGTGTTGCTCTCGCTGGCGACCGGCGCCTGCCACGACCTGGCCATCGCCCCGTATGCCGGCAAAGGGACCGGCGAGACCACACTGCTGCGGCGGATGTACCAGGCGCTGTCCCCCGGCGACGTGGTCCTGGCCGACGCCCTGTTCGACAACGACTTCCTCGCCTGCGAATTACGCGAGCTCGGCGTCGAGCTGGTCGCCCGAGTGCAGGCGGAGCGGGTGGGAAGTCAGACGGTGGAGGCCCAGCCCGATGGCGACGTCATCCTCTGGCAGCGGCCCAACAAGCCGCGCGGGATGACCGGGGAGGAGTATCGCCGCTACCCGAAGAGCCTGCTCATGCGCCAGGTGAGCATCGATGCCCGCGACGAGGACAACCGCGCCGAGCGGTTCAAGGTCGCCGCCACGCTGCTGGACGCGGCGATCGACGGCAAGCAGATCGGCGACCTGTTCGAGCGGAGGTGGTCCGGGGAAGTCGACATCCGCTCGATCAAGTCGGTGATGGAGATGGACGTCCTGCGATGCAAGGCGCCGGAGATGGTGCACAAGGACATCTGGGCGCACCTGCTGGCATACAACCTGCTGCGCACGGTGATGGCTGATTAGCGACAACTAGAATTCCCTGCTGACGACAATTAGAATTC
>JBKQHM010000069.1:0-25988 GCA_052148775.1 Isosphaeraceae bacterium | reverse complement strand
GTGCTCGACAGCACCCGGCTCAATCCCGAGGCGACCCGACTCCGGTTCTTTCTCGAGGGCGATCCCGCCGCCATCCTCATGATCGAGCTCTATGGCGACGGCGCCGAGGAGCTGGCTCCCCGGCTCGCCGCCCTGGAGGATGACCTGCGTCGGGCCGGGTTCGGCTATCACCATCTGGCCGTGATCGAACCGGCCAAACAGGCGATGGTCTGGAAGCTCCGCACGATGGCGCTGGGCCTCTCGATGGCCGAGAAGGGCGATGCCAAGGCCATCTCGTTCGTCGAGGACACGGCCGTCGCGCCCGAGCACCTGCGCGACTACATCGCCGAGTTCCTCGATATCATCGCCCGGCATGGGACCAGGGCCGGCGTCTACGCTCATGCCTCGGTGGGCTGCCTGCACGTCCGGCCGGTGATCGACCTTAAGACCGAGGAGGGCGTGCGGAAGTTCGAGTCGATCGCCGCGGACGTCTCCGAGCTGGTGCTCAAGTATGGCGGTGCGCTCTCGGGCGAGCATGGCGACGGCCTGGTCCGCAGCCCGTTCCAGGAGAAGATGTACGGCAGCGCGCTCTACCAGGCTTTCCGGGACCTGAAGCGGACGTTCGACCCGCGGAACCTGCTGAATCCCGGCAAGATCGTTGATGCGCCGCCCCTGGCGACGAACCTGCGTTATGGGCCGGCCTATGTGACTCCCGCCGTGCCGACCACGTTCGAATTCACGGCCGACGGCGGCCTGCTGCCGGCCGCCGAGCTGTGCGCGGGCGTCGGCGCGTGCCGGAAGAAGTCCGAGGGGACGATGTGCCCGTCGTTCCAGGCGACGCGTGAGGAGAAGGATAGCACCCGCGGCCGCGCCAACCTGCTCCGCATGGCGATCACCGGCCAGCTCGGATTCGAAGGGTTCACTGACCCGCACGTCCACGAGGTCCTCGACCTGTGCCTCGAATGCAAGGCCTGCAAGGGCGAGTGCCCGACCAACGTCGACATGGCCCGGCTCAAGGCCGAGTTCCTGCACCAGTATTTCCGGGAGCACGGCGTACCCTGGCGCAACTGGGTCTTCGGCCACGCGGCCGAGCTGGGGCGCGTCGGCAGCGCGCTGGCGCCGGTATCGAACTGGTTGGCGCAAAACCCCGTCACGCGATTCGTGAATGAGAAGCTGCTGGGGATCGACCGTCGACGCGTGCCGCCGGCCTTCGCTCGGCGGTCGCTCGTGCATCGGTTTCGCCCCTCGGCCGAGGACTCGGGATATTCCGTCCTGCTCTTCCCCGACACCTTCACGAACTACTTCGAGCCCGAGGTCGGCGAAGCGGCGATCGAGGTGCTCCGTCGGACCGGCTGCTCGGTCACGCTCGGCCCCCCGGGCCTACGATGCTGCGGGCGGCCATTGATCTCCAACGGCTTGCTCGACCAGGCCGTGGCTAATGCCCGCCACAACGTCGAACTCCTCTACGATTGGTCGCGCGGGGGTGGTCGGATCGTCGCCTGCGAGCCGAGCTGCATCCTCACGATCAAGGACGATTATCCCGCTCTCTTGAAGGGCGAACTGCGCTCGCGGGCCGATGCCGTCGCCGGGGCCTGCCGGACGTTCGAGGAAGTCGTCGCGACGAGGATGACGGACGAGGCCGGGAGCCGGCCGAGCTTGAAGTCCGGTCCCCGCCGCATCCTGCTCCAATCGCACTGCCACCAGCGTTCGCTGGTCGGAGCCGGGCCGACGCTGAGCATGCTCCGCGCGATCCCGGATGCCGAAGTCGTCGACCTCGACGCCGGCTGCTGCGGCATGGCCGGGTCGTTCGGCTATGAGATCGAGCATTACGAGGTCTCGCGCCTGGTCGGCGAGCGAAGGCTCTTGCCGTCGGTGCGCCAGGCCGATCCCGACACCGTGATCGTCGCGCCGGGGTTCTCGTGCCGGCTCCAGATCCGTCACTTCACCGGCCGCACGGCCGTCCACCCCGCGGAGTTGATGCGATCATGTCTTGGACAATTCCTTTCATGAAGCATCGGATTCCGCGCGGACTCTTCGGGGCCGATCGAAGGGGGACGAGCCGGATTCGGTCGCGACCGGCTACTCTCGCAAGAGCCAGTCCGCAATCTTAGTCTCCGAAATCCGTGAAAATGGGCCCATTGTCCTTCTCGACGAGACGTGTCGCCGCGTTTGTTCGACCGGACCGATCAGGCCCGGACGCGGAATGCAGGAGGGACCAGCTCGGGGATCGGACGTCCCTCGGGTAGGGCGGAGATCGGGCGGCCCGTCTTGTCGCGGAGGGTGATGGCTGAGGCGTCGATGCCGAGGTGACGGTAGACCGTCGCCATGAAGTCGCGCACCCCCACAAGCCGGTGCGTGACGTCGGCCCCGTGGCGGTCGGTCGCGCCGACGACCTGCCCACCCGGGATGCCTCCGCCGCTGAAGAGCATCGAGACGGCGCGTGGCCAGTGGTCGCGACCCGGCTGGGTTACTCCGGAGGCCGAGTCCTTGGCATAGCTGATCCTCGGCGTCCGGCCGAACTCCCCGGTCACGACGACGAGGACGCGGCGATCGAGACCCCGAGCGTGAATGTCTTCGATGAGCGCGCCGACGGCTTGGTCGAAGTACCGGCAGCGCTCCTTCAGGGCGTTGAAGACATGGTGATTGACGGCGTGATCGTCCCAGTTGCCGACCCGTCCGCACAGGGGGCCGTCGAGGCTCGTGGTGACCAGGTCGACGCCGGCTTCGACCAGGCGCCGTGCCAGCAGGCAGCGCTGGCCCCAGGTGTTTCGGCCGTATCGGTCGCGGAGCCGCGGATCTTCCCGATCGAGTTCGAAGGCCCGACGTGCCTCGGGGCCGGTCAGGAGCGCGAACGCCTGTTGCTGGAAGGCATCGAAGGTCTCGGACTGCATCCGATCGTCGAGCGCGCGGCGAAGCCGGTCGAAGTTCGTAGAGAGGCTCGTCCGCCTGCGCAGGCGATCGACCTCCGACGCCTTCCCCGGGCCGATGCCGGGAACCTGGAATGCCGGCAGGTTCGGGTCGCCGTAGACGGAGAACGGCTCGTACGCGGGCCCGAGGTAGGCCGATCCGAGGTAGGGGATCGGATTGACGCCCACGTACGTCGGCACGCGACGAGCCGGATGGGCCCGCTCTCGGTGAGCGACGCACATCAGGTCGGGATGCTCGGGCCGGAGCTTGAGCACCTGTTCCGGGTGACCCGTGAACATCTGCTGGTTGCCCTGCTGATGGCAGAAGCCCGAATGAGCGAGGGAGCGAAGGATCGTGAACTTGTCAGCCACCTCGGCGTGGCGCGGCAAGAGTTCGCTAATGCGAACGCCTTCGGCCCGCGTGGCGATCGAGCCGAACGGCCCGCGGATCTCGCTCGGAGCATCGGGCTTCGGGTCGTAGGTCTCCAGGTGGCTGGCCCCCCCCTGAAGCCAGACTACCAGCAGCGCGGTCCGTTCTTCCGGCGAGCCGTAGCCCGCCCGCGCCCGCGATGCGATCAGCTCGGGTAGCGTGAGGCTGGCCAGACCCGTCAGTCCCGCTCGGAGGAATTCGCGGCGTCGCATGCGGACCCCTTCACACTCCCGGCACTCAACGGGTCCACACCGCGCGGACCCGACCACATTCCCCCTCCCCTGGGGACCCGATGTTAAACAATTCCGCGACTCTTTTCAAACCTGACTGTTCCACTCGAAATTCCACCCTTCGGGCTTCGGAGCATTGATCGGGGAAGCCGCCGGCGAGTTCGGGACCGTTCAACCGTTGCCACGCAACACCTTTCGACGCCTATCCCCAACATGGGCTGGTACTCCCTTGCAGGGGATCGGCGTCGCGTAGTAAGTTCTTTACGTGGGTGGAGTTGAATCACGCCGTCCCCGCGAAGCGGAGTCCCGAGGAGATCCCGTATCGCGCTTGCGAGGCCGGGCTGTCGTTCGGGAGTGGTCCATGAGTCTCCTTCCGAGAATGTCCCTGGTTATCCGCCGATGAATATGCGAGATGGCGATTCGGATGTCCGGCTACCGCCTCCGGAATCCTCGGATCGGGAGATGGTCGACCCGACACCGGAGACCCGGCTCCGGGATACCGACGAATTGCCGCGCGAGGATGCGGGCCCGTCCGGCGAGACGCTGACGCTGACCGAGGCGAACCCTTATGCCATTTTCGACCCGCCGCGGAGTCCGGACGAGCGGGGCCGGTTCGCCGGGTACCGCATCCTGGGCCTGCTCGGTGCCGGGGGGATGGGCCTGGTGTTCGAGGCGGAAGACCCGGTCCTGAGGCGCAAGGTGGCGTTGAAGGTGCTCAAGCCCGAGCGGGCCGGCCCGGTGGTGAGGGTTCGGTTCCTGCGCGAGGCGCAGATGGCCGCCTCGCTGAAGGACGACCATATCGTCACCATCTACCAGGTCGGCGAACATGGGGGCCGGCCCTACCTGGTGATGGAGCGATTGCGGGGCGAGAGCCTCGATCAGCGGCTCAAGCGCGAGCGATGGCTGCCCGTGCCCGAGGCCCTGCGGATCGCACGGCAGATCGCCCGGGGATTGCGCGCGGCCCATGCCGTCGGGCTGGTCCACCGCGATATCAAGCCGGCCAACATCTGGCTCGAGGAGACGGCCGACGACGAGGGCAGCCCGCGCGTCAAGATCCTCGACTTCGGCCTGGCGAAGGCGGTCCTCGACAAGACCGACCTGACCCAGGAGGGGTTCCTGGTCGGCACGCCCACCTACATGGCGCCCGAGCAGGTGGGAGGCCAGGACCTCGACCCCCGCGCGGACCTCTACGCGCTCGGCGTCGTGCTGTACCGGATGATCGCCGGCGTCCCGCCGTACGAGGCATCCAGCATGCCGAGCCTGATGGCCGCGATCCTCGGGCAGCCGCCGAGGCCCGTGTCGTCGGTCCGCCCCCGCGTTCCGCAGCCCGTCCAGGAGTTGCTCGACGACCTGCTGGCCAAGGCCCCGGACCGGCGGCCACCCAGCGCCTCGGCCGTCATCGAGCGCCTCCGGGCCATCGAGGAGCATCTGCCCCTGGTCGCCGGAGAAGAGTCGGCTTCGATGGTCGGCGACGACGCGACCGGTCCCGCGCGGAAGGCCATCGGCGTGGGAGTCTGGATCGGTGTCGTCGCGATCGGGATCTCCTTCGCCATCGGCCTCTCCGTGCTACGGCAGAACCTGCGCCGGGGGACGGAAGACCCCGCGCACGTGCCGGACGAGCCCATTGCCGTCGCGTCGGATGGGAAAGGCGGGAAGGTGCCCGCATCCGGCGGCCCGGGCGCCGAGGCCAGGGGCGCGAGTACCCCCGTCCCTGCGCCGACAGGCGCACCGATCAAAGTCGGGCTTCTGCACTCGCTGACGGGCCCCCTGTCATCGGTCGAGCGGCCGATGGTCGAGGCCGAGAACATGGCGATCGAGGAGATCAACGAGGCCGGCGGCCTGCTCGGCCGGCCGCTCGTGAAGGCCATCGGCGACGGCCATTCCGACGAATCCATCTTCGCCGAGACCGCTCGCGAGCTGATCGAGCGGGAGCACCTCGACGTCCTGGTCGGCTGCCTCACCTCGGCGTCGCGCAAGCGGGTCAAGGAGGTCTGCGAGCAGAAAGATATCCTGCTGTTCTACCCGATGATCTTCGAAGGGCTCGAGCAGTCGCCCGACGTCATCTACGTCGGCGGCGGGCCGAACCAGCAGCTCCTGCCCATGGTGCGATGGGCGATCGGGTTCTTCGATCCGCCCCGCCGGCGATTCTTCCTGCTGGGCAGCGAGTCGGTCTTCTCAAGGGCCGGCCAGGAACTTTTCCGGGGCGAGCTGACGAAGCATGGGCTCGAGCCGGCCGGCGTGCGCTCGGTCCCGAACGGTCAATTGCTGGGGTTCGACGCCGTCATCGACGAGATCCGCGCCAGCAAGGCCGACATCGTACTCGATACGCTCGACCTCGAGTCGGACCGGATGTTCTTCAAGACCCTGGGCCGACTCGGGATCAAGGCCGAGGACCTGCCGGTCGTCTCGATCTGCCTGGGCGAGGACATGCTCCGGACGATCGACCGCAAGCTGATCACGGGCCATTATTCGGCCCTCAATTACTTCGAAGCCGTCCCCACGCCTGAGAACGCCCGATTCCTGGAACGCCTGCGCTCCCGGCACGCGACGCTGCCGGCCATCGCGTCGGTGGAGTCGGCCTACGTCTCGGTCATGATCTGGAAGCAGGCCGTCGAAAAGGCCGGTAGCCTGGAGTCGGCCAGGGTTCGGGCGGCCGTGGCCGGCATGGAGATCAAGGCGCCGGAGGGCCGGCTACGCATCGCCCCGAACATCTACTACGGCTCGCGGATCGCGCGAATCGGCCAGATGGGCGACGACGGGAAGTTCCGGATCCTCTTCGAGTCGCCCGGGCCGATGCAAACGATGGTCTACCCGCCCCCGTATGATGGTCCGGGCTGGGAAAACTTCCTGTCGGGGCTGTCCAGGAGCTGGGGCGGCCGATGGACCGGCGCGACCGCGGCGCATTGAGCCCACCGAGGACCTCCCTCATTGATCTCGTACGACCGCACACGATGGTGGCGCACGGCAATCTCATTCCATGGCACGGTCCTGCCCCACACCCTGGGCCGGGTCGGGCTGTTCACCCTGTTCTACCTGGCGATCTGCCTGCTGGACGATTTCGTCCTGGAACGATACGGATGGCCCCTGCCGGCGCTGGATCAGTTGGGCCACACCGTGATGGGCGTGACGATGAGCCTGCTGATCGTCCATCGCACGAACTCGACGAACCTCCGGTACTGGGAGGGTCGGACGGCCTGGGGATCGATCGTCAACGCCTCGCGCAACCTGTCGCGGATGGCCAACGTCCACGCCCCCCCGGCCGACGACGTCGCCCGATTGCTGTCGGCCTTCGCCGTCGCCCTGCGCGAGCGGTTGCGCGAGCGAGACCCGACCGAGGCCCTGCGCCCCTGGCTGTCGGGCCGGTTGCTCGACGAGGTGATCGCCGCGGCCAATCCGCCGGCCCGGCTGGCCCGATCGCTCAGCCAATGGGTCCGCGCCCGCAAGGCACAGGGGGCCCTCGACCCGGTCACGGCCTCCGACCTCGAGCGACAGATCGCGGCACTCACCGACGCCCAGGGGGCCTGCGAACGGATCCAGCGGACCCCCCTGCCCTTCATCTACGCCTCGCTCATCAAGGAGTTGCTGATCCTCTATCTCGGATCCTTGCCGTTCGTCCTGGTGGCCAAGATGGGCTACGCCGCGCCGCTGGTCGTGGCGGTGGTGGCCCTGGGCATGCTCGGGATCGAGGACGCCGGCGTCGAGATCGAGAACCCGTTCGGCCTGACCCCCAACGCGCTCCCCCTCGAGACCATCTGCGCCACCATCGCCCGCGATTGCGCCGAACTCGTACGGTCGGAAGCCTGACCAGCCTGACCGTCGCGCGAGACGTCCAAGGTAGAACGGAATTCATTCCGTTTACCCAAGCCTCAGCCGACTCACCCTGAGCCGTGCCCAACCGACCACAAACGGAATGAATTCCGTTCTACGACAGCCGCCGAGAATGTTTGACATTTCTCCAACAAACCGCTTTCGCGAGGGTGGGGGTTCTGGTAGAGTGATGAGTGGCTTCGACGCAGGCGACGCCGCGGGTTGGCGCCGAGTGACCACGCACCTGACGGATCGACGGCTCATGAGACTGCCCAACTTCATCGCAGGCACGATCGCCCTTGGCTTGGCCCTGTCGGTCGCAAGCACCACGGCCGACGCCCGGCCGCCGGCCGACAAGGGCGAACCGCACTGGGCTTTCGTGCCCGTTGCGCGGCCGGAGCTCCCGCCGACGTCCGACCCGGCCTGGGCACGCAACCCCATCGATCGGTTTGTGCTGGCCAGGATGGAGGCCGAGGGCGTCAAGCCGGTGGGGCTCGCCGACCAACGGACGCTGTTGCGCCGCCTCTATCTGGATCTCATCGGCCTGCCGCCGACCGTCAACGAGGTCCGGAGGTTCCTGAACGATCGGTCGCCGGAGGCGGTGGCCAGGGTGGTGGATGACCTGCTGGCCCGCCCCCAGTATGGCGAGCGATGGGCGCGACACTGGCTCGACGTGGTGCGATACGCCGAATCTAACGGCTATGAGCGCGACGGCACCAAGCCCCACGCCTGGCGATACCGCGACTACGTCATCGATGCTCTGAACCAGGACAAGCCCTACGATCGGTTCGTGACCGAGCAGTTGGCGGGCGACGAAGTGGAGGGCTCGGATGCGTCGGCCCAGATCGCCACGACGTTCCTCCGGCTCGGAACCTGGGACGATGAGCCGGCGGATCCGGGCGTCGACCGATACGACCAGCTCGACGACGTGCTGGGCACGGCCGCGACCGCATTCCTGGGGATCACGCTCCGATGCGCCCGATGCCACGACCACAAGTTCGAGCCGTTCTCGCAGGTCGATTACTATCGGATGCTCGCCGTCTTCCAACCGCTCAAGCGCCCCCAGGACGGCCGGGTCGACCTCGACCGCCCGGTCGGGACGAAGTCCGAGCTGGCCGACTATCAGGCGGCCCATGCCCGGGCCGAGGCCGAGCTGGCCCAGGTCTGGGAGCGGATCGAAGGGCTCGCCGGTCCGGAGATCGATCGACTGTTCGCCCCGCCGGAAAAGCCGAAGGAGGGCAAGCCTCCTGAGAAGCGAACGACCTTGCCCCCGGAGCTGGGTAAGGCGTTGCAGACCGAACCCTCGAAACGTTCGGAGCACCAGCGCAACCTCGTCAAGTTCTTCGGCGCCCCGCTCGAGGCCGAGATCCGCCGGATCGCGCCCGAGGAGGTCAAGGGTGCGCTCAAAGTCCTGGATGACCGGATCGCGGCCATCAAGGCGGCCCAGCCCAAGGAACCACCGCACGCCTACATCTGGTCCGAGGACGGCCCCAAGGCCGCCCCGACCCACGTCCTCAAGCGCGGAGACCCCACGCGGCCGGGCGACGTCGTCGAGCCGGGGGTGCCCGCCGTGCTGGCCGCGCAGCAGCCCGGCCCGCCAGTGCCGACCGCCACCTCGACCGGTCGCAGGCTCTGGCTGGCACGATGGCTGACCAGCCCGCAAAACCCGCTCGTGGCGCGGGTGATCGTCAACCGGATCTGGCAGTTCCACTTCGGTGAAGGGCTCGTCCCATCGTCGAACGATCTCGGGGTCATGGGCGATCCCCCGAGTCATCCCGAACTGCTCGACTGGCTGGCAAATGAGTTCATGGCCTCCGGATGGCGCCTCAAGCCGTTGCACCGGATGATCGTCCTGTCGCGGACGTACCAGCAGTCGTCGCACTCCAGCCCACAAGCCGCCGCGATCGACCCGAGCGCAACAAACCTCTGGCGATGGCGCCCGCGACGCCTCGAGGCGGAGGTCGTGCGGGACTCGATCCTGTCGGTCAGCGGGCGGCTGAACCTGCGGATGCGAGGGCCGTCCTTCTATCCCACACTCCCGCGCGAGGTGCTCGAAGGTCAGTCGCGGCCGGGCGAGGGGTGGGGCCGGTCGGGCGATCGCGAACAATCCCGACGCAGCATCTACATCTTCGCGAAGCGGAGCCTCGCCGTCCCCGAGCTCGAGCTCCTGGACGCCGCCGACACCACGAGCAGTTGCGAGCGCCGGATGGTCTCGACGACCGGTCCCCAGGCCCTCACGTTCCTCAACGGGGCGTTCATCTACGAGCAGGCCCGGCACTTCGCCGCCCGGCTGGTCGCCGAGGCGGGCGAAGGCCCAGAGGCCCAGGTCGATCGCGCGTTCGAGCTCGCACTGGGCCGGCCCGCGCGGCCCGAGGAGTCGCGGGCCGCGCTCGAGTTCCTCGCCAAGCAACAGCGGCAGATCCACGACGATGCCGCCGGCGCGAATGCCGACGCCCTTGCCGACCGGCGTAAGGCCCTGGAAGCCTTCTGCCTCGTCGTGCTGAACATGAACGAGTTCGTGTATATCAATTAACGGACGATCCGCGGGACGCGATGCCTGGAGGACCTGATGGACGGCGATTCCGGCGGAGACCAACTGATGCCGCGGGCCTTCACTCCTTGCGGACGCACGCGGCGCGAGTTCCTGTGGGAGGCCGGCGGCGGGTTCGTCGGCACCGCGCTGACCACCTTGCTGGCCACGGAAGGGTTCTTCGCCAGGACCGTCGCGGGGGCCGAGCGGGAAGCCTCGGCCGCATCGCCGCTGGCCCCCAAGGCGCCGCACTTCCCGGCGAAGGCCAAGGCGTGTATCGTCCTGTTCATGTATGGTGGCGTCAGCCAGGTCGACACGTTCGATCCCAAGCCGCAGCTCAATAAGCACAGCGGCAAGCCGATCCCGAGCGACGTCGGCGATGCGGTGCTGAAGGCCCGGAACCCGGGGATGTTGCTCGGTTCGACCCGCAAGTTCGCGAAGCACGGACAGGCGGGGATCGAGGTCTCCGACCTCTTCCCGAACCTGGCCCGTTGCGTCGACGACCTGGCGGTCATCCGGAGCATGCATACCGACAGCTTCGCGCACGGCTCGGGCCTGCTCCAGATGAACACCGGATTCGTCCGGCAGGGTTACCCGAGCCTGGGCTCCTGGGTGACTTATGGGCTGGGCACGGTCAACAGCAACCTGCCGGGATACGTCGTGCTCCTCGACCACCGCGGCGGTCCGATCTCCGGCCCTCCCAACTGGGGCGCAGGGTTCATGCCGGCGACCTATCAGGGGACGCAGTTCCGCACCGGCGGCGACCCCATCTTGAACCTCCGGCCGCCGCGCGGGATCTCGGCCGCGCAGCAGCGCAACGAGCTCGACCTGCTGTCCACGCTGAACCGGGCCGACGGGGTCAACGGCCCGGACCGCTTCGAGATGATGGCCCGCGTCGCCAGCTACGAGCTGGCCTTCCGGATGCAGTCCAGCGCCCCGGAGGCCGTCGACCTCTCGAGCGAGTCGCGGGAAACACAGAAGCTCTATGGGCTCGACGACCCCAGGACCGAGCGATTCGGCCGGCGTTGCCTGATGGCACGACGGCTGGTCGAGCGCGGGGTGCGGTTCGTCCAGGCCTACTCCGGCGGGGGCCACAACGACGAGAACTGGGACGCCCACGGGGATGTCAACAAGAATCACGAGCTGCACTGCGGGGAGACCGACCGGCCGATCGCGGGGCTCCTGACCGACCTCAAGCGCCGGGGCCTCCTGGATGAGACGCTGGTCGTCTGGGTAGGCGAGTTCGGCCGGACGCCCACCGGCCAGGGGGGCAAGGGGCGCGACCATAGCCCCCGCGGCTTCTCCGCCTGGCTGGCGGGCGGCGGTGTCAAGGGGGGCCAGGCCCATGGCGCGACCGACGACTTCGGCTACGCTGCCATCGAGAACAAGGTGCATGTCCACGACCTGCATGCCACGATCTTGCATCTGCTGGGGTTCGATCATACACTCCTCACGTATTTCCACGGCGGCCGCGACATGCGGCTGACCGACGTCGAAGGCGAGGTCGTCAAGGGCCTTCTGGCCTGAGGAGCCTTGGGACGTCGGGCTGAAAAGCCCGGCGGACTCTCCGGGGAGAACGATTCATGTCCCAGGCTTTCGCGAACCGGGTGGCCCTCGTGACGGGTGGATCGCGCGGCATCGGCCGCGCCACGGCCTTGCGCCTGGCCGCCGGAGGGGCGGACGTCGCCATCAGCTTCGTCTCGCGATCCAGGGAGGCCGAGGACGTCGTCGCCGAGATCCGGGCGATGGGCCGCAACGCCGTCTGCGCCCCCTGCAACGTCGCGAAGCCCGACGAGGTCGGTCGCCTCGTCGCGCGCACGCGAGACGAGCTGGGGCCCATCGGCCTCCTCGCCCACTGCGGCGCGATCAGCAACATCTGCGACCATTCGAAGCTGTCCTACGACGTATGGCTCGAGACGATCGACGTGAATCTGAACGGGTCGTTCCTGGTCGTCTTCGCGGTCAAGGACGAGATGATCGCGCGGGGATTCGGGCGGATCGTCCTGGTGTCCTCGGCGGCGGCCCTCCGGCCGCGGAAGATGCAGATCCACTACGCCTCGGCCAAGGCCGGTGTCATCGCCATGACCCGATGCTGCGGCGAGGCCTTCGCGCCCGATAACGTCCGGGTCAACTGCGTGGCGCCCGGCCTGATCGAGACCGAGATGGCCCACGTGCTGCCGGATGAAACGATGAGGCGTGTCGTCGGCGAGACCCCGATGGGTCGGATCGGCCAGCCCGGAGAGATCGCCTCGATCATTGTCTTCCTCCTGGGTGAAGAATCCAGCTTCATGACCGGCGAGACGCTCTCGGCCAGCGGCGGACGCATCACGCTCCCCTGATTGATCCCCCTTCGATCACAACGCGATGTTGACCGCGGCCCGGCGCTCTTGCGGGCCTGGGCCAGCTCGCGACGCTGCCGGGCCTGGGCTGCATTCGCCCGGTCATCGCGCGGCATCCGTTCGAATTCCTCACTTGCGCGAACGTGTTCTAAGCTTCCCGCAGGGGACAGTCCACCACCGAAGAACCCGATCACTCTCGCACGGGTCATGACGATGGAACGGAACGCGGACGAATTGCTGCCTGCGGCGAACGAGGGCCGGGCGGATGGGGAGCGGGGCGGTCGCCGCCGGACCTTCGCGCTGACGGTCCTGATCCTGGTCCTGATCCTGTGGAATCTCTTCCTGGTGGCGGTCACGTTCGCGGGGATGCCGCGGAATGACTTCGGACGGCCGCTCCTGGGCACTCGGGCTTTCCTCGACGGGAAGGACATGTACGGCGAGACCGATGCCGTCATCACCTGGTGCAACTCGGATACGATCCTTCGTCTCTGGAACCTGAACCCGCCCCATTCCCACCTCTTGTACTTGCCCTTGGCCGTCTTACCGGCGGAGTTGGCCCTGTCCATCTGGTATGTTGTGGGGGGGCTTTGCCTCTACGGCTCGATCCGGATCCTCCTGTCCGAGACCGGGATCGAGCTCACGCCTCGTCGAAGGGACTGGATGACGGCGGGGCTCCTCGCCTTCTCGGCGACGGGCGTGGCGCTGGTCACGGTCCACATGACATTCCTGCTGATGCTCGTGACCACGCTGGCGTGGCGCGATGCCCGACACAGGCGGTGGGGCAAGGCCGGGGCCTGGTTGGGGCTGGCCTTGAGCATCAAGCCGTTCTTCCTGATCTTCATCCCCTATCTCGTCCTCAAGCGTTGCTGGCGAGGGCTCTCGGCCATGGGGCTGACCACGGGCCTGTCCTTCCTGCTGGGCCTCCTGGTCTTCGGCCTCGAGAGCCACCAGTCGTGGCTGCGCGTGCTCTCCCGGGCCGATACGTGGGCCTGGCTTCCCCTCAACGCATCGTTGTACGGGGCCATGAGCCGTGTGCTGATGAAGAATACCTTGTTCACCACGATGGCGACGTGGGAGCCGGGCCTGGTCCGCGCGGCCTGGCTCGCCCTGGGGATACCCGCGGGATTGGTGGCCCTGCTCCGGATCCTGCCCGATCGATCGACCCGGGGCGCCGATCGGGCCTTCGCGATCCTCCTGGTCAGCGCGCTGCTCCTGTCTCCCCTGGGATGGATCTACTATTTCTGGCTGCCCGTGGGGCCGGTCGCGGCGATGGCCCGAGGTTGGTCGATCGACCGCTCGAAGGCGGTCGGCGGCGTCGGCAAGCCGATCCACTCGCCGAGCTGGTACCTGTTCCACGCCTCCATGGTGGGCATGTTCGTACCGGCATTCTTTACCGTGACTTTCCAGCCCTCGGGCCTGGCGACCCTGCTGATCGCGAGCCTCCATTTCTGGAGCCTGCTGCTCATGTGGCTGGCGCTCGTCCTTGACAGGCTCGATCTCCGACCGACCGGTCCCCGGGTCGCCTCCGTTCGTCCTGTTGATTCGCCCGGGACGTGGACTTCCCCCGAACTCATTTCCGGGTCGATCTGAACCATGAATCCCAGACTCCCCGCCCTGACCCTCGATGATTTCCGCATCAGCGTCGTGTTGCCGGTCTTCTCGGAGACGAGGACGGTCCGGGAGATCGTGGACTGGCTTTGCGTCCATCTCGAACCCTGGCTGTTCGAGGTCATCATCGTGGTTTCTCCCCGGTCCTCGCGGGAGTCGATCGCGGTCTGCCAGGAGCTCGCCAGGACGGATCCGCGGGTCCGGGTCTTCGAGCAGCGGGAGAACCCAGGAGTCGGCCGGGCGTTTCGCGAGGGGTACGCACGCGTCCGCGGCAACGTCGTCCTGAGCATGGATTCCGACGGCGAGATGGAACCGGCCACGATCCCCCGCATGATCGCCGAGATGGCGAGGGGGAATCTCGGGCTCGTGGTCGGCTCGCGCTGGTTGCCCGGCGGCGGATTCGTCGGCTACAGCCCCGCCAAGCGATGGCTCAACTGGGGCTTCCAGCAGCTCTTCCGCATCCTCTTCCGCACCCGGCTCCACGACCTGACCTACGGCTTCAAACTGATGCGGTCCGAGCTGGTCCGGAACATCTCCTGGGAAGCGATCTACCAGGAGATCGGCTGCGAGACCACGCTCAAGACGATCCGGCTGGGTTTCCCGGTCGCCGAGGTACCCACCACGTGGAGGGCGCGGGTGGAAGGTCGTTCCACCAACAACTTTGCTCGGAACTTCCGATATGTCGGCATGGCGGTGTCGATCCTGGCCCGCGGTGTCGCGCACGCCGCCTTCGAGGACGAAGGCGGGTCGGTCGAATCGGGCGGGCATCCCGAACTTCGGCCGCCCGCGTCGTCGGCGCCGGCCGCGGCACCCCATGTTCTTCCCGCTCGATCGTCGGAATGTGTCCTAGACTAGAGCGTGCTACGAACCTCGCCCTCATCCGGATCCGGCCTCTGTGAGGCCGGGGGTTCGACTCCGGGGTCGCAGACTCCGGCCACAACCGAAAATACCGGGAAAATACGGGCTAACCGTTTATCGCACGCTCTGAGGATGTGACCTCCCGCACCGGACAAGACCTGCCGGCTCCCGGCAACAACCCGGCGGCGCCAAGCCGCCTCATCCTATCGAGGACACGAATTCATGGCGGAGTCCGTCCTGGTCACCGGTGGCGCGGGCTATCTGGGCTCGATCCTTTGTGGTCACCTCCTGGAACGCGGGTTCCGGGTCACCGTCCTGGATAACCTGTCCTTCGGCGAGCAGAGCCTGTTCCACCTCTGCGCCGACCCTCGCTTCGCGTTCGTACATGGAGACGTCCGCGACGAGCAACTGGTCCGTCGGTTGACCTGCGAGGCCGACATCCTGATCCCCCTGGCCGCGATCGTGGGCGCCCCGGCCTGCGATCGCGATCCCGCACTGGCGCAATCGGTGAATCTCGATGCGATCCGCCATTTGCTCCGTTGTCGGAGCCCCAGGCAGCTCGTGGTCTATCCGACGACCAATAGCGGATACGGGACGAAATCCGGGCACACCTACTGCACCGAGGAGACCCCGCTCGAGCCGATCTCGCTCTACGGTCGAACCAAGGTGGAGGCCGAGGCCGCCGTCCTGCAAAGCCCGAACACGATCACGCTCCGATTGGCCACGGTATTCGGGACCTCGCCCCGGATGCGGCTCGACCTGCTGGTCAATCACTTCGTATACGAGGCCGTCACGCGTCGGGCGATCGTGCTCTTCGAGAAGGACTTCAAGCGGAACTTCGTCCATATCCGGGACGTCGCCGATTGCTTCCTGCACTGCATCGCCAATGCGGATCGGATGGTCGGCCGGTCCTACAACGTCGGCCTGGACTCCGCCAATCTCTCCAAGGAGGAGCTGGCGATCGAGATCCGGCGGCATGTCCGGGACCTGACCATTCTGGTCGCGGAGCTGGGCCGCGACCCCGACCAGCGCAACTACATCGTCTCCAGCCATCGGCTGTGCAATGCCGGATTCCTGGCGCGACGGTCACTCGACGAGGGCATTCAGGAGCTGATCAAGGGATATCACATGATGGGCAGATCACGTTTTATGAACGTGTAAAGACTCCGCAGTTTCGATGGAGAAGACTTGCATGATCACCTGTAGCTTGCCGACCCTGGCGCGACGCACGCGCATCGCGATCCCGAGCGATTCGATCGTCCGGGCGAAGGCCCCGCTGCGCGTCAGCTTCGCGGGGGGCGGCACGGACCTGCCCCACTGGTACATGGAGCATCCCGGGGCCGTCTTTTCCAGCACGATCGATCGCTACGCGCACGTCACCCTCTACCCGAGAGACGACGAGCTGATCCGCATCCGGTCGATTGACCTCGGCCTGGATATCACGTTCGACGTGACCCATCCGCCGACTTATGACGGCGTGCTGGACCTGGCGAAGGCGGTCATCTACCGCCTCCGGGCGAGCCGGGGCATGGACCTGGATGTCCGGTCGTCGGCGCCCCCCGGCAGCGGACTGGGGGGTTCCTCGTCGGTGACGGCGGCGATCATCGGGGTCGTTGCCGCCTACACCGGACAGGCGCTCGACTGCTACGAGCAGGCCGAGCTGAACTTCGAGGTCGAGCGCCACGACCTGGGCATCGAAGGGGGCAAGCAGGACCAGTACGCCACCACGTTCGGCGGATTCAACGTCATCGAGTTCTACCCGGATGCCGCCATCGTGAACACCCTCGAGCTCAACCGCGACATCATCAACGACCTGGAGTCGCATCTGCTACTCTGCTACACCGGCCGGGTTCGCGCCGACCTCGGCCTGGTCGCCAATCAGGTGCGACTCTATCGCGAGGGGCGCCCGGCGACGCGGATGGGGATGATTCGCCTGTGCGAGCTGGCCTTCGAGATGGCGGAAGCCGTCACCGACGGACGGCTCAACGACTTCGGCGGGCTCCTGCATGAGGCGTATCTCCACAAGAAGCGGATCAATCCCGAGGTCGCGACGGGAACGATCGCCGACGAGCTGTATGCCGAGGCGCGGCGGCACGGTGCACTCGGCGGCAAGCTGCTGGGGGCCGGCGGCGGCGGCTATCTCTTGATCTACTGCGAGACCGGCCGTCAGCAGGACGTACGCCAGGCGCTCCAGCACCTGGGCGGGACCGTGACGGACTTCGCGTTCGACACCCGCGGCGTCCAGGTCTGGCGCAGCCAGGATCGCTGAACGCGGGCGGCGTTGGAGGGAGGAAACGTGTCCGGAGTCACTGCATTGATCCTCGCCGGTGGACAGGGGACCCGCCTTCGGGGGGTACTGCCCCGCATCCCCAAGGTCCTGGCGCCGGTGGGCGGGCGGCCGTTCCTGAGTTACTTGCTCGACCAGCTCCAGGTCGCGGGCGTCCGCGACGTCGTGCTCTGCACCGGATATCGGGCCGACCAGGTCTTCGAGGCGTTCGGCACGCGCCACGAGGATCTCGAGCTGCATTACTCGTGCGAGTCCCGACCGCTCGGCACGGCCGGGGCGATCCGGCTGGCGATCTCCCGGGTCGAGGCCGAGCGATACCTGGTGCTCAACGGCGACTCCTATATCCATTGGCCGCTCGACGATTTCCACCGCTGGCACGTTGCGCGCGAGTCGTCATATCCCGGGTCGTTGCTCCTCACCTGGACGGAGGACACGAGCCGATTTGGGAGCGTCGAGCTGGGCTCGCGGGAAGCGATCCGGTCGTTCCGGGAGAAGACGCGGTTTCCCGAGGCCGGCTTGATCAACACAGGCGTCTACCTGTTCCGGAGCTCCCTGCTCGAATCGATCCGTGCGGGCCGGGAGGTTTCGCTCGAGAAGGAGATGTTCCCGCGCTGGATCGATCAGGGGCTCGGGGGCTACACCACTCGCGCCCCATTCGTTGATATCGGCACGCCGGAGTCGTTCGCAAGGGCCGGGAGCTTCATGGCGGGGGTCCAGGCAATCGGCCGGAGCCCGGAGCTTTCTTCGATATCCGACTGATGGGAGGAATGGCATGTCGTACTGGAAGGACCAGCGAGTCATGGTCACCGGCGGCGAAGGCTTCCTGGGAAGCCATGTCGTCGAGCAGCTACGCCTGGCGGGCTGCACTCGGGTCGTGGTGGTGAGCCACCGCGACTTCGACCTGAGCCGGGAGCATGACGTCCGGCGGTTGTTCGAGGAGCACCGCGTGGATGTGCTCCTGCACCTGGCCGGCCTGGTCGGAGGCATCGCCGCCAACAAGGCCAGGCCCGCCGACTTTTTCCTCCAGAACCTGTTGATGAATGCGATGACCTTGCACCACGCCTGGCAGGCCGGTGTCCGAAAGGTCGTGGCGACCGGTGCGGGCTGCGGTTACCCGGAGCACGCACCGCTGCCGCTCCAGGAAACCCGCTTCTGGGACGGGTTCCCCCAGCAGGAGAGCGCCCCGTACTCGCTGGCCAAGCGGATGCTGCACGTCCAGTCGATGGCCTACTGGACGCAGCATCAATTCCCGGTCATCGTGACCATTCCCGGCAATATCTACGGGCCGTACGACAACTTCGACCTGGAGAACGCCCACGTCGTGCCGGCCCTGATCCGCAAGTTCGTCGCGGCCGTCGAAGCGGATCAGGATCGCCTCGCGGTCTGGGGTTCCGGCGCGCCGACGCGCGACTTCGTCTACGCCGGGGACGTCGCCGAGGGCATCCTGCGGGCCGCCGAGGTCTACGACCGATCCGAACTGGTCAACCTCGCCTCGGGCCAGGAGACGAGCATCCGAGGCGTCGTGGAAGCCCTCCAGGAAATCAGCGGCTTCCGGGGTGAGGTCATCTGGGATGCCGGCCGTCCCGACGGCCAGTCTCGGCGCGTCTTCGACGTCTCGCGCGCCCGGGACGGCATGGGCTGGAGGGCGCGAACCTCGCTACGAGCCGGCCTGGCGACCACCATGCAGTGGTATCGCGAGCATCGAGCGATCGCACGGAACGACTGCCCGATTTCATCACGAGAGTATGCCCATGCGTAAGGTCCTGGTCACAGGTGGATCCGGATTCCTGGGGAACTACCTGGTCCCCCTGCTGCGCGAGTCCTACAAGGTGGTCGCGATCGACCGCGAGGACCTGGACATCACGGACGCGGCCGCCACGCGGCGGGTCATCGCGCACGAGCGTCCCCAGCTCGTCTGTCATCTCGCGGCCCTGTGCGGCGCGGCACCGAGTCGGGAGAATCCGCCGGACTATTTCGCGGTCAACACGCTGGGCACGGTGCATGTCCTCGAGGCCTGCCGGCGCGCCGGGGTCGGGCGATTCCTGTTCACCTCCAGCCTGACCGTCCACGGCTCGTCGCCGGATCCGGTCGACGAGGATTCGACGTTCGCGCCACGCCATCCCTACGCCGCCAGCAAGGTGGCCGCGGAATTCGCCGTGCGCGACTACAGCCTCCACTTCGGCATTCGTTCCATCGTCCTGCGGCCGACCCTGGTCGTCGGCGAGGGCAGCAAGGAACTCCACGCCGTCGGAGATTTCGTGCTCAAGGCCCTCCGCGGCGAGGAGATCGTCCTCTTTGGCGGAGGCGAGCACCGTCGCGATTTCGTCCATCCGGTGGACGTGGCCGCGGCCATGGTCCTGGCCGCCGACCGACTGAACCGATCTCTGGGTTCATCTTGCGATATTTTCAATGTGAGTTCCGGCCAGTCGCTCAGCATGAAGCAACTCGCCGAGCAGGTGATCCGTCTCGTCGGTTCGGGACGGTACAGGCCGGGTCCCCGGTCGAATCAATCGTTCAGCCTCCACACCCGGATCGATCGGGCCAGGCAGGCCCTCGATTACCGGCCCCGTCTCGGAGTCGAAGACATCATTGTTCGTATGATTAGACATTTTCAGGAGACGCATCATCATGACTTATCACCGAATGACAATGGTCATCACCACGATCAATGTGCCGCGATTGCTCGAGGACTATGCGCGGAACTTTGAGAAGTTCGGGCATCTCCACGAGGTGAGCGCGCTGATCGTCGGCGACAGGAAGACGCCCCATGGGGCCGTTGCCGACCTGTCGGCCAACCTGCGCATGACGGGCTTCGACGCCCGATACGTGGACCTCGAGGAACAGGACCGATATCTCGACCGCTTCCCGCGGATGAAACCGCTGATCCCGTTCAATTCCGACAATCGCCGCAACATCGGCTACTTGATGGCCGCCGAGGGCGGGGCCGAGATCATCGTCGCCGTCGATGATGACAACTTCGTCGGCGACGACGATTGGTACGACGGCCATGCCCTGGTCGGATCCACGATGCAATTGAAGACCGTGTCGTCTTCGAACGGCTGGTTCAATCCCTGCCGGCTGATGGATATGGACTCGCCGGTCCCCACCTACGCGCGGGGCTATCCGTACGCGAAGCGCCATCTCGCCGACGAGGATTCCTACGCGATCACCGAGGGACGCGTGGTGCTCAACGGCGGGATGTGGCTGGGCGATCCGGACGTGGACTCGCTGACGCGGCTCTCGCAACCGGCGCGGGCGCTTCGCGTGAATGAGGAGCGCCTCATGCTCGCGCCGGGGACCTGGGCGCCGATCAACACGCAGAACACCGCCTTCCACCGGGATATCCTGCCGGCGTTCTACTTCGTGCCGGTCGGCGATCCGGTCTGCGGCATCGCGGTCGAGCGATACGGCGACATCTGGGCCGGATTCTTCGCCAGGAAGCTGATCGACCACTTCGACGATCGGATCACGTTCGGGCGTCCGGCCTGCGATCACCGACGCAATGTCCATAACCTGCTGGGAGATCTCGAGCTGGAATTCTGGTCGGTCATCCTGACCGATCCGCTCGCCGAGTTCCTCCGAGGGTGGTCCTTGACGGCCTCCAGCTATGGGGATGCCTACCTCGAGCTGGCGGACCACCTGGAGGCGGCGGAATGGCCCCACAAGCGGATGGCCGGCGAGTTCAAGGCCTTCTTCACCAAGATGGCCCGCGCCATGCGCGTCTGGGTGGAAACGTGCCGGGAGCTGGGCTAGAGCGTGTTTTGAACTGTTAGCCGGCATTTGCAGGTCTTTCGGCTAGGCGGGGGTCTGAGACCCCGCGATCCAATCCTCGGCCTCACAGGGGCCGCCTACAGAAGAGGGTGGCGTTCATAACACGCCCTATCGCGCTCGGCGACCGTCTCAAGCGAAGAGTTCCTTGACGACCGTACCGGAGACGTCGGTGAGTCGGTAGTCGCGCCCGGCATGCCGGTAGGTCAACCGCGTGTGGTCGAGGCCGAGCAGGTGGAGGATCGTGGCGTGGAAGTCGTGCACATGCACGCGATCCTCGGCCACCGCGATCCCGTACTCGTCGGTGGACCCGTGGACGACCCCGCCTTTCACGCCGCCGCCGGCCATCCAGGACGAGAAGCACTGGTGATGGTGCTCGCGGCCGGCGGCGCCGGGCTGGGAGTTGTACGGAGTCCGTCCGAACTCGGTGGTCCAGACGACGAGCGTGTCCTCGAGCAGACCCCGCGACTTGAGGTCGATGAGCAGCCCGGCGATCGGCCGGTCGACGTTCCTGGCCATGGGGACGTGCTCCATCATGTTGCCGTGAGCATCCCAGTTGCCCGACGAGCCGGAGTCGATCAGCTCGATGAACCGGACGCCGCGCTCGGCCAGCCGCCGGCCGACCAGGCACTGCCAGGCGAAGCCATCGGTCCGGCCCCGCTCCAGGCCGTAGAGCCGGAGCGTGGCGTCGGATTCGCTGGAGAGGTCGAACGCCTCCGGGGCCTCGCGCTGCATGCCGTAGGCCGTCTCGAACGAGCGGATGCGGGCCTCGATCGCGGCGTCGGCCTCGTGTCGTTCGAAGTGGCGGCGATTGGCGTCGGCGACCATCTCGAGCTCGAGCTGCTGGAGCGCGTCGGAGCCGGCCCGGCGCCGGACATTGGCGATGGGCGTCGGGCCGGGCTCGATGTGGGTGCCCTGATGGCAGCCCGGCAGGAAGTCCGACCCCCAGGTCTGGGTGCCGGCATAGGGCAGCCGCGGGGCGACGGCGACGAACGAGGGGAGGTTGCGGTTCTCCGTGCCGAGGCCGTAGCTGACCCAGGCGCCGAGGCTCGGCCGGGCGAAGGTGAACGACCCGGTGTGCATGCCGAGCGTCCCCTCATAATGGTTGGTGTGGTCCGATGACATCGACCGGATGACGCAGAGGTCGTCCACCACCGAACGCATGTGCGGGAACAGGTCGCTCACCTCGGTGCCGCAGGCGCCGCCCGGCCGGAAGGCGAACTGCGGGCTCTTGAGGTACAGCATGAAGTCGCCCGGCTTGCCCTGGAAGTTGTCGACCCGCACCGTCTTGCCGGCGCCGGCGAAGAGATTCGGCTTGGGGTCGAACGAGTCGACGTGCGACACCCCGCCGGTCATGTAGAGGAAGATGACGCGCTTGGCCCTCGGAGCGAAGTGGGTCGGCCGAGGCGCCAGGGGATCGCCGGACGGGATCGCCGGACGAGCGTCGGCCCGGGACAGCTCGGAGAGCATGACGTTCAGGGCGATTGATCCGAAGCCGCCGGCCGCCATGCGGAGGACGTCGCGTCGTGTGGGTCGAATTTGAGATATTACCATGGCTTGATTTCCCTCCCCGAACGTCACGACCGCCGGGCCGGGCCGGCCCATCCTTCATCAGTCGATGAATACAAACTCATTGCGCGCGAAGAGTGTCCGGGCGAAGGCCGACCAGCTCAATCGGGATTGTTCTCCGACCGGGACGCCATCGGCCCCGAGCTGCCGCCGGTATCGCGACAGGAAATCCTTGCTCCTTGCGAGCTCCTCGTCGAGCGGCTCGCGCGCCATCGCCATGCGGTAGGCCAGCCGGATCCGGTCGCCCTCATCGTGAGTCGCCGCGAGGAGCCGCCGCGCGAAACCCTGGGCCTGTTCGTGCACGAACGGGTCGTTCATGAAGAACAGGGCCTGGGTCGGCACGGTGGTGATGGATCGCTTCGCCGTGCTGGCGTTCGGGTCGGGGCCATCGAACAAGGACAGGAACGGATGCCGACGGTTCCGTTGCGTCATCAGGTAGACGCTGCGACGGTTGCTCGGGTAGACGGCGTAGAACGGGCCGTGCTGGGTGAAGGTCGTGCCCGTCGGAGGGAACGGGTGGGGGCCGGCGGGCGAACGATCGAGGCCGCCGCCGAGCATCAGGATCGCGTCGCGGATCGATTCGGCATCGAGTCGGCGCGGGGGGAACCGCCACAGTAACTCATCGGCGGGATCGAGCTCGGCCGACCGGCCGTCGTATTCGCTCGAGAGCTGATACGTCGACGAGAGCATGATGAGCCGGTGCATCGCCTTGATCGACCAGCCGCCGGCCATGAACCGGTGCGCCAGGTCGTCGAGGAGGCCGGGGTGGGTCGGCCGCCGGCCCCGCCTGCCGAAATCGTTCTCGGTGGCCACCAGGCCATTGCCGAAGTGTCCTTCCCAGATCCGGTTGACCATGACCCGCGCCGTCATCGGATTCCCGGGCCGGGTGAGCCAGTCGGCGAGCTGCAACCGGCCGCTCCCCTCGGCGCCGTCGGCCAGCGAGTCACCGCCGAGGACCTCCAGGAACCGACGCGGCACGACCTCGCCGGGCTTCGAGGGCTCTCCGCGTTTCTGGATCCGCACGTCATGAGGCGTCCCCTCGGCCACCCCGTAGGCCAGATCGCCGGCGCGGCGATCGATCAAGGCGGCGAGCCGGCGTGCGTGGTCATCCCGCCCCGCCTTGCCGGCCGGCTCGTCGACGGAGGGTGCGTCGAGCGTTGGAATCGGAGTCTCGCGGAGTGCGAGGTTATCGACGTCGAGCGCCGGCCGGACGCCCGGGACCGGTCCGCGGCCATCCAGCAGGATGGTGTCGATCGTGCCATCCCAGCCGGGCGAAAACGGACGGTCCGAGAAGGTCGTCACGTCCCCCGGCGCGGCGACGGTGCCCGAGTACGTCTTCCGTTCCGTGTCGAGGATGAGCCGGAGGTTGTACCACGTCCCGGGTCGGAGCGGGCGGATCGATTCGGTCGAATCGCCCTTCCGGACCAGCACGGCATTCGCGCCGACGAAGACCTCGACGGCCGGCGATCGGCCCGGCCCGTGCCCCAGGAAGAGGCGGTAGGTCCCCGGGCCGCCGGCTTGCGGGCTCGGGTTGCGGAAGTCGACGTTGAAGTGCAGCCGGCCGCGGGTTTTGGTCGGCGCGAATCGTTGCCAGACGCGGTGGTCGGAAGCGTCACCGGGGAATCGGACGCCGACTGTCCCCGCGATGTGGGTGAGATTGGTGAACGGGCTCTGGGCCTGCGCGATCACGTCGGGACGGCCCTCGAAGCACCAGGGATTGACGAGGCAGCCGAGGCTCCCGCCGGCCGACGGCTTCTGGATCTCGAAGTCGCCGTCGAGCTCGTCCAGGGTCTCGATGGTGATCCCGGGCAGGGCGACCTTGTCCGCCTTCAAGGTCGCCTTCGCCCGCGCGATCGATTCGCGCAGGGACTCGGATTCGGCGCTAGGGCGGAGCGAGGCCATCGATCGCATCTTCGGCTTCTGCTCCGAGCCGGGGAAGGGATACCGCGTGCTGTCGAAGATGCCATAGAGGGCATAGTAGTCCCGCGCGGAGACGGGGTCGTACTTGTGGTCGTGGCAACGCGCACAGCCGAGCGTGAGGCCGAGGATCGCCTGGCCGAGCGTGTCGATCGTGTCCTGGATGGTGAGGTGGTGGTAATTCTCGGAGTCGAATCCGAAGCGACGCGACACGGCGATGAACCCGGTGGCCGTCACGAGCCGGGCGTACGACGGCCCGGGGTCTTCCCCGGCCATGATGTCGCCGGCCACCTGCTCGCGGACGAACTGGTCGTAAGGCATGTCCTGGTTGAAGGCCGAGATGACGTAGTCTCGATACTTGTAAGCCTCACGGACGGGATAGTCGGCGGTTTCCCCGGCCGTATCGGCGTACCGGACGACATCGAGCCAATGCCGGCCCCAGCGCTCGCCGTAGGCCGGCGAGGCCAGCAGTCGCTCGACGACCCTGGCGAAGGCATCCGGCGAGGCGTCGGCCAGGAAGGCGTCGACGTCCTCGGGCGTCGGCGGCAATCCGGTCAGGTCGAACGTGGCGCGACGGATCAGGGTGCGTCGGTCCGCCGGCTGGACTGGGTGCAGCCCCTTCGCCGCGAGCCCCGCCAGGATCCATCGATCGACGGGCGAGCGGACCCAGTCGCGATCCTTGACCGCGGGAGCCGGTCGCGGCCGGACCGGCTGGAAGGACCAGAACGCTCGATCCTCGGGCGTGATCCCGCCCTGACGGATCGCGGCTCCCCCGGCCTGTTCGGGCCAGGGTGCGCCCTGGGCGACCCATCGCGTCAGGGTGGTGACCTGATCGTCCTTGAGCCGGGAGTCGGGGGGCATTTGAATATCCCCCTGGTGTCGGATCGCCTTGACGAGCAGGCTCTCCTCGGCCTTGCCCGGGACGATCGCCGGCCCGCTGTCCCCCCCCTGCATCATCGCCGCCCGCGAGTCGAGCCGGAGGTTCGATTCCTGCTTCTCAGGTCCGTGACACTTGACGCATCGGGCCGCCAGCAGCGGCCGGACCCGGTTCTCGAATTCCGCGAGCGCCCTGGGATCGGCGAAGGTGCCGGCCTCACGCGCAGGCTCGCCCGACCTTGCCGAGAGCCCCAGGAGGACCAGGGCCAGGAATGCCATCGACGATCGCATGTCCCCGAGCATGGCGATACCTCAAAGACGCCGTTTCTGGTGATCCCGCCAGTATCCCAGGTCCCGGGTCACGGCTCAACGCATTCCTTCGACATCGAGGCGATTGGGAACGTCCGGGCGTCCGGTCGCGAGTCGGCGGAGTCGGGAGACCCGCGCCGATCCGAGGTCAGAGTCGCAGTCATCGGTTGCTGCCGCCCCGTCGTGGGTTCGTTCCGCGAGTTCGGGCGATCGTCCGATGCGGCCTTGGGCTGGAGCTGCGGATCAGCGTGATCCTCGGCCGGGGCCGTAGGTTCGTCTTGCGAATCGCGGCGATCGTTCACCGGCGCGGACTCGGTGGAGTTGTCGCGAACGGGATCCGTCGTGGGTTCGTTCATGTTGGGCGCGGGTCTCCTGACCCCGCCCGAGATCATGTTGGGCGCGGGTCTCCCGACCCCGCCCAGGTGCCTGACCGAAGGTCTCACGCCGGGGGCGACCGCCCCGATGGCCGGGCGCGGGCCGATGAGGCCCTCGGGGGCGACCGGGAGACCTTCGGTCGGGCCGGCGGCGGGGTCGGGAGACCCGCGCCGATCCGAGGGCGGGCGCGGGCCGATGAG
>JBKQHM010000068.1:0-3722 GCA_052148775.1 Isosphaeraceae bacterium | reverse complement strand
GAGGTCGCAGTCGCCCTCCGATGCCCCGTGCAAGCCATACGCGAGGCTGTGCGAGTCGAAGGACAGGTCCACGCGCGGCCCCACCCCATACCAGCGGATGTCATCGCGCCAGAAGCGTGCGCGGCAGAGGGTCGGGTGGGACTTCCGGAAGGCGATCATCGCCTTCGCGAATCGAAAATGGTCGGCATGCGATTCCTTGCGAGACCAGTCTAGCCAGGTCGTCGCGTTATCCTGGTTATAAGGATTATTGTTCCCGCGCTGGGTCCGCAGGAACTCGTCGCCTGCGGCGAACATGGGGACGCCATTGGCGAGGAGCAGGAGGCAGAAGAGGTTCTTCGCCTGTCGTTTGCGCAAGGCCATGACCGCGGCGGGGACATCCTCATCCCCCTCCCAGCCGCAGTTCCAGGTCAGGTTCTCCGACGTCCCGTCGGTGTTCCCGTGGCCGTTGGGCCAGTTCCGCTTCTCGGTGTAGGCGACGGCGTCGTAGAGCGTGAAGCCATCATGGCAGGTGACGTAATTGACGCTCTCGGGCGGCCTCCTCGCGTCGCGGGGGTTGTCGGGGAACAGGTCGTCGCTGCCGTAGAGCCTGAGCATCAGCGCCCCGACCATCCCGGGGTCGCCGCGTACGAACCGGCGGACGTCATCCCGGAACCGGCCGTTCCACTGGCACCACAGGGCCCCGGGGAAATGGGTCCCGAGCTGATACGCCCATCCGGCGTCCCAGGGCTCGGCGATCAGGAGGACATGGCGCAGGATCGGGTCGGTGCGGATCGCGCCCAGGAGCGAGGTACCGGCGGCCGTGAACGACCCGTCCGGGCCGCGGGCCAGCACCGAGGCCAGGTCGAACCGGAAGCCGTCGACGTGCATCTCTGTAGCCCAGTAACGGAGGCTGTCGAGGATCAACGTCCGCGAGCAGATGCTGGAGCAAGCCAGCGTGTTCCCGCATCCGGTGTAGTCGCGGTACACCTCCCGCGGAGAGTCGGACATCACATAGTACGCGGCGTTGTCGATCCCCCGGAAACTGTAGGTCGGCCCGTCCGGTCCCGCCTCGGCCGTGTGGTTGTAGACGACATCGAGGATGACCTCGATGTCCGCCGCGTGGAAGGCACGGACCATCGCGCGGAATTCCTCGCGAGCGTCCCTGGGATCCGCCGCATAGTCGGCGTGCGGGGCGAAGAAATTCAGGGTCATGTACCCCCAGTAATTGCCCTCCTGGGGGTCGAATTGCTGCACGGGGAGCAGCTCGACGATGGTGACACCCAGCTTCTTCAGGTAAGGGATCTGATCCACGACTCCGGCGAAAGTCCCTCGCTTCTCGGGCGCGACGCCGCTCGTCGGGCTCCGCGTGAAGCCGCGGACGTGCATCTCGTAGATCACGGCGTCCGACTCGTGCCGAGGAGACCGACCATGATCGGCGACGAACTCCGGCCGGCGAGGAAGGACGCCCAGTGGTGCCCGGCCCAGGTTCGAACCCGGGCGTTGCGCGGCCGCGCGGTCGAACTCCGGTGGGAAGAAGACCTCTTTCGCATACGGGTCGAGCAGGGCCTTCTGTGGGTCGTAGGCGTGCCAGTTCCCCGGCCCGTCGGGGCGCGGTCCGTCGATTCGATAGGCGTAGTAGCGGGCCCCGACGGCCTTTCGTGCCGGCAGCCGGCAATGCCAGACCTTCCACGTCTTGTTCACCCGCGGATCGAGACGATATTCCAGGAGCGGCCGGGCAGGGTCGTCCTCGGCGAAGAGCAGCAGCACGACGCTCTCGGCATGCTGGGCGTAGAGCGAGAAATTGTACGCGCGCTCGTCATCGACCCAGGTTGCGCCCGGGCCCATCGAGAGGATCGCGCCGTTCGTCGAAGCCCATCTTGCCACGGGAGAATGCTCCTCTTACAGCGGCCCGAGCGGCCCCTTGGATGAGGGGTCGATCGGCTGGCCGGCCTGCGGATAGCTGCCGAGTTCGAGTTGTAGCAGTTTTTCATAATCCTCGACGGACCTGTTGATGAAGGTGTCGACATGCCGGATTGCACCGTTCGCCTCCAGGGCCGCCACGAAGACGTCTCGCGCGACCAGGTCGGCCGAGACATCCGCCAGGTGGGGAAAGGGGTTGGGCTTGGCGGGACCGAACGGGTGCGGTTCCTCCGGCTCGTCGCGGAGCTCGAGGGCATGGATCGCCGCGTTCGCCGCACGGGCCGCCAGGACGACGGCACCCAAGGCGCTATCGCACACGAAATCGCCCTCCGCCAGTGCCCGACACGCTTCGACCTCTCGGCCTGCGGATTCGAGGGACGTACAGGCCGAGCCCCTGGCGAAATCCTCGGCCAGCCCGATGGCGTTGGCCACGGCCGCTCGGCACCTCTCCTTCAACGGGTGGCCAACAGGCAAGGCCGTCTGCGGCTCGACTCGCCGCGCGAATCGGGCGGCCAGGGCGACGATCGCCCGGAGCGGCAGCTTCTTCAAGTCCTCGGGCGTGTAATTCGTGACGATCATCTTCGCCTCGTTTGGGGTCTCGATTCACCAGCCATTCGGTCACGTCATGTCAGCGGGAGCGGCCAGGGTAGACTGAATCAACTTTGCCCGCTCCAGGTCCACGTTGGTCTTCAACACCGTCCCGCCCAGTCCTCGTATCGCGTGCAGTATGGCATCCATATCTCCTCCGTCGTCCAGGACAAACAAAACCGACGTCCCCGGCTGGATCAGTCCCTTCACCACTCGGACGAAGTCGTCGCTGATCCCAACCGCGACCGGGGCGGCGCCAAATTCGCTCAGCAAGGCGTCAACGCCTGCACTGCACAGGGGTGGCGCGCCCATCGCCAGACTTGCGAGGAAGCTCGCGATGGTGCTGCTACGGATGTTGGGCCCGACCGGGAGCGGTGATCCATTCGACGTGAAGGATCCGTCGGGATAGCGCACGGCCACCGCCACGTCCAGGAGGATGAGCGCGTGCGCCTCCCGCCCGAGTTTGGTGATCTCGTCGCGGACCTGAGCGGCCCGCCCGGTGTCGTCGAACAGGGCTTACGCACCAGATTTCCCCGGGTTTTCGGTGCTTTTCGATCCTGAATGGGGCCGTCGTTGGACTGTGTAATATGCCACAGTCGGTGCATAGTATAGTCATCGCTTTCAGAAGCGCCTGGTTTTCCAGGGTTTCCGCATCCCATAATCCATTGTTTTCTACATCCCAGATTTCCCATCCTACCTATTCTGGTGCGTAAGCCCTGCGGTGGCGGCCAATCCCTGGCGCACCAGTTCCATCCGCCAGTCACCGTTGGTGTTGTTGCTGCCGAACGGCGCGTTGTACTGGGACGCGGCGCCGGGCGCCGTCAGCGTGGCCTGTGTTACAGTCAACGTGGTGCTCAGACCATTGAGCAGGATGTCCTCGTCCTGGTAGCCGTTGGAACCGGTGTCCTCGCTCGAGCCCACCAGGCCTCCACCGTCCTGGTTGAGCGCCACGGCCGTGAGCTGCGATGGCGTGGACGAGACAGGCAAATACGCCGTCGTCACATCGATACCGAAGAAGTTAACAGACTCCGTGGAGCCGTTATTGTAGACGATGGAGAGGGTGCACTCAGTCGTGGGGCTCACCGTCCCGCCCAGGAAGACATAGAGATCGGCCGTCGCCGACCGGCCCTGGCGCACCAGCTCCATCCGCCAGTCACCATTGGTGTTGTTGCTTCCGAACGGCGCGTTGTACTGCGACGCGATGCCGGGTGACGTCAACGTCGCCTGGGTTACGG
>JBKQHM010000067.1:0-23069 GCA_052148775.1 Isosphaeraceae bacterium | reverse complement strand
GGCGTGACCGTGCCGAAGTCGGTGAAGATGATCTGGTTGAAGGTGTCCTTGGCATTCCAGGGGAACTGGTACTCGACCGATCCGACGGCCATCATGATGCCGCCGGTCGGGACCCCGAAGACGTGTGGGCTGACGGTCCGATACTGGAATCCTCGGAGGCTGCCGAAGTTGCCGGCAAAGTATCGCTCGTAGACCGGCGTCGATTCGGTGGCGATCCCGTAGTGGCCGCGCAAGGTGAAGAACTGCTTGCCGGTGCCGTCGGGGCGGCTGAAGGTCGGAATGTACATCCGCCCCTCGGCGTCGAACTTGGTGAAGGTGAAGCTGCCGAAGCCCTGCTCGGCCGAGAAGTTCAGGTACTGGCCCTTGGTGGCCATGTACGGGTTGTTTCGGTTGTCGATGCGCAGGCTGGGCATGATGGCATAGAGCTGGGTATAACCGCTGGCGGCCAGGTAATCGGCGGGTGCCGGAGACTTGTAGCCGAAGAAGTCGACTTCCTCAGCCCAGGCGGAGACGTCGAAATAGGCGCTGGTGCCGAGCTGTTTCCCCAGGCTGACCCGCGCACCGCCGCGGCGCTCGTCCCAGTTGATATAGAGGCGCTGGAACAGATAGCCGGTCACGCCGGCACCGATCGTGCGGTCGAAGAGGTAGGGCTGTCGGAGGCTGACCTGCATCATGTTGATAAGGGTGCCCGCGGAGAGGCTGATCTGCAACGACTGGCCGCCGCCGCGGAAGGCCTGGCCGTTGACGATGTCGGCCATGGATTTCGGCGGGTTGAACAGGTCGAAGTTCGACTCGTAGATGTTGACGCTGCCCATCAGCCCCTGGAAGCTGTTGGCCCCGACGCCGATCATGAACCGGCCGGTGGGGGCCTCCTCGACCGAGGTCACGATATCGGCATAGGCCCGGTTGGGGAACGGGTCGTTGCGGTCGGGGCCGACGTTGCTCATGCCCATGCCGGGGATGCTGGGGAAGCTGCCCGGCGGCTCGCCGGCGCCGACGGGGGTCGACCCGGGCGAGGGCGCCGCGGGGACGCCGGCGCCGAAGGGAGGACTCACGGGGGATGCCGGCGGCGGCACGGCGATCGGCGGCATGGTCCCGGCCGGCGGGTCGAACGGATTCGACGGGTTGTTGAACAGGCCCGGCCCTCCCGCCCCCCCGGGGTTGTTCGGGACCTGCGGCGCCAGCGGCGGCAGCGCGTCGGGCACCGGCAAGGGCGCGGGCTGGTCGCCGCCCGGGTCTTGCATCCGCGCCTGCGTCGTCTCGCCGATCAGCGGCATCATCAGCTCGCCGTACGGCTTGTCCTTGGGTCGTCGATCCACGATCTTGACGGTGATCTGCTTCCCCGTCTGACCCTGCGGATTGTTCTGGAAATACCCCAGCCTCGCCAGCCGCTTCTGGAACAAGTCGATCCGGTTCTTGTCCAGGACCTCGCCCGGCAGCAGGCCGGCCTGCACCGCCTCGCGACGGATCACCTTGTCCCGGGTCCGCGAATTCCCCTGGATCTTCAGCTCGCCCAGCAGGTACGGTTCCCCCTCCTCGACCTTGTACACCAGGTCGACGACGCCCGGTTTGTTGGTCCAACGCGGCTCGGCCACGATCTGGGTGTCGATGCAGCCGATCTCGTTGTACTTGATCAGCATCCGCGCCTTGTCGGCGTCGCGGACCGCCTGGAGGAACGGCTTGCCCGAGTGCAGCTCCAGGTCGTCCTTCAGCACGGCCGTCTTGATCTTTTCATTCCCCTCGATGATCACGTCGCGGACCGAGTATTGCTTCCCCTCGTAGATCACGAAGGTCAGGTCTCTCGTGCCGAGGTCCTTGCCCGCACGCGTCTGGGGCGTCACCCGCACCTCGAAGAAGCCGTGCTGCTGGTAATACTCCATGAGCTTCTGCTTGTCGTCGTCGAGCATGTCGCGATGATACTTGCCGAAGAGCCCCAGAATGGGCTTCCGGGTGCCGATATGGGTCTGGAGCGTGGCCGCGGAAGCGAACTCATTGCCGACGAAGTTGATGCTGCCGATCTTGACCTTGGGCCCCTCGAAGATCTGGATCACGACCTTGGTCTCGCCGGGATTGCCCCCCTCGAGCAGGTTGACCTCGGCCAGGTCGTAGCCCTTGTCCTGGTAGAGTCGGAGGATCTGGCCCAGCGTGTTCCGGGTGTGGGTGGCATCGGCGCGGCTGCCGACCTTCAGCCCGGTCGTCTCCTCGAGCTCCTTCTGGCGGATCGCCTTGCGACCCCGGAACTCGACGTGGGTGAGGACCGGCATCTCCTTGACGAGGAAAGTCACGATCAGCTTCCCGCTCTTGGGCGGGGACTCATCATAGAAGACCTCGACGTTGGAGAACCAGTTGGTCCTCCAGAGGGTCTTGAGGTCCGCGTTGAACTTCTGCGCATCCGGCGGCTGCCCGACCTTGGTCAGCAACTTGGGCTTGAGCTTCTCCGGGGAGATCGTGGTGTTCCCCTCGAAGCGGATCTCGGAGATGATCCCCTGGAGGGCCCTGTCCGCCTGGGCCCGTGCCGGGGGTGCCAGGGCCGCCAGGAACAGGATCGCCGCGATCCCGATCGCGCCGGCCGCCGCGATCGCTCGCGTGGCGCCATCGGATCGAGGTCGCGTTCCCGTCGTCGACGAGAGGGCCGGGGCGACCGTGGTCGTCCCCGCCGGCGCATCGGCGGCACCGGGAGCGGTCGGCGCGCCCGGCACCCTTCGGATTCGACCCACGGCAGCCATCCTTGGCGTCGGTGGGATCTGGCATACGTCAGATCTCATGTGCGATCGTTTCCTGACCGAACCGATCGGGAGCCGCCCGGACGACGTCATCCGCGATACGGGCGCTGTCCTTCGGAGCCGGGACGAAGATCCTCCGGCGAACGATCGCCGGCCGTCCCTGGCGTGCGCCGATCCCGCCGGAGAACCGTCCGGCCGGAGGCCCGACGGGTCGATCGTCCCCGGCGCTATCAGGGGCGCGGCATCCGCGCCCTTGCCCTGGAAAATTGCGGTCCAGCGGCCAGATTTCCTGGGCCATCATGACCGGTCGTCGCCGTCGCCATCCCTGGCTCGGCACCGCCGCGGCCCATTCGCCGCTGTCTGTGACATGACCTGCGCGGACCTTGTACCCAAGACGAATTGATCTCGCAACCCCGGAAGGGGCGAATTCCGTTAAACTCCCCCTCGCATCCGGCCGACACGACGCGGCCCCGGGGTGTCGGCTTCGCGCCGTCCCCTCGGACGACCGACGACCGACGAGTTTACATTCCCCCGGCGCAAGGCTAAGATCTTCGGAGACTTGCGCCCCGATCGCCGCACTCTCCGAGCGACCGATGAACCATCACGACCCGGACGACGTCCTCTTCGCGACCACCGGCCTGAACGATGACTTCGGCGAGCCCCGGCCGACTCGGGTCCGCTACCAGGTCCTGGAGGCGGCGTGCAGCCTGGCGGTGATCACTTATATTCACCGGGTTGGATTCGGGACGGCCATCGCCGAGCTCAAGACGACTCTGGACCTCAGCGCCAGCCAGATTAGCTGGCTGATGGCCGCCTTCATGGTGGGTTACGGACTCTTCGAGATGCCCTGGGGGTTCCTCGGCGACCGGATCGGCGTGAGGAACATCCTGGCCGCGATCATCCTGGGCGGGTCGGTGACGACCGCCGCCCTGGCGCCGGTGGGCCTGCTGCCTCGCGGCCCCGTCCTGGTCTTCGCCGCCCTCATCGTACTGCGGTTCCTCTTCGGGGCCGTCCAGGCGGGGACGTTCCCGGTGATCTCGCGGATGATGGCGGACTGGATGCCGATGACCGAGCGGGGGACCGCACAGGGGGCGGTGTGGATGTCCAGCCGGCTCGGCGGCTTCATCGCACCTCTGCTCATCGTCTGGATGTTCAAGTCCCTGGGCGACTGGAAGATATCTCTCGTCCTCGTGGCCGCCCTGGGCCTGCTGTGGTGCCTGGTGTTCTGGCCCTGGTTCCGCAACCAGCCGGAGGAGATGTCGCAGGTCAACGAGCCAGAGCGGAAGTTGATCCTGGCCGGCCGGAGCGCCGGGGCCGGACACGGTCACGGCCCGATCCCGTGGGCGAAGATGGCGCGGTCGCCGAGCGTCTGGGCCCTGTGCTGGATGTACGGCTTCCTCGGATTCAGCGGCAATTTCTACCTGACCTTGTTGCCCACCTACTTGAAGAACCATCGCGGCCTCGATTCGGCGACGATGGGCTGGCTCTCGGGGTTGCCCTTCGGCTTCGGGGTGCTCGCTTGCTTCGCGGGGGGGTGGTTCTCCGACGCGGTCATCCGCCGTTGGGGGAAGCGATGGGGGCGTCGGATCGTCGGCGGGACGGGGCTCATGCTGGCGGGCCTCGCGATCGTCGCGGTGCCCTGGGTCGAGGATATCGTCCTGCTCGGCACCCTGCTGATCCTGACATTCGTCGGCAACGACCTGGCGATGGCGCCGGCCTGGGCGTCCGCCGCCGACATCGGCGAGCGCTATACCGGCGTCCTTTCCGGTGCCATGAACATGATGGCCAGCTTCATGGCGGCCATCCAGGCGCTCGTCGTCGGTCAGCTCTTCGAAGCGAACAACCTCGTTGCGCCCTTCATCATCCTCGCCGCCAGCTACGCCCTGGGGACCCTGTGCTGGATCGGCGTCGACGTCCGGAAAACGCTGGCGGATTCCGGTTGACCGGCTCCTCCTCGGCCGCCTCCCGATCCCGAACGCAGCCCCACCTCGATAACGATATGGCCTTTCGCGATCGAGGCGCTCTTGAAATGCGACCGTGGATTCGGATAATAAGACTTTTCCCCCGAAATTGACGCAACCGGACCGGATTCGGAGTGTAAGTTCGTGGCTGTACCAAAACGGCGTAAGTCGCCATCAGCTCAAGGGATGCGGAGGAGCCACGACTTCCTGGTTGCTCCCGCATTGAATATCTGCCCGCAGTGTAAGCTGGCCATCCCACCGCACAAGGTGTGCGACCTGGTCGAGGAGTGCGGCAACGTGCAGCGAAGCAAGACGCACAATCCGCTGGCCAAGAAAGACAAGGAAAAGCCCAAGAAGTAACCGGGTACCGACGACCCGCGACCCCGTTCTGGGTCCTGGGATCGGGCACATTTTGGAATCCGGAATCTGGGATCTGGAATTTGGAGTGGTTACGATGGGCCGCGAATGTCCGGTGAGTGGCAAGAAGACCTCGTTCGGCAATCATAAGACCGAGCGCGGCAAGGCGAAATACCTGGGCGGCGTCGGCAAGAAGACGACCGGCGTGAGCCGTCGCACCTTCAAGCCGAACCTCCAGCGGATCCATATCTGGCTGCCGAACGGCACGACTCGATACGTCCGCGTGGCCACTTCGGTGATCCGGAGTGGTCAGTTGACCCTCGAGGTTGACGGCAAGTTGCAGACCTTCCCGCTGATCAAGGCGGCCAAGGGGAGTGCTGCCGCCCGCCTGAGGCTCAAGAACCTCTATCCGATCTGAGGACGCTTTTCCGCGCGTGACGGTCGAACCGCCATCCTGACGAAAGACAATCGACCGCGTCTCGGAGCGATCCAGGACGCGGTCGATCGGCTGCGCGGGGGCTGTTTGTTCGACGTCATCCTTGCCGGGATGGCGAGGACCTCAAACGAAGCCGCAGATGGGGCTTTCCCGACCGGCGGCACCGGGCTCAACCGACGAGACACCCGGGTCGCCGCTTCGACGATGGCAGTCCAAGGAGGGCGTCTCGACCGCCCCGTGATCGGATCGGGCGGACGCCGGGGGGTCTCCGTCAGGGTTGCGGTGTTCAGACCGCTCGTGGCCGTCAGGGTCGTGAGCGTGGCCGTCGTCGTGAAGGTGAACGCGACGGCCCGCGGCCGCGCCAAGGATGGTCTTCGGATCGCGGCGGGACGATGGGCCGCCCGCGCCGTCGCGGGGAGAAGGGACGCCACGAGGGTCTCACCGGTTGCCCCTATGCTTGACAGCGCGCACGCGAACGACCATCGTACCGGTAGGGGCCCGCACGCTCGCGGCGCCCGCCGCTGAATGGAGACCACGGCCGCGGCCAACGAGGGAGGGTAGCCATGAGCCGATCGGAGACGTTGTGGGACGCGGCGCGGCCTCGAGGGATTGCCGCCGTCATCGCCTTGCTGACCATCGTCCTGGGCGGTCCGGTCCGGTCCCAGCCGCCCTCGGGACCGTCGGCATCCGGGACCGAACGCAACGCGTCAGCCCGGCGATGGTACCAGGATGCCAGGTTCGGCCTGTCCATCCACTGGGGCGTCTATACGCTCCTGTCCAAGGGCGAATGGGTCATGGAAAACGACAAGCTCCCGCTCGGCGAGTATGCCAGGCTCCCCCCAAGATTCAATCCGGCCAAGTTCGACGCCGACGCCTGGGTCAAGCTGGCGAGGTCGGCCGGCGCGCGCTACATCACAGTGACCAGCAAGGACCACGACGGTTTCTGCATGTTCGCCAGCAAGTTGACCGATTACGATATCGTCGATGCCACGCCCTATCGCACGGACCCCATGAAGGCGCTGGCGGATGCCTGTCGCGATCAGAATATCAAGCTCTTCTTCTATTACTCGCTGCTGGACTGGCACCATCGCGACTATTTCCCCGCGGGCAAGACGGGCAATGCCGCCGGCCGAGCGCCCGGGGGTGACTGGAAGCGCTATGTCGCGTACTACCAGGGCCAGGTGAGGGAGCTCTGCACCAACTACGGCGAGATCGGGGGGATCTGGTTCGACGGATGGTGGGACCGGCCCGACGCCGACTGGGACCTCGCGGGGACGTACCGGCTGATCCACGAGCTCCAGCCCGGTGCCCTGGTGAGCAACAACCATCGCGTCGCCCCCTTGCCGGGCGAGGACTTCCAGATCCTCGAACAGGACCTCCCCGTCGAGGATGTGGGCAACAAGGCCGCCACCACGGCCGATCTGCCGCGGGAAACTGGCATGACGATCAACAATTCCCGGGGCTACAACGCGGCCGATACCCGCTACAAGAGCGCCGAGCAGATCATCCGTGCCCTGATCGGCGCTGCGGGGCGAGGCGGCAACTTGCTCTTGAACGTCGGGCCGCGGCCCGACGGCACCATCGGCCCGGAGACCCGCCAGCGGCTGGTCGACGTCGGGAAGTGGCTGGCGGCCAACGGCGACTCGGTCTACGGCACGCGCCTCGGCCCGATTGCGCCTCAGCCCTGGGGTGTCTCGACCGCCAAGGGTTCGAAGGATCGCCCGACCGAGATTTACCTGCACATCCTCAAGCCCGAAGCCCAGACGCCGATCGTCCTCAACGAGGCCACGGCCTCGTGGACGCCCTATCTGTTCGGGAAAGATCGTCCGCTGAAGTTGACCCCGACGACGCATGGAATGGCCCTCAGCCTGCCCGAGGATGCCGTCATGCCGATCGACACCATCGTCGTGCTGAGGCCCCCGGTGCTCGGCCGATAGTGAGATGGGTCGTCAGCATGGGACAGAGCCGATCCCCCGTCTCGACTGACCACGGGGAACTGACCATTGACCACGAATCCAGGAGGCCGATCGATGGACGACGCACCGACAGACAAGCCGGCCCGGCGGCGGATCGATGTGATGAGCGCGATGATGGCCGTGGTCACGGTCGCGTCGATCGGCGGGATCGCCTGGTTGCGTTACGGCCCGACGTCCTCGTCCGGGCACTCGCCGGTCACCGAGCTGGCGATGGATAGCGAAGCGCCTCCGCTGCGATTGCTCGACCTGAAGACATCCGAGCCCCTGGTGTTGTTCGGCCTGGGCGATCGGGTCGTCTGGGTGGTCTTCTGGTCGGCCGGTGCGGCGTCGGGCCGCGAATGCCTGGAGGAGCTTGAGCCGGTCTGGAATCGGCTCAAGGGGCACCGACGGTTCGCCATGGTGACGGCGGCCGTCGAGGTCGGCGAGGCCGCTCGCGTGCGCGGGGTGATGGAGGGCAACGGGGTTCATCTGCCCGTCTACCTGGCGACCCCCGAGACGCAGCGTCAGTTCCACGTCCAGGGCGGAGACCCGCCGCTCCACGTCCTGATCGACGCGGGGGGCCGCGTCATCGCGATGGCCCGCCACGCGGGCCGGCCCACGATCGACCGGATCGCCGCGCAGGTCCGCCGACGCCTCGAAGAACTTGACCCGATCGGCGAGACCCGATTTGCATCCTCATCGAGACGATCGTCGGCCCGTGAGGCCGCCCATGCACGGTTTCGATGAAGCCGGGCGCCGTGACTGTCGAATCCACGTCCATCACGGCCCTCGACGGCGCGACCGCTTCAACTCGGCCTCCAACTCGCGGATTCGCGCCTGGGCCTCGGCGAGGGCGCGGGTTTCGGCTTCGGCGCGTTTGGCCTCGGCCTCGGCGCGTTTGGCCTCGGCCTCGGCGCGTTTCTCGGCCTTGTCGCGGGCCTGGGCCTCGACTTCGGCGCGTTTCTCGGCCTTGTCGCGGGCTTGGGCCTCGGCTTCCGCCAGAGCCTTGGCCTGCTGCCGGTCCTCCTTCATCGCCGTGTAATCCCCCAACTCCTCACCGTTCTCGGCGTCGAAGCAGGCCACCCTCTCGAAACCCACGCGACGGTCGTGCGTCACCCCCACCGTCAGCCGCAAGGCTTCGAGATGAATCCGTCCCTGCGCGTCCGGCTCGATCCGCCGATAGCCCCGCCGGGTGTAGCGATAGCCGATCAAATTCACCCGACGCTTGGCACCGCGCCCCGTCACGTCGGCGATCAGATACACAGGGACCTTCGCTTGGTGATAGAACTTGACCTTGACTCCGAGATCATTCTTACGGGTACTTCGTGACGTGATCTCCACCACCAGCGCCGGCCGAGCCCCCACCGCCGCCACGGAGAACGTCTCCCACTCGTCGTACCGCCTCACGCCGAGGAAGACGGCGATGTCCGGGCCCAGCGGACGGACCCCGGGCAAGTTCCAGTCCACCCGGCCGTCCGGGATCACCCAGGCTTCCGGATCGCCGATTAATTGGGCCTCGAAGACATCCGCAAGGTACTTGACGTCGCTATTGTGCGCCCGCGTTTGCACGATGAAGTCCCCCTCCTGGGGAAAGAGTAGGTCTTCCAGGGTGAGAGGAACTTGATCAAACGTCTCGGTGCCGTCGGGTGCCGTGACCGCTACATATCGCCAACCGTATCGGTACGGGTCTGGTCCCCGCCTGGGGGACTCCGGGGGCCGGGATCTCGAGACCGTGCTCATCAGCATACCTCGCCTTCATTCGGCGCGGGATCGGTCGAATTGCGGGATCAACCAAGTCTAGCATCAGGCCCGAATTCTTTGAATGTCAACCGATGGAGACGCGGACTGGGAATAGGATCCTCGATATCGACCCGATCGGCGGTCGGATACTTGTAACCGCCCCGTCCGGCGATTGTCGGGGGTTCACGGTCTGGACGAATCTTGATGCGGCGATTATTAGCCTTTTCGACGGCCCGAGGGAACTCGCTCTGCGAGATCCATTCAGTTTCTCTCTTCGCGATCGAAGAAACGGAATGATCCGTTCTACGATGGATGAGGCGATCGCCTATGCTGTACCCGATCGTGCCGGTGATTCCCGCCCCCGCGGCCCGTCTTCGGGGTTGCACCCTTGCCAACGCCTGGCAAATGTGTTCGACTGATCCGTGGGAGGGCAGGTCGAGCTCCCGAATCCGAATCCAATCAATGACGTCTCAGCGCCGGGTCTTTTTTTCGTCGACTGCGCGGGGTGTGGGGCTCTGCGCCCACCGAGCGAGGACCATCATGCCAGCCACCCTTTCCATGGTCGAAGAGGCCCCGGCACGCGCCGGGCAAATTGGGTTTGCTCCCTCGATCAATGACCTGGCGATCCGGGTCGGGACCGTCAACGGATCGGGGAGTCAGTCCGCCAACCTGGTGATCCTCCGCGCCCTGTACGCGATGGGGATCCCTTGCAGTGGCAAGAATGTGTTTCCCTCAAATATTGAGGGATTGCCGACATGGTTTCACATCCGGGCCAGCGCCAAGGGATATATCGGGCACGTCCTGGACCCGCAGGTCCTCGTCTGCATGAACGAGCCGACGGTCAAGGACGACGTGCTCCAGCTCAAGCCGGGCGCGATCTGCATCTATCGCGAGGATTTCGACGTGGATCCGACCCAGCTCCGCGACGACGTCCGGTTCTTCCCGGTCCCGTTCCGGAAGCTGGTGGAGAAGGCCTATCCCCCGGACAAGACCGATAAAGGGTATGGGGACAAGCTCCGCAAGGTCATCAACATGGTCTATGTGGGCGTGCTGGCATCGGCCTGCAAGATCGAGATGGAGGCGGTCGAGGGGGCCATCCGGCGCGAGTTCCCGGGCCGCAAGGCGAAGGCGGGCGAGATCAACATCAGTGCCGTGCGAACCGGCTTCGAATGGGCCGAGGCGAACCTCCCGAACGACATCCCCTTCCGGGTCCAGCGGATGGCCGAGGCCCCGGAGAAGATCCTGATCGAGGGGAACAAGGCCGCGGCGCTGGGCGTCCTGTTCGGCGGCGTCAACGTCCTGACCTGGTACCCGATTACCCCCTCCAGCAGCCTGGCGGAATACGCCGAGGAGTTCCTCAAGAAGCACCGGATCAGCCCGGATGGGAAGCGGAACTTCGCCGTCGTCCAGGCCGAGGACGAGCTGGCGGCCGTCGGCATGGCCATCGGCGCCGGATGGGCCGGAGCCCGGGCATTGACGGCCACCGCCGGGCCGGGCATCTCGCTGATGTCCGAGTTCGTCGGGCTGGCCTACTTCGCCGAGATCCCCGTGGTGATCGTCGACGTCCAGCGCATGGGGCCCAGCACCGGCCTGCCGACGCGGACCAGCCAGGGCGATATCCTCAAGCTCCACTTCCTGGGCCACGGCGACAGCCGACACATCGTACTGATCCCCGGCTCCGTCGAGGAGTGCTACTCGCTGACGATCGAGGCCCTCGACCTGGCCCAGCAGTTCCAGACGCCGGTGTTCATGGCCACCGATCTCGACCTCGGCATGAACCTCTGGCTGACCGACCCCTTCCCCTACCCCACCAAGCCGATCCGTCGCGGCAAGGTGCTCACCGCCGAGGACCTGGAGCGCCTGGGCCAGTTCGAGCGCTACAAGGACGTCGACGGCGACGGGGTCTGTTACCGCACCATACCCGGCACCGAGCACCCCCTGGCGGCCTACTTCACCCGCGGCACCGGCCATAACGAGAAGTCGGGATACAGCGAACGCCCCGAGGACTGGAAGAAGAACCTGGACCGGCTGGGACGCAAGCTCGAGACCGCTCGCCACGCGCTGCCGAGCCCCGTCATCGACGACGTGCTGGGTGCCCGGGTCGGCCTGATCGCCTACGGCGGCACCCACTGGGGACTCGTCGAGGCCCGCGACCAGCTCCGCGATCAGGGACTGCCCACGAGCTATTGCCGCATCCGCGCACTGCCCGTCTCCGACGAGGTCATCCGATTCATCGAGCGGCACCAGAGGGTCTACGTCGTCGAGCAGAACCGCGACGCCCAGATCACGACCCTGCTCAAGGCGACGTTGAACGGCGCCCTGGCCGACCGGCTGGTCGCGATCACCCACTACAACGGCACCCCGATCGCCGCCGAGAACATCGTCCGGCCCATCCTCGGCTGGGAGAAGAACCCCTCCGGTCCCGGCTGGCCCACCGGCAACGTCGAGCGGGACAACCCTCCGGTCCCCCACGAAGAGGAACCGTCTGCCGAGTAGTCATTAGTCATTGGTCATTCGTTCGTGACTGATGGGCTGGCTCTGGGCCACATCGCAAGGTCTTCCACACCCGCTTCAAGGCCCCGCAGAGGCTCCGATGACCGATGATCGATGCCAATGGCAATGACAATCATGACCAATGACAAATGATCAATAATAAATGACCAAAGAGGGAACCATGGCCAGCGAAGCGACGATTCAAGTTCAGAGCAACGGTCATACCTTGACGCTGCCGACCCTTGCATTCTCGGGGCTGCCCTCGACGCTCTGCAAGGGGTGCGGGCACAATAGCATCACCAACCAGCTCATCGACGCCTGCAAGTCGCTCGGCGTCAATCCGTATACGACGATCAAGCTCAGCGGCATCGGCTGTTCGAGCAAGACGCCGGCCTATTTCCTCCAGGCCAGCCACGGCTTCAACGCGCTCCACGGCAGGATGCCTTCGGTGGCGACCGGGGCGTTGCTGGCCAATGCGAAGCTGCTGTGCATCGGCGTCAGCGGCGACGGCGACACGGCCAATATCGGCATGGGTCAATTCAAGCACATCTGCCGGCGCAACGTGGCGATCGTCTATATCATCGAGGACAACGGCTGTTACGGCCTGACCAAGGGCCAGTTCTCGGCGACTGCGGACCTCCACGCCCACCTGCGGCGCGCGACGGGCGAAGAGAACGACATCCCGCCGTTCGACATCTGCGCCGAGGCGATCGTCGGCGGGGCGTCGTTCGTGGCCCGCTCGTTCGCCGGCGACAAGAAGCAGATGATCCCGCTCTTGAAGGCGGCGCTCAAGCACAAGGGGACCTCGGTCCTGGACATCATCAGCCCCTGCGTGACCTTCAACGACTTCGACGGCTCGACCAAGGGCTGGGACTGGGCCCGGGAGCACGAGGAGCCGCTCCAGGAGGTGGGTTTCGTCCCCCGGCTCCCCGAGATCGAGGTCGAGCAGCAGCCCGGCCATCCGACACGCGTCCAGCTCCACGACGGCTCGTGGATCACCCTCAAGGCCCTCCGCCACGAGGAGCACGACGTCACCGATCGCGTCTCGGCCCTCCGCCTCCTCGACGAGAGCCATCGCAAGAACGAGTTCCTCACCGGGCTGCTCTACGTGGACGCCAGGCGCAAGGACTTCGTCACGCTCCAGAACCTGCCCGAGACCCCGCTGGCCCTGCTACCCGAAGAGGTGCTGCGGCCCTCGGAGGACGTCCTCAAGAAGATCATGGAGACGATTTGAACGACCGAAGGCTCTACGGCAGACCCAGGGCCACTCTCAGGCAGTCGTCCACCTGGGCAATGAGCGATGGCGGCAGACTGCCGATGATGCGGCGAGCCTTCGTTTGCGCCACGGTAAACAGATTCGTGCAGACGACAGCCGAGGTTTGATTCAACCCGGATTGACGGCCCTCGGGCGTCGTCAGGTCGATGAGCATTTGCGACGGCTCTCCGCCACGGCCGACGTTCCTCGTGATGAGGACGACGATCGTGTTGGTAAGCCGCCCGTGATCGCGATCGTTCTGCACGGGGACCGATGCCTCACCTCGCGAGGGTTTGACACTGGTGCAACGAACCTGCGCCGCGGTATCCTTGAAAGGGGCCGTCGTCCGTGTCATGAACTTCTGACAGCCGCGAGAGAGGGGTGGCTTACAAGTATCCAATTTGTAAACGGTGAATATCCTCCTCCTATCAACGAAATCTGAGACGTCGAGCAAGGATTTACGCCAATTCTGCGGTGTAAAGCCTGGACTAGAGTTCACGCTTGTCGTGGAGGCTTGTTCGTGCGCCTACGCCGTCCTCAGTTCTTCTTGCGGACCCTCGTCCTACTGATCGCGGTTGTAGCTCTGGCTCTGTTCTCAGAGATCACGCGGCGACGATCGACAATGAATTCCTTTGGCGGGCCGCCGCCCGCCGGAGCGTTGCGGATCGCCAAGCTCAAGCATGCCGGTGACCGGAACATCGCGCCCCAGGCCATTCCGAATCTCATGGACGCACTCCGCAAGCCGCCATTCAGCCTCGACGTCGTCCTTACCCAGAGGGACCTCTATCCGAGCGACCCCAACCTGGTTTACTACCCGCTGATCTCCATCCACGGCCGTGGCGCGATCTCCTTCCCCAGAGAAGACATGGAATCCCTGCGGCGCCACCTCGATCCGGGCGGCGGCACTCTGTTCGCCGACGCGGCTTGCGGCAGTCCGGCGTTCGACGCGGCCTTCCGCCGCTTCGCTGCCGAGCTGCTGCCGGAACACAAGCTCGAGCCGATCCCCAGGGACGACCAGCTCTACACCGAGACGGTCGGCTCCGACCTCAGCCAGTGCCAGTTCACCAAGGCCGCAGGCGGCATCAAGGGTTACCCGCTGCTTGAGGGCGTGAAAATCGACGGCCACTGGGCGATCATCTACTCGAAATACGGGATCGGCTGCGTCCTGGATCGGGACCACGATGAGGGCTGCAAGGGATACAAGCGCGACGCCGCCGTCCGGATTGGTGGGAACGTTGTCCGTTACTCCACCCTGCCGTAGAGGCGGTCGTGGCGAAGATTTCATCGCCGATTTTCGCGGAGGCGTAACTTGTCTTATTCGCACTCAATTTTCTCGGCGGACAGGCCGGTTTCCCAGGGCTTTTTCCGGCATCCGCCATCTCTGGCGCGAGTCCCCATAAGCAAGTTCCCCGCACTTTCCGCCTCCTCCGCGCCGTGTTTCCTCCGCCCTCATTCTGACGTCGCTCACGCCGAAACCGCTGATTTTCGGCCCTTTCCCGCACGACGAGCTTCACCTACCCTGGGACCAAACCGCTCCTCCGACGCCCCAAAGGAGCTAATAACTTGTCGATTGAGGACTCAACAACCCTCGTTCGCTCTCCAGAAATCGGAGGGTGGAAGGTCCCCTGTCGGTTTCGAAAAGCTGCTTCGCTGGGCAAACAGCGTTCCTGAATTCGTCAAAACCATAAATGATAATCTTTGCAATAAATTATCTTACAATCTGATTATGCGAAATTGGTTGGTGATTAGGCAAGTTACGCCTCCGCGATAATCGGCGTTCATGGCTCAACGGGCTGGAACGGGCCTGAATGAGCAGAATGTCTCATTTATGAACGAGATTTTATATCATACGCGACGATGACCCATCAAGAAAGCAGTGGCGGGCTTCGCCTTCGCTGGTGATGAGTCTCGGGGGAGACGCGTCCCCTCTCCCCCGACCCCCTCTACCCTCTTCCCTGTTCCGCCAGAGACACGCCAGGAATCGCGGAAGGCTTTTCGATGGCTCCTGCCGGCCGCTCATCTCCCCGAACGACGAACGACCGCACGAGAGACGGTGTAGCAGGGCCTCGTTCCCCATAGCTCGTCTCCGGTCCAGCGGACCGATAGAGAGTCGCCAGCCCGAGCCTGGCGCACGGGCGACCTGCATCTCGAATCGAACTTCCATGCATGCCGTCATCATGCCCGACGGCCCTTGACTTTCAGAGGTCCATCTTCGGGGCGGAATCCCCATACCCGTTATCTTTGCGGTAGACTCCGCATCGTCCAGCGGCGTTCCGCGAGCTGTCGCCTCTCCCAGGCCGAGTCGCAATGGTGTCGCGCGCCAATCCGGTCGCCGCGGCGACTGCCGTCACGCCCCCGTACCCGTAATCCCGCGCCTCCGCCGCCCCCCACTGTCGTCTCGACCGCTCATCCAAGACGGCGTCCAGCGCGAGGAACTTGTCGCGAATCCGCTCGATGTATGTTGCGTCCCTCATGACTTCAGAGCATAACTATGTCAGCCGTGCGACGAAAGTAAAGTTGACGACTTTATTCTTGCCCGGGCCCTTATCGAAGGCTCTTGGTCACCCGTCGTCCGATTCGTCCCCCTGGTCGCCGGGGATGTAGGGGATCAAGCCTTTCCGGAACGCCTCCGCCTGGACCTCCTTCGGGGCGTGCCGGGCGTCCATCATCAGGCCATTGACCTGGATCATCCAGGCCATCGGGTTCTTTTCCATCCGGCTGGGCAATGTCCATTCGGTTTCGAACCTGCGGATCTTGAGCAGGTTTCGGATCGCCATCGACTTGGCCGACCCGGTGGCCTCCGAGACGCCGATCCGCTCGTCGATGTCGGTCAGCCGCAGTGGATGCGGATTGCTGGGGTCGCCGATGAAGTTCACCCAGCCGATGACGCGGACGATCCCGCTGGCCCAGGATTCGGGCTTGCCATGGGTCAGCGGAGTGGGCCGCTTTCGGGCCAGGACGCCCGCTAGCTTCCGGCACAAGACCGCATACTCGTCGTCAAGGTGCGTCCGGCAGAAGGCGTCGGTCAGGGCGACGATCCGGTCATGCGCCGCGTGTGCTCCTGCCGCGGCTGTGGACCCGCCGCGAGATGGGGCCGTCTTTGCACGTCCCTTGGTCGCGGCTTTCTTCGCGACCGGATGCCATTCACCGGCGGATCGTGGGAGCGACGTCACGATGCCGTAACGGGCCTTGGCCTCGTTGTAGCTCTCGGCGAGGTTCCGTCTGATCCCGGGGCCGAAGGTGATGTTGTACGCGCTGAAGATCCCGTCGTAGACGATCCGGCCCTTGAACGGCAACAGGGTCGTCTGGAGCATCCGAGGCAGGTATGGTCCGATCAGCACCTCGAACGGATCGGAGAGGGCGACGACGCCATAGGCGACGACCGGGTCGGACGCGGTCAAGAAGACCATATATTTCTGGAGTTGGCGGAAGGCGTAGAACTTGCCGGCGACGAGGTGTCTCCACGACCGGATGATCTCCAGGTCGCCCTCGTCGAAGCCGAACGGATTCTCGTCGGCGAAGGCGTCGATCAGTTCCCTATGTTCGATCAGGGCCTTGTGGATCTTGAACCGGTTCTCCGGAGGCACACCCGCGTAGGCTTCGGGCGTGGGGAAATCCTCATCGATCACCTTGAGCCGTTGGTTTACGAAGAAGATCAATGCCGTAAGGAGGCGGAAGAATTGCTCAACGTCTCCGGGTTCTAACCGCATTTCCAGAGCCCTTTCCTGTGTGTATTCAAACCACTCCCGAAATCCCGCCTTTCCGATCTGGTCCCTACAAATCCCAGACGCGCCGACCCTTGAGGAACATGGTGAGATAGCCGTCCTCGCTGACCTTGAGGACCGGCCCGTACCGGGAGGCGGCGAGCGCGGCGAGGGTGCGGGCGCCCTGGACGGCCCGGCCCAGCTCGAGCGTCTCCGGCGCGATGCGCAGGATCGCGCCGAAGGTGAGCAGGCGCGCGTCGAGGTCGGTCACCACGGCGCCGTCCAGGCTGGCGATCGCCTCCAGGATCGAGGGCTGGAGGTCGATCAGGCTCATGCCCCGGACCACGTGGTGCAGCGATCGCTTGGCGTGCTTGGGCGAGAGGTTGTCCGGGTCCTCGGGGTCGTCGGCCACGACCTCCGCGTGGATCTGATCGGGCAGTGACAGGAGCTGGGGCACCGATTGCTCGGGGTCGCGGAGCACGACGAACAGCGCCCCGATCCGGGCCTCACTCAGGTTGAGCGCGGCCTGGAAGAGCGCCCCAGCCAGGCCGGGCCATCGCGACCGGCCCACCGCCTCGCACCAGACGGCGAACTTGCTGGGGATGTCCAGCAGCCGCCATCGCGCGTCGCTGAAGCTGAACATCATGGTCCCCCCGGCGAAGACCTTGATCTCCTGGGCGGGCGTCAGGACCAGGCAGACGTGGCCGCCGGACCGCGTGGCCTTGGCGTGGTCGCGATAGACCCGCGGGCAGGGATGGACCGGCGGCTCGTCCCCCTGGGCGCCCTCGGCCCATCGGGCCACGTCGATCAATCGCGCCAGGTCGCCCTGAAGGTCCACGAGGAAGACCGTCCGGACGCCGTCGCAGAGCCGGTGGAATCCCTTGATGGCCGTCAGCCGTGCGTTGAAATTGGGCGCGCCTTCCTGGCTCTTGCGGTCCGGGGCGGTCGGGTCGACATCCGTGCCGAGCAGCAGCGCACCCATCGACACCCGCCGGTTCTCGTAAGTCGACAGTGCGGCGACCCGGAGCGCCTCCAGGGCCGCCGGCACGCGGTACGGGCTCACCGCCTCCAGATAATCGGCGACGATCAAGTCCTCGGTCTGGTAGCTGAACCGATCGAGCCGGTGGGACAGCTCCTGGTTCAACAGACCGCGGAATCGAAGGTCGATCGCCTCCACGATCACCTCGACCAGCCGGCGCTCCGTCGGCAGCAGCGGCATCGGATTTCCTGATTGGAACGCCAGCCGGCTCCCCAGCCATTCGATCTCGATCCCCATGCCGTCGGGGTCCTCGTGGAGGCGGAAATAGGTCTCGTCCGACGAGCCGTCCCAGTCGATGATGCTGCGGTCCCCCAGGATTTCGAGCTGGGCACCGGGGAAGAAATGTTCCAGGGTTCGCCGCAGCACGATCTGGTAGACGCCCACGATCCGTGAAATCGGTTCACCCGGCCGGTCGATCCGCGTGGACAAGGCTTCCTCCCGCGACTCCATCGAGCAAAAGGTCCGAGACGGCCGGGGCGTCCGCTCGGCGATCAACGAGCCGAGCCGATCGAGTTGACATCGTGCCATGAGCCATCCCCCTCCATTTTTCATCCGGATCGCCGGCCGATCCAGTCGTGCGAACCGACATCGGTCCAAAGAATCTCGCAGACGGCCCGGCCGTCGAGCCGCTGGTCGGCCGTGACGCGATCCGGACAATCGCTGCAAATGGTTGTTGTGGAACGTCCTGTGGTTCCTGTCTTGTCCGTGTCCGGCCCTGGGATCGTCGTCGCTCCACGGAATCGCCACGTTGGATTGTAACGCCTTCCTCGATTCTGGCGACTCGATCCGGCACGCCGTGTGGAATCATTGAAGATGATATCGACGGGAAGACGATCCTGAATTCTTGGCTAAATCCGGGCATCGTCAGGTCTTGGGATCGACCTTGTCGACTCTCCCGGGTCCTGTTACGATCCCTCGCCCCGATTGGTGCGGCTCACGAGGGATCGCGAGCGTCAGTCCGGCTCGAGGCGGCCGACGACGAGTTCTCAAGCGAAAGGAGGTCGGCGCGATGACCAGCCGACGTGCGTGGATACGCCGGGCATTGCTCGCGGGGTCGGTGGGGATCGGCGCGCAACAGCTCTGGCGGCACGGCCACGACTATATCTTCATGGAACAGTTCCGCGAGGTCGAGTCGGGCAAGATCTATCGCGGGGCCTGGCAGAAGCCCTGGCCGATGCGCCGACTCGTCCACGACTACAAGATTAAGACCGTCCTGGCCCTGGCCCACCCCGCGGAGCACTACCTGTCAGAGCGGGAGCGGGACCTGGCACACGAGCTGAATGTCAAATGGATCCACATCCCGATCGTCGATCAGCGTGGGACGAGCGATCGCGCCGCCGAGGACGCGATCTCCGACCTGCTCGATCGGGCGGCGGCCCTCCTCGCCGACCCCGCGAATTATCCGATCTTCTTCCACTGCCATCACGGGTTGAACCGAACCTCGATGGTCCAGATCGCCTATCGGACCAAGTATTGCGGCTGGACCCTGGATCAAGCCGCCGATGAGATCGACCGGAGCATCGGGCTGGTCAAGGTCAGCCACGGCCCCGATTACCGGCACATGGTGTCTTTCTACGAGAACCGGGTCCTGCCCCTGCGCAAGCATCAGGCCCAGGCGGCTCCCGCCGCACCCCGCGATCTCACCGCCCGGGTCGAACCGATGGTCTCAACTTCCTCGCGATGAGCATGCTCGTGTGTCTCGGTCGGCCCGCCGGCAAACCCACCAGGCTGGCGTGACGCCCGGGCCTCGAGCGGCCGATTCGATTCGAGGCCGGGCACCGCTTGATTCTCGGTCGTGCTCGTCTAAGATTAACATTCGCCCCGGTTGCCCTGCCGGTGCGATCGCGTTCGTTCGAAGGTTGTTGTCGACATTCAAGAAGCTCGGAGGTCCCTCGATTGAACATCCGTCCCGCGCGCGTGGGTGACGTCACTGGCATTTACGAGCTGATCCGGACCTTCGCCGAGCGGAAGCTGATGATCCGCCGGTCGTTGGGGGAACTGTATGAGTCGATCCGCGAGTTCCTCGTCGCCGTGGACGATGAGAATCGCGTGGTCGGCTGCGTCGCCTTGCACGTGTTCTGGGAGGATCTCGCCGAGCTGAGGTGCCTGGCCGTGGCCGAACGCCTCCAGGGGCATGGCCTCGGACGCCTCCTGGTCGACGCCTGCTGGGACTCGGCGCGTGACCTCGAGCTCACCTCGGTCTTCACCCTGACGCACGCCGCCGGATTCTTCGAGCGATGCGGATATCACCAGGTCGACAAGGCCGAGCTTCCGCACAAGATCTGGAACGAATGCGTGCGCTGCCCGCTGTTCCCGAACTGCCAGGAAATCGCACTGATCCGGTCCGTTGATCCCGGGCGATCGGTCGGAGTCCCTGTGCCGGAGCTGGCCACCGCCGAAGCTTGACCGTGGAAATCCCAACGCGCATACGCCTTGTCGTGGTCAGCGTGGCGGTCGGCCTGGCGACGGCGATCGTCATGCTGGCGACCGAGCCGTACCTGGCCATCGTCTGGGACGAGGGCTACACCCTCGGTCGGGAAGCCCGGCTGCGGGATTGGTTCCGGGGGATGTCCGATCCGGTCCGATTCGCCAAGGAATGGCGGCCGCTCCCTCGGAACCAGGAACTGGTCCAGCTCGACGGCGCCCAGCCGCCCGGGCCGGAGCAACTCGATTCTCGTTTGAAGCTCGTCTTCAATCGCCAGGCCCTGGAATGGTTCTGGCCGTTCGCGCGGGATGAGCCTCATGGCCATCCTCCCTTCTATGCGCTGCTCGGCCTGGTCGGGGACGTCCTCGCCCCATCCTGGGAGGTCCTGCCACGCGCCCGACTGGGCCCGATCCTCTTGTTCAGCGTCACGGCGGGGGCGATCTTCCTGTTCGCCGCCGCTCGATGGGGGCCATGGGCCGCGGCCCTGGCATGGGGTTCGTGGACGTTCCAGCCCAACCTGTTCGGACACGGGCATTACGCGGCCTATGATGCCGTCCTGTCCTCGCTCTGGGTGCTGGCGATCATCGCCTTCGCCCAGGCGGTCATCGTGCCAGGGACCGGGGAGAGGCCACTCGCGATCCGTCGGGGCTGGACCGTCACCCTGGGCGTGATCCTGGGCTGCGCCCTGGCGAACAAGCTGACCGGCTGGTTCCTCCCCCTGCCCTTCCTCGCCTGGGCGATCCTCTACCGGAGCCGGCTGGCGTTAAAGACGCTCTTCCTCGCGCTGGCGGTCGCGATGCTGGTGCTCTTCTTGCTCATGCCGCCATGGTGGAGTGCGCCGATTGATGGCCTCGTGAGATTCTTCAACTCCAATCTCGGACGCGGCGAGACCATCCGAATCCAGGTCGAGTTCTTGCACCGGGTCTACATCACGCCGATCATGTCGCTCCCGTGGTACAACACGCTGGTCTGGACGGTGATGGTCACTCCGGTGGGCTTCCTGGCGATGGGCGTGCTGGGGCTGGTCGCGGCGTTGACTCGTCGGCGGAGCGAGCCGATCGGGGTGCTCATGGCGGGCCACTGGGTCTTCTTGATGATGCTCCGCGCCATGCCGCACACACCCGGCCATGATGGGGTCCGGCTCTTCCTGCCGGCGTTCGGCGTCCTCGCGCTCCTGGGCGGATTGGGTGCCCGGTTCCTGCTGGATCATCGGGGCCGATGGGCCAGGGCTGCCATCGTCGCGGCCGTGATTGAGGGGATCGCGAGCGTCGCCGTGATGATGCCGGTGCCGCTCTCCTACTTCAGCCCCGTCGTGGGAGGGCTCCCCGGCGCGACCGCCCTGGGGATGGAGCCGACCTATTACTGGGACGCGTTGACTCCCGAAGCCTGCCGATGGCTCGCCGCGAACACCCCTCCCGGGCGGACGATCCATTTCGCGACGTTCCCGACCTCCTGGATCTACCTGCGACGGACCGGAAAACTCCCGGAGAAACTCTATCCGATCGATCCCGGTCCTCGGCAATGGCTGGTGATGCAGAACCGGCCGGGGGCGTTCTTGGAGGACAACAGGGCGCTCGCCGCGCGGGGCCATGCCTCTTTCACGGTGGAGAAGCTGGGCGTCCCCCTCGTCTGGATCTTCCCCTACAGCGAGGTCGAACGACTCTCGCCGCGGCAGCCTCGATGACCCGACGAGACATCGATCCGGCGAGAGAATTCCCGACGATCGGTCCGATCGGACGTGGTGGCCTTGGCTCCCCGTCCGACCGGACCATCGCGATAACTCTCGCGGGATAGAGGAGCACATCCCCCATGTGAGGGATTGTCTCCTGCCGCGTCCCTTCATGCCGCGAACGCGGGTGGTACTTCGTCCTGCCCGGGAGGATCCTTTCCACCCGTTCGAGGTCTAACTCGGGATTGGCACGCCGCTAAGCGTCATCGTCGAGACAGGCCTCGCGGCGGGTTCGTCGGTGAAGCAGGCGGGTCAGTGCTGGGGCGTGGCGATGTACTGGCCGGAGGGAGCCACGGTCGGGTAGCTGCTGTAGGCATAGGAGACCGGGGTCGCACACGCCACGGTGGCGACCGGCCTCTTGTGGCAGAGCCCCGCGAACAGGCCGCCTCCGCCGCACTTCTTGACCTTGGGTGCACAGGTCTTCACCGGCAGGGCGCAGTGGACCTTCCTCACGACCGGGGCGGGCGCACAGGCCACCGGGGCGGGTGCACAGGCACATTTCTTCTTGTGGCAGGCCTCGGCGTTCCCCGCCATGACCAGCGTGCCCAGGACCCCAGCCAGGACCAAAGTTGTCAGGTGTCGCATCATCAATGCATCTCCAATAGAAGGAACTCGCCGGCTGAGCCTGACCCGTTGGTCCTTGACCCGGCCGGTTCTCGTGATTGGGAGACCACGGGGTTTCCCGCAAGTTACGTTAAGGAATCCGGCGGCGGATTTCAAACCCTAAAGGTCACAGCATTTTTCGTACCATATCGAGACTTCGCAGTTTGAATCTCGGGCGATCGCGGAATTCCAGTAACCTGGCTTGGTCCGGTCCGCTTGTCCCCCTTGTGAAGGAACGAGTATTATCGAACAACGATCCGAGACACGGCTAGAAGAGTCGCCGGACAGAGCCGGCTCCTACAGGATTTGTAGGAGGGAGCTCCGTCTCCCGATCCGGGTCCTAGCCTTGTGCCGGATCATTGAAAGGAAAAAACCATGGCCCGCCCCCATCCGGATCGCTACGATCAATCTCGCCTCGCCCCGCGTCGAGAACCGAACGAGTCGCACCAATGACCAGTGACCAGTGACCCATGACCAATGACCCGATGAAAAGGCGCCGATTCCTCCAGCAAACCACCGCCCTGACGGTCGCGGCCGGGCTGCCGGCCCCATTCCGGGAGGACCAACCTGTGACGATCCCGATCATCGATACGCATCAGCACCTCTGGGACCTCACCCGCTTCAAGCTCCCGTGGCTCAAGGACGCCCC
>JBKQHM010000066.1:0-15580 GCA_052148775.1 Isosphaeraceae bacterium | reverse complement strand
CGCGTGCGGTGCACCCGGGCTCAGGCGAGGATCTCCTTGACGACGCGTGCCGGATGGCCATCGGTCAGGCGCTGTTCGCGGCCGTTGGCGTGATAGACCAGACGGTTATGGTCGAGGCCGAAGAGGTGGAGGAGGGTCGCCTGGAAGTCATTCGGAGTCACGACGTTCTCGACGGCGCGGTGGCCGACCTCGTCGGTCGCGCCGAAGGTCATGCCCGGTTTGATCCCGCCGCCGGCCAGCCAGATCGAGAACCCCTGGCCGTTGTGGTCGCGGCCCGCGTTGGCGTCGAGGTTCCCCTCGCTGACCGGGAGCCGGCCGATCTCGCCGCCCCAGTGGACGATCGTGGTGTCGAGCAAGCCGCGCTGCTTCAGGTCCGTCACCAGCGCGGCCGCCGGCCGGTCGGTCCGGTGGCAGATGTCGGCGAGCCCGCTCCGGATCGACTGGTGGTTGTCCCACGGCTGGCCGCCGAGGAAAAGCTGGACGAACCGGACTCCGCGCTCCACCAGCCGACGAGCGATCAGGCAGCGCGTGCCATACTCCCGCGTCGCATCCTGGTCGAGACCGTAGAGCCGGCGGATCGACTCGGGCTCGCTCGAGACGTCGAGGGCTTCCTTGGCCGCCGTCTGCATCGCCGCGGCCAGCTCGTAGCTCTGGATGCGGGCTTCGAGGTCGGCCTCGCCCGGATGCTGATCCTTGTGCCGGCGGTTGAGACGGTCGAGAAACGCAAGGTTCTGCTCTTGCAACCTCCCGCGCAGGTGCGGCGGCGGGTCGAGGTTGAGGATCCGCGGCTCCTCCGGCCGGAGCACGGTCCCTTGATACAACGGCGGCATGAATCCGCTCGACCAGTTAATCGTGCCGTCGACCGGCGGCCCGCCGGGATCCGAGCGCACCATGTAGGCCGGCACCTCCTGCGACGGGCTCCCGAGGCCATAGACGATCCAGCTCCCCATCGTCGGCCGGCCCGCGATGCCGGCGATCCCGCCATGGAAGTATCGGATCGAGACCTCATGGCCGTTGTGCCCCGTGTGCATCGAGCGGACCACGCAGATGTCGTCGACGATGCCGGCCGTTGCCGGGAGCAACTCCGAGACCTCGGTCCCGCACTGGCCGCGCTTCGCGAACTTCCAGGGCGTGCCGAAGAGCTTCTTGTTCGCCCGGTTGACGAAGCTGTAAACCACGTCGCCGCCATATTCTGTTCCGTGGTGCTTGGTCAGCTCGGGCTTGGGGTCGAGCAGGTCGACGTGCGACGGGCCGCCGTGCATGAACATCGAGATCATCGCCGTCGCCTTCGGTGCGAAGTGCGGGGACCTCGGCTTCAGGTCCATCGGCAGGTTCTCGCCCGGCTTCCTCGGCGTCTCGGCCAGGAGACCTTCCTGGCGCAGCAAGTGCATCAGGGCGAATGCCCCGACCCCAAACGCGGAGTTCGACAGGAATTCACGACGGCTGGGGTAGGGCGAATCATTCCACATAGAGGAACTCGTTTGAGGTCAGGAGTTGTTGACAGAGATTCGTGAGCGCCATGAGCTCCCGGTCGCCACCCGTCAGGTTCTTCGCCAGCACCTCGAGTTGCTGGGCGATGAAGGCGCGCGACCAGTCTTGCTCCTGGTGCGAGATCGAGCGGTTGTAGGCAAGTTGCCAGGCGTGAGCGATCATCCGCGACAGGTCGGGCGGTGTCGGCGTCTCCGACCGCAGCCGCTTCGCCAGAACCTGGGCGTGGTTCAACACGAACTCGCTGTTCATGAGCATCAGCGACTGGGGCGCCGAGGTCGTGACGGGCCGCCGGTCGCAGTTCACGGCCATGACCGGCGCATCGAATGCGGCCAGCAGCGAGACGGGCTTCGTCCGGCGGACTTCCAGATAGATGCTGCGCCGGGGCGAGTCATTGGCCGGCAGGACCAGGCCGACGGAGTCCTCGGCCACCGGTACCGGGCGGCCGAACGGAGTCCGATCCAGCCGGCCGCTCACGAAGAGGATCCGGTCGCGAAGTGCCTCGGCATCGAGCCGGCGGAGCGGATATCGGCCGTACCCGGCGTCATGGTGGTCGGGGGTCCCGTCGGCGGGGTCGCGCCGCGACGACTGTCGGTAGGCCGTCGAGGTCATGATCAGCCGATGCATCCGCTTGAGGCTCCAGCCCTGGCGCACGAGCTCGTCGGCCAGCCAGTCGAGGAGTTCCGGATGCGTCGGCCGGTTGCCCAGGACGCCGAAGTCGCCGGGGGTGTCGACCAGGCCGCGGCCGAAATGGTGCAGCCAGATCCGGTTGGCCAGCACCCGGCCGACCAGCGGATGACGACCGTCGACCAAGTGCCGCGCATACGCGAGGCGTCGGCCCGACGTCGGCAGCCCGGCATCCTTGGCGGGTGCCTCGAACCGCGCCCGGACCGGCGCCGCGATCGTCAGGTCTCCCGGCGAGACGGGCAGCGTCGGTTGTCGATGGTCGCCGCGATGAAAGATGCGCGTCTGCGGGTGAACGCCCGGCACCTCGTCGAGCACGCTCACGAAGTCCTCGACCGGCTTCCTGGCACGCACCGCGTCGACCTGGGCCTGATCCTTCTTCAACTCGTCGGCCGCGGCCTGATTGTATTGGTAGAGGACGCCCGCATTGATATTCACGCTCGGATTGGACGCCAGGAGCCGCTTCTGCTCGTCCGTTCGCTGGCCCTCCGGCGTGTTGCGCGCGTCGCGGAGCTTGCCGCGCATCGCCTCAGGATGCTTCGCCAGTTCCTTCTCCAGCGCCTCGGCGACATATTTCTGGGTCTTGGCCTCGAGTGCCCTGGCCAGCTTCTGAGCCTCGGACTCGATGGCCGCGGCCCGGGTGCGATCGGCGTCGGTGTAGAGCGAGACCAAACGGCTTCCGGGCCGCCGCCACTGCTGAGGATTGAGCGCCGGCTCGAAGACGGCGCGGAGGCGGTAATAGTCGGACTGGGGGATCGGGTCGTATCGATGGTCGTGGCACTGGGCACAGCCGACGGTCAGGCCCAGGAACGTCGAGCCGACGATCTTGAGCGTATCGGCGACGACCTGGTTGGCGGCGAGCGCCTCGTCGGGCGCACCGGTCGAGGTGCCGTCCACGGCCGTGCGGAGGAAGCCTGTCGCGGCCAGCGTCTCGGCCTGCTCGGGCTTGAGGTTACTCCATGGACGGGGAACAAGCTCATCGCCGGCCAGTTGTTCGATGATGAACCGATCGAGGGGCTTGTCGGCATTCAGCGCGCGGATGACGTAGTCGCGGTACTTGTAGGCATAAGGACGCGGCGTGTCGTCGTTGGCGTTGCCGTCGGAGTCGGCATAGCCGGCGACGTCGAGCCAGTGACGTGCCCATCGCTCACCATAATGGGCAGAGTCCAGGAGGCGGTCGATCATCCGCTCGTAGGCATCGGGCGCGACATCCGCCAGGAAGGCGTCGACCTGTTCGCGGGACGGCGGCAGCCCGATGAGGTCGAACGAAGCCCGGCGCAGCAGCGTGAGCTTGTCCGCCTCGGCGGCGAACGATGCCCCCTCCATGCGGAGCTTCGCCAGCAGGAAGGCATCGATCGGCGTCCGGATCCTCGCTCGGTCCGCTGGCTTGATCTGCGGCGGATCGGGTCGCCGGATCGGCTGGAACGCCCAGTAAGCGCGTTCCTCGGGCGTGATGTCGATACCCGGCGGCAGGCTCTCGGGCTCGTCGCGGAGGGTCCGCGCACCCGACTTGATCCATCGCTCGATGATGGCGACCTGCGCGGGCGGCACCTTCTTCTCGCCCGGCGGCATCTCGCCGTCCTGGATCCGCGTCACCAGTAGGCTCTCATCCGGCTGGCCGGCAACGATCGCCGGCCCGCTCTTACCCCCACGCCGGGCAGTCCGGGACAATCTCAGGTCGAGCTTCCCCTTGAGCTCCGCGCCTCCCCCGTGGCAGTCGAGACAATATGCCTTCAAAATAGGTCGGACGTCCCGTTCGAACACCGGCGGCCCGTTCGTGTCGGCGAGTGCCTTCACAGCCATTCCCAGACTGCCGGCAACGGCGGACGCGACGACGAACAGGCGGAAGGCATGCATAACCGTCTCCATCGGACTCGCCCCGGCGCGGGACCCGTTCCCTGCTCCGCAGGTGCAAGCATCCTCTACCACACCAACTAAGTTTAATTATTGTTAAAAACCTCTCCGGGGACAAGGTGAGAGGCTCGGATCGGACCGGCCGATGGAAAGGAGCGGAGATGACCACCACGGACAACAGCAAACCGGGAAATGGGATCGGAGTCGTCCCCGGGACAAGTCCCTATCTGACCGGCCCGGCAGACCGCTTCGGCAAACCGTTCTGCCGGCTTGGGTTGGCCTCGCGAGGGGACCGGTCCGGTCTCTCACCGGATGACGTGCTTTACGCGATCGACTGCGGGGTGAACTTCTTGAACTGGCCGGGCGAGGCCGACACCCCCGGCGGGGCAGACGGCGTCAGCCACGCCATCGCAGGCCTGGGCGCACTGCGGGAGTCGCTCGTCGTCTGCGTCCAGTTCGGTGCCCGGACCGCTGGCGAAGCCGCGGCCGAGCTCCGGTCGATCCTGGCGACGCTCCGCACCGATTACATCGACGTACTGACTTTCTATTACGTCGAGCGACCGGACGAGTGGCAGGACCTGATTGGACCTGGCGGAGCCCTGGGGTATTGCCAGGCCGCGAAGCGCGACGGGGTTATCCGTTCGCTGGGAGTCACCAGCCATCAAAGGCCCCTCGCAGCCCAGATGGCGCGGAGCGGACTCCTCGACGTCCTGATGATCCGCTACAACGCGGCCCACCGCGGTGCCGAGCGAGAGATCTTCCCTCATACCGACGCCATCGGCATGCCGGTGATCGCCTACACGGCGTTGCGATGGGGTGCCCTGCTCCATGCGACGCCCGCGGATCCGCCCGGCTTCGAGGTCCCGAGGGCCCCCGACTGGTACCGATTCGTGCTCCAGTCCCCTTCGGTCACGGTCGCGCTGGCCGCTCCCTCCACCCGGTCCGAACTGGACGAGGACCTCAAGGTCTTGCGCTCGCCCGGACTGATTCCCGAAACCGAGTATGTCTTGTTGGCCGAGCACGGAGAACGCGTCCGGCGTCACGCCGGCCGATTCCCATGAGGCGAACGCTTCCTCAATCGGAATCCCGATTCCAGCCCGGGATCCGCGATTCCCAAGACCAGTCGGCCGCTCAGGCATGCTCGAAGGCACGCAGGGCTGAACCCTGATTCTCGTGAATCTTCACGAGCTTCGGCAGCCCGACGATATCGGCACCGATCAACATTTCTGGGGCCATATTGCACAACTTCACCTGTCGTCCCTCGGCCTGCGCTTGAGTCACGAGCTTGAACAGGACGGCGAACACCGAGCTGCTCAGGTAGTCGTTCCGACGGAAATCCACCAGGAGCCGCTTCGCCCATTCCTGGGCGGTCACCCGGGCCAGTTCCGTACCGAGTTCCTGCGCTTTCGCAGGTCCCTGAAGGTCCTTGGTGAGGATCTCGACGAGGGTCACATCTCCCACCATGCTCAGGCGGATATGCTGGAAGTCGGGCGTCGGCATCGGCGGCTCCTCACAGGGCGTTCGTCGGCATCAGATCAGCGTTCAACGCGTGTCGGATGACTGTTATCGGTGAAAGATGCAGCCTTGTCCACAGGTCAGTCGGAAGATGAATTCCGGACCCGCCTCGAGGAGGCTGCCCCCCCCTGGAACCAGAGAATCCCGTGACTAATGACTGCTCACTGATAGCGAGATATGCGTTGAGCGGCCCGGACCTCGGTAAATGCGCTGCGTTGCCTTGATGTAGTCCGACGCCTTGGCCTCGAAGATGTTGAGTACGAACTTCTGAGGATTGCGGTCGATCAGGGGAAACCATGTGCTCTGGATCTGCACCATGATCTTGTGTCCCTTCTTGAATCGGTGATCGGTCCAGTGGAGGTCGATCGGATAGTGTTCCAACTGGCCGGAGACGACCGGCTCGGGGCGTTCGAAGCTCTTGCGGAACCGGACGCGGTAGACTTCGTTGGCGATCATGAGCTGGTATCCGGCGAGCGGCTCCTCCGGCTCCTCGGGATAGACGTCGATCAGCTTGACCACCCAGTCGCTATCAGTCCCGCTGGTCGAGGCGAAGAGCTGCGCGACGACGGGTCCGACGACGTCGATGTCCTGGGCCAGTGGCTCGGTCTCGTAGCTGAGCACGTCGGGGCGGAGATGGACGAACCGTTGATCCTGGACCAGCCATTCGGTCCACTGTCGATTCGCATAGAGCGGCGAGATCGGCCGTGCGTAGTAGGGCACGGGCTTGGCCGGGTCGGAGAAATATTCGTCGAATCCCGGCTTTTCGCCCTCGGCGACGGCCGGGGGCTCGAAGGCGAGCCGTCCTCCTTCGTGCAGGAACAACTTGCGGGTCGACGCCCCGCGCGGCGGCCACTGGTCGTATGACTCCCACGCGTTGGCCCCGGTCCGGAAGCTCAACACTTCGGGAAGATCGCCGTTGCCGGCCTTGACCTTCGACGGCCCACCCGTTAGCTCCAGATCGAGTGCGATTGGTCGATCCTTGAGGTAATGTGCGAAGAATGGTACCTGAATCTTCTCGCGGTATTGCCAGGCCGTGGGCGCAGCGAACTTGATCGGTCCGAGGCGGTCGCCGGACCCGTTGCTCCAGCCTCCATGATTCCACGGTCCGACGACCAGCGTACTCTTGCGGTCGATATCCTGCTTCTCCCACGTCTCGTAGATCTTGAGCGGGCCGTAGAAATCTTCCTGGTCCCACCATCCCGCGACGTTGAGCGTGGGCACCTTCGGCCGGGTCAGGAATCGCGCGACGGCCTGTTTCCGCCAGAATGCGTCGTAATTCGGGTGATTGACGAAGTCATTCCAGGTCGGGAGCTTCTCGTGGAAAAAGCGCTCGTTCGCCGACGAGAGCGGACCGAGTGCCAGGAACCACTCATAGGTATCGCGCCGGTCGAACTGGAAGAACTTCATCCCCCGGACGCTCTCCATCCGCGCGACGTACTCGAAGCCATAGCTGAGCCGGAACGCGCCGTTGTGGTGGAAGTCGTCGCCGAGGAACATGTCCGCCGGCGACGCCTGGGGCGACGCGGCCTTGAGCGCCGGATGCGGCTCGAGCAAGGCCATGACCGTCGTCCATCCGTCGTAGGAGACGCCGAGCATGCCCACTCGCCCGTTATGCCCGCGGACATTCTTGATCAGCCAGTCGATCGTGTCGTAGGCGTCGGTCCCCTCATCGATCGCCTTGGGATCGGCCGGGTCTCGGGGAGCCCGGATCATGGCGAACTCCCCCTCCGAGCGGAACTTGCCCCGGATGTCCTGGAAGGCGAACAGATACCCGTCGTCGGCCAGTTCCTTGAGGCTCGTCTGGAACATCCCCGTCCGGTTGTCGATGCCGTACGGGGTCCGGAGGAACAGGATGGGCAGGTTCCCCCGCGCGCCCTTGGGCGAGAAGACCAGCGTGTGGAGCTTGACCCCATCGCGCATCGACACCATCGCTTCGGTCGTCTCGAACCCCGGCACCTCGACCGGCGCCGCCGAAACACCATGAAGACAGAACCAGAACGCCGCAACCGACCAGGCGGCCGTCATCCGAATCCTTCGCAGCAACATCGTCACCGGTCAAGCTCCTCGAGTGGTGTGGGTGAAAGCCTAACATTCGCATTCACGGTGGGCTCCGCCCACACGGCGAAACTTCCGTTCAAGCGTCTGTACCACGATCCATCAGGCCGGATGGAATGGCTCGCACTGCGCGTCGGCCTTCTCGGGATCGTACCCGAGGAGGTGGCGCTGGCAGATCAGGAGCGCCACGTTGGGCGGCACGTCGTCGACCCACGTCGGGTCCCCGTCCTTCAATTTCCGATAGACGTCATGGGAGAAGATGCTCAGATATTCCGATTTGTAGTCGCGGATCGGCTGGATGTGCCCGCTCTCGACCAGGAAGTTGTAGAGATGCTGGAGCTTCGGGGTCACGCGGAAATCGGCGGCGGTCCCCGCAACCCCCGCGACGGGGTCGAGCATCGGATGCACGTAGAGCTTGAGATCGTTCTTGAACATCCGGCCGAACGATTCGAGGATCCCCCCGGCGAGGTCGGTGTAATACTTCTCCTCGAAGAGCTCGCGGAGCGTGGCCACGCCCATCGCCAGCCCGATGAGCTTGGTGGTGTGGCTCTGGAGGTAGTTGGCCAGCCGGTAGAACTCGCCGAACTTGGAGATCATCACGGTCTGGCCGATCGCCCGGATGATGTCGACCCGATCGAGATAGTCCCGGTCGTCGATGACGTCCCCTTGCTGGAGGTGGCGGAGCGTCATCTCGGCAAGGACCAGGATGTTTTCGCCCTGGTTGGCCGGCTCCGCCTGGAACTGGGCCAGGGCGCAGTGGAGCATGTCCACGGTCTGGTTGGTCACCGGGCGGAACCGACCGCGGAGGACGAGGATCGGCCGCTTGTATAACGCCTCGGCCGGTTCGACGACCTTGCCGTCGGCCGTGAACATGGCCGCGTTGGTCAGCCCGGAGTGGACCAGACCCAGGCTCATCAGCCGGTTGTCGACCCGCGCGAAGGCCGCGCCGGAGAACTCGATCAGGTCGACCTCGATCCGCTCGCTCGAGAGGCTGTCGAGGAGGTGATCCAGGAGGGCCCTCGGGGCGGCCTCGTAGAGCGCGGCGTGGATCAGGTTGACCCCGAGGATGCCCACGGCCTCCTGTTGCAAGGTCGTCTCGCGGTCCAGCAGGCTGACGTGCAGAATGACCTGGGAGGGCTCCGAACCGGGCCGGACCTGGAATCGGATGCCCATCCAGCCGTGCCAGTTCGCCTTTCGGGTATAGCTCTTGGCGGCGACGGTGTCGGCGAAGACGAAGAACCGCGTGTTCTCCCCGCGCTTCGTCGAAAGCCGCTCGGTCATGAGGCTGTATTCGTAGTCGAGCATCGTCTCCAGCCGCTGCCGACTGACATAGCGGCCCGAGGCGCCGTAGATGGCATCCGAGACCGTCATGTCATACGCCGAGATGCTCTTCGCGATGGTGCCGGCCGCGCCGCCGACCCGGAAGAACCATCGTGCCACCTCCTGCCCCGCGCCGATCTCGGCGAAAGTCCCATACTTCGTGTTATCCAGATTGATCTGGATCGATTTCTGGTGCGTGTCCAGCGAGTTGGTCTCCATCGGGTCTCCGCTCCAGGGTGCTGGGATTCGCGTCGTCTCCCTGCGCAACGGGTCGGCCTTACGCGGCGATCAATACGCCCCCGACTCGACGGCCTCGACGGCCCGATCGCCCATCGCGGCCACCACGGCTCCGAGCACGGCGAACCGCTCATCCTTCGTGGTGCCTCGGACGTATCGGACATAAATCTGCTGGGCGATCGCGGCGATCTTGAACAGGCCGAAGACGTAGTAATAGAGCATGTTCGAGACGTCGCGGCCAGTCGTCCTGCCGTAGCGTTCGGCGACCTCGCGGCGGGTGAGGCTGCCGGGGAGCGTCGTCGGCCCGACGAGGAAGCGGCGGAGCGGCTCGGGGTCGTCCGGCTCGATCCAGTAGCCGAGGGTCGTGCCCAGGTCCAGCAACGGGTCGCCGACCGTCGCCATCTCCCAGTCGAGCACGGCGACGATCCGGGTCAGGTCATCGGGATCGAGCACGAGGTTGTCGAACTTGTAATCGTTATGGACGAGCGCGGCCCCAGACTCGCCCGGCCGGTTCGCGTCCAGCCATGCCGAGGCCCGCTCCAGGCCCGAAAGGTCGTCGGTCTGGGCGTCCCGATAGCGACGGATCCATCCCGTCACCTGGCGGTCGACGTAGCCCTCAGGCTTGCCGATGTCTCCCAGTCCGGCCGACTCGTAATCGAGCGAATGCAGCCGGGCCAGGTTGTCCACCAGCGACTCCCCAAGCCGCCGCACCGTCTCGGGAGACAGCGTCCCATCGGACGCGGGCGGCCGGCGGATGATGATGCCCCGCCTCCGCTCCATCACGTAGAATGGTGCGCCGATGACGTCCTCGGCGTCGCAGTACAGCACCGGGCATGGAGCGGGCTCGTAGACCCGGCAAAGGCGGGACAGGATCCGGTACTCGCGGCCCATGTCGTGCGCCGTCTTGACCCGATTGCCGAACGGCGGACGTCGCAGGACCAGCTCCCGATCTCCCATATGGATCAGATAGGTCAGGTTGGAATGACCGTGGCGGAACTGCTCGACGAGGAGCGGCCCGCCAGAGCCCGGCAGGTGAGCCGCCAGATACTCGCCCAGTCGCGCCTCGTCGAGTTGCTCGCCGTCCCGGACCGGGCCGGCCTCATCGATCGCGAAGCTCATGGTCGACCTCCGTCAATCTTGGTGCGGGCGTCCCTGGCGCTTGAGGATGCGTTTGGCCACGACGGCCTTGTGGACCTCGTCGGGCCCGTCATAGATCCGGGCCGCTCGCTCCTGGCGATAGAACCAGGAGAGCATCGTATCATCGCTGATCCCCATCGCGCCGTGGACCTGGATCGCGCGGTCGACGACTTCCTGCATGACCCCTGCCACGTGGAACTTGACGAGCGAGACGGCCTCGCGCGCCGCCTCCATGCCATGGACGTCGATCGTCCAGGCCGCGTTGAGGACCAGCAGCCGGGCCGCCTCGATGTCGGCGAGGCTCTCGGCGATCCAGCCCTGAACGGCCTGGCGGCTGCCGAGCGGGTCGCCGGGGGCGAGCTCGCGCAGGGCGGCCCGTCGACACATCAGATCGAACGCGCGTCGGCAGACCCCGATCCATCGCATCGCGTGGTGGATCCGCCCCGGACCGAGCCGCGCCTGGGCCATCGCGAACCCGGCGCCCTCTTCGCCGAGCCGGTTCTCCGGCGGGACCCGGCAACCCTCGAAAGCCAGCTCGGCGTGACTGGCCCAGTCGTCGCCGGCGTGCCCCATGCACGAGATGTTGCGGACGCGACGGAAGCCCGGGGTATCCGCCGGGACGATGAACAGGCTGGCACGTCGGTGCGGATCGGCCTCCGGATCGGTCACGGCCATGACGACGGCGAAGCGGGCACCGTCTGCGGCGGACGCGAACCACTTACGGCCGTCGATGACGTAGCAGTCGCCGTCTCGGACCGCGCGCGTCCCCATCCAGATCGGATTCGAGCCCGGGAAATCCGGCTCGGTCATGGCGAAGCAGCTCCGGATCTCGCCGCGCGCGAGCGGCATCAGCCAGCGTTCTTTCTGCTCCGCCGTGGCGAATTCCCGGAGGAGTTCCATGTTGCCTGCGTCGGGTGCCTGGCAGTTGAAGACATAGTGGCCCAGCGGGCTCCGCCCCAGCTCTTCGCCGACCAGCGCGAATTCCCGCAAGCCGAGCCCCATCCCTCCGCAGGATTTCGGGAGCTGTGGGGCCCAGAGGCCCTTTGCCTTGACCCGCTCTCGGACCGCCGCCAGGGCCGGGACGAGCTCCGCGAACGGCCTCGATCCCAGCCCCGATTCGAGCGGAAAGACCTCCCGCTCCAGCAGGTCCCGTATCGTCGCCAGGATCGATTTCATCTCTTCGGAGATCGTGAAGTCCATCCGGGGCCCCTCCGGCCGGCATTTCGGTCGATCCGTACGAATCCTGATCCTAGTGTTTGGCCCTCATCGTGACAATCGGGAGGCATCATCGGCGCGCGGACATCGCAGGTAGCCTTGCCCGAACTCGCGGAGCGACGCGGCCGGTTCCCGGTCAAGAGCGAACGATCGAAGCCGATGAAAGTGGTCTTCAGGCGACATGACTCGCATCCGAGGGGGCTTCCAGGAACGACAAGATCCGCGAAAGCAACGAAGCGCCACGGATTAGCAAGTTCACACGGGTTATACGGTTATACGAATGGGGGAGAGATCACTTGCAATGACGAGCCGCATCCCTCATGTTGTGAGTAAACTCGCGACGTGTGACGACGAAAGCGACACGAGGACCGACCACCGATCGAACGGAGATACCCATGTCCAAGCCCTTGCTGAAGTTCCTCGCCGGGATCGCGACCGATCCGGAGAAGCTCGGTGAGTTCCTCCGGAACCCCGACGAGGTCATGCATGAAGCCGGACTCTCCCCGGGGGACATCGCAGCCATACAGAGTCGAAACGCTTCCGTCCTCGAGGCCCGGCTCGCCGACCCCGATCCGACCCGGTCGAACACCTGGACTCCGGACTGTCCCCCACCGGGCTTCATTCCGCCACCGGTGACCTACTGGACGGGCTCCTACCCCATGTGCCCGCCCGGATACGCGCCTGCGACGGCATCACCGGCCGTCGTGGTCATGATCTTTCCCCCGGGCTCGCCCCCTTCGCAGGGACCCTTCCCCGCGATCCCCGCGGCCCAGCCAGGCACAGGGTACCCCGCGACGTATTTCCCGCAGATACCCCCGAACTTCGCAACCTATCTGGCCATGCCCCAGATTCCCACGACGTATCCGGCCAATCCTCACGCATACCCCGCGACCTATTATGCCCTCCATCAACACGCGCCCGGGGGTGTCCCCCATTCACAGCCCATACCCAGGCCGGATGCGACCTGGGTCGTGAGGCGGCCCTTGCGTTGATCCTTAGCCTCGGAACAGCTCCTCGCGCCGCGTTTCGATCGAGCCCCAATTCCAAGTGAAAGACGGAATCATGCCGGAAACCAGCGGATCCAGGAAGGGTTCCCTGATCGTCGTCGGGACGGGGATTCGAATCGTCGGCCAGCTCACGATGGAGGCCATCGCCTGGATGAAGAAGGCCGATCGACTCCTCTACATCGTCGCGGATCCGGTGTCGATCGAGACCATCGAACATCTCAATCCCCGGAACGCCGAATCGCTGGCCGCGTTCTACGGCGAGGGGAAGCCGCGGATGACGACGTACCTTGAGATGGTCGAACGGGTCCTGACCTGCGTCCGCTCGGGGATGTTGACCTGCCTCGCGTCCTACGGGCATCCCGGCGTACTGGCCTATCCCTGTCACGAAGCGATCCGTCGAGTCCGTATCGAGGGGTACGAAGCGCGGATGCTACCGGGCATCTCGGCCGAGGATTGCCTGTTCGCCGACCTGGGAGTGGACCCGGCGACCCATGGATGCCAGACCTACGAGGCCACGGACTTCCTGCTGCACAGCCGGACGATCGACCCGACCTCGGCACTCGTGCTGTGGCAGGTCGGGCTCGTCGGCGACCCGTTGTTTCGCCAGGGCGGTTACGACAACTCCGCCCTCCCCTTGCTGGTCGGGCGGCTGTGCCGTTTTTATCCTCCCGACCACATCTGCTACCTGTACCAGGCGGCGGTCTACCCGGGTTCCGAGCCCCTGGTCCGTGCCTCCCCCATCGCGGCACTCCCGCATAGCTCACTTACGGCGATGACGACGCTGTACGTCCCGCCATCGAGGGCGCCGGTCCTCGACCCGACCTTCGCGGACCGTTTGAATGCGATGACAGATGCCGGCGGCCGTCCCGGGCCCGTCCGATGAGATGGAGTGGGAGGCCAGACAGGATTCGCGGGACATCCCGACGCTCTCTTATCCCAGCATGATGCGGCGTATCGTCTATCGGATCGACTCGAAGCAGAGGCCCCAGGCGCCTCGAATCCATCACAGCCGATCGACCCATAAACCCGGCCCATGGTCTCCGACCCCGGCCGCCTTCACCATCACAGGGCCCTCGATCCATGAGCGTACTCGCCTATCCGCGCATCCACTTCAAGGGAAAGTGTATCATCAACGCTCCGACGGGTAACAACAATGATGTCCGGGCGAACCTGGACAACGTCAACGTCGCCCTTTTGCCCTCCCTTGCCAACATGACCAACGCCGAGGCTCACGAATGGATGACCGGCGGCATCCCGGCCGTCAGCATCATCAATAATCATGTTCACTGGTATCTGCGATCGGGCTGGAATTACTACGGCGACGGCAGTACGGAGTTCCGGGACGTGACGGTCACCGCCGCGGTGGGCCACGACGGCGTGCTGGCCGCCGACGATCCGATCCTCGGCCGAGGAGTCCGGATCACAGGCAGTGAGGGCTCCTCCCCGGTGATCTGCGACATCGACCCTTCCGGCAGTGCGACGTGCCAACTGTTCGTCGGCGGCCTGTCAATGGGCGACGCCGGGCTGGGACTGGAGGCGTCTCAAGACACCCGAGCCTTCGGCCGTTGGGTCCTCTTCCGGAATGCGAGTACCTATGAAGGCGAGCAGAATTACGTCGGCGCCGGTGCCACCTGGCAGTTCGCCATCCGCGGCAAGGCGCTGAAGTTCACCGGAGCCTCGAAATCGAAAGTCCTCGACGAGCTCGCGATCGCCGCAGGCGCGGGACTTGGCATCGTGGTCCAGTTCTGCCTGTATCTGGCCAAACCCGGCATCTCCGACACGGACCTCATCGTGCTCTTCCGGCACGGATTCGACCGCGCCAATCCGGTCGAGGCCTTCACCGTTGGGACCATCGGCGTATGGGAGCCCGGCGATCTGAAAACAGTCCCCTCCGGTCGACTCCTCCTGGCACCGCCGCCGGGCGAGAGCCCGTTGCCGTCGTACCCGATCGGGCCGGCCGTGGCGCGGGTACAGGCCGATCGGCCGGTCGTGTCGCTCGACCTGATCACCACCTTCCCCGAGGCGAATTACGACAGGCCGCCGACACTCAAGGCCTACATCGGACCCGTACGGCTCGGTCTACTCCCTCCCGACGGCGGCCCGCCGATCGCCATCGGCGAGCCCCTGGCCTATGGCAATGAGAGCTATGAGAAGACCGGCGGGATCGTCGACGTCCACTACGATCCCGAGGCTGTGACGCGCGACCAGTTGGACGACGGCACGCTGGTGCTCCTGGCCGACCGCTACCCCCAGGGCCCGATCCTCACCGAGGCCGACTCGACCATCACCGTCGAGACCGACGATCGGGGGGTCTACCTCGACGTGGGCGAATCGCACAACATCGAAATCCTGGTCCGGATGCTGGGCCGCGCACCCGTGGCCGACGTGACGATCTCGCTCTGGGAGTACCAGTACGTGACCTATCCCGGCGGATGGCTTCAACGTGCCATCTCGATGCTCCGGCCGGTCGTACCGGGATCGCCGCTCGAACATCGCGTCGAGTGCCCATGGTCGGTCGTCTTCCCGGCGAGACGCCGGGAGCCCTTGCCGATCCGCATCACGGCGATCCAACCCGGGGCGCTCGTCCTGGCATTCACCCTCGATGGCCAGCCGCCTGCGGAAGGCTTCCCGACCCCGGCCGCTTCCTATGCGGCCGTGCGAGTCATGCCCGTCGACGATTACAGCTCGGTCCCCCCGGAAGAGCGGCTGACGTGGGATTTCGTCTATTGCAAGATCTTTCGATTTTACGACCTGATCTTCCCGTCGATGTCCCGAGTCATCCCGTTCGATAACGAAGAGGCGATGACGCAGGCCGCCAGGCAGAAGAAGCTAACCCACGCGACGGATCCGAGCAAACGGCACAGCACACGGTACATGCCTCCGACCCGGGACCTCTCGTCGGGCAAGCAAAAGTTGATCGTGGAATGGTCCGAATCTCTGGCGGACGAGGTGCCGTGAGTCGCGACGTCCCGTGGGCTGGCCGGGCTTCGCAAGCCAGGTCTGCCGGTCTTTCGAATGGAGAGCAAACTCGCTGAGCCCGGCGGCTCCAACGCAGCGCCTCGGCGGCG
>JBKQHM010000065.1:0-9298 GCA_052148775.1 Isosphaeraceae bacterium | reverse complement strand
TCCTCAAAACCGGCCATGCGGGAGTATCGGGGGATTTCGAGGCGGCGGTTGAAGACATCGACGATTTTGTGGATGTCCATGGCGCGGAGGCGGTTGTTGTTGCCGTCCTTGAGGAAGCCGGCGCTGGCATCGATCAGGAAGATACCCTTGCGGGCGTGGGCGTCTTCCTTATCGATGACGACGATACAGGCGGGAATGCCGGTGCCATAAAACAGGTTGGGAGGCAGGCCGATGATGCCGGCGATGTATCCCTTGCGGATGAGGGCGCGGCGGATGTCGGCTTCGGCGTTGCCGCGGAATAGGACGCCGTGCGGGAGAATGCAGGCGCCTTTGCCGGCGCTCTTGAGCGAACCGACGATGTGGAGAAGGTACGCGTAGTCGCCCTGTCTGGCGGGCGGGATGCCGAAGGGCCGGAAGCGATTGTGGGGGTCGTTGAGGGGGTCGATGCCGGTGCTCCAGCGCTTGTCGCTGAAGGGCGGGTTGGCGACGACGTAATCGAAAGTTTTGAGGGAAGCGCCTTCCTTGAACCAGGGAGTGGAGAGCGTGTTGCCCTGATGGATGAGCGCCCCGGGGTTGTTGTGCAGGATCATGTTCATGCGGGCGAGGCCGGCGGTGGCGGCGTCCTTTTCCTGGCCGTAGAGGGTCACCTTGAAGCGGGCCTCGTCGGCCACTTTCAGAAGCAGGGAGCCGGAGCCGCAGGTGGGGTCGTAGACCGTGGTGGTGGTGGAGGTCACGGCATCGTGGATGCCGACGATTTTGGCGATCACGCGGGAGACCTCGGCGGGAGTGTAGAACTGGCCCTTGCTCTTGCCGCTCTCGGTGGCGAAGTGGCGCATGAGGTATTCCTAGGCGTCGCCGAGGATGTCGTCGCCCTCGGCGCGGTTCTTGGAGAAGTCGAGGGCCTGGTTTTCGAAGATGGCGATGAGGTTGGTGAGGCGCTCCACCATTTCCTTGCCGCTGCCGAGCTTGGTGGCGTCGTTGAAGTCCGGCATGTCGGACAGCCGGTTTTCCTTGGCGAGCGGGGCGATGATCTTCTTGTTGATCTGGTCGCCGATGTCGGACGAGCCCTTGAGCGCAACCATGTCCTTGAAGCTGGCGCCGGGCGGGATGGTGATCGGCGCGTAGGGGATGCCGGCGTACTTGTCGCTGACGTACTTGATGAAGAGCAGGACGAGGACATAGTCCTTGTACTGGCTGGCATCCATGCCGCCGCGCAGCTCGTCGCAGCTTGACCAGAGGGAGGAGTAGAGTTCGGATTTCTTGAGGGCCATACCTGCGTTTCCATTCCGCGACCACCGTGGTCTGAACTTTTGTGCATAAGGTCGATCTCTCGCGACGAGAATGCATCATTCGCGAGCGCCATGGGAGCGAAAAGGGCTCAGCGTTGTCTCGACCGCTCTTCGGACCGTAGTAGAACGAATTCTCGATGTCGTCCACCATGTTGTGAAAGGGCTCAGCGTGGCCCCGACCGCTCTTGGCCCTCGATCAAGCGCAGGGTTGGGTTTCATCCACGGCACCGGCCGTCGGGTTTTTCGACGGAAAACGTTTCGGCGATTCGTGATGACAGGCTCGGTCAGCCTTCAACTCAGCTCGATCGTGGATGCACGAGCGATTGGTAGGAAATCAAACTTAACAGGGATCGGCGGACGAGTGAAGCCGCCACTCTCGACGGTAAAGATGCGGGCTGGGCTCGTTTTCCGCAAGCGGTATCTCGGCAAGTTAGTTCGGCGAAAATTGGATCTCGTGTTATGGATTCCCGGTTGAGAACCGGTTTTGCCCGGCTTTTGCGCAGTTTTCTTGCGGAAATCTCCGGAGCGGGCTATGCTGGGGTGAGAGGGAGATTCCGCATGCTGATTGAATTTCGAGTCGAGAATCACCGTTCCCTGCGCGATGAGCAGGTGTTGACCATGGAGTCGGGACGGGTCGGCGATGACACGGACTCGCGGCCGCGTCGCATTCCGGGCTATGCGGAAAGTTTGTTGCCCGTCGCCGCCTTGTATGGAGCGAATGCCAGCGGCAAGAGCAACGTCCTGGCTGCTCTCGCGTTCCTGCGTGAAGCCGTGATTCTGTCGCATCGGTCCTGGTTGCCCGACGAGGGCGTACCACGAGACCCTTTCGCATGGGGGCCCAAGAGAAACGAGCCCTCATTGTTCGAAGTCACGTTCCTCTCTCAGGGCGTTCGCTATCAATACGGCTGCTCAGCATCCGATGAATGCTTTCTGGAAGAGTGGCTGCATGCGTGGCCGAATAATAAGAAACAAGTCTGGTTCGAACGCGACGGCAATGTCTTCAAGTTCGGAGAGAACTTGAAGGGCGAGAACAAGGTTATTGAGGGTGTCACCCGGAGCAATGCCCTCTTCTTATCGGCGGCGGCGCAACTCAAGCATCCACAACTCACGGGGATCTTCTCCTGGTTTCGATCGCTCGAGATGGTCAACGTGCTGTCTGGATCTGGAAGACCAATCGCCTCGCGCGAACTGCCGCGGGAAAAGTGGCTGGCTCGATCGCTCTACGGCGGCGCGATCGAAGTACGTCAACGGCCGACGCTCACGGACGGAATGCCGACGCAACCATTCCTGGACCGCTTCCGCGATCTATTAAGGAGCGCGGACTTTGGAATTTTGGATTTAAGGCTCGGCCAGAGCGAATCGGATGACCTGCCAGGACATTTAGGATCTCTAGAATTCCAACTGAAACACCAGAGCGAAGTTGATGACGCCTGGCTACCCCTGGAAGACGAGTCACGGGGTACGCAAACCCTCTTCCGCCTCGCTTCGCGCATCTTGCAGGTCTTCGAAGAACGCGGCATTCTCCTGGTTGATGAACTGGAAGCGAGCCTCCATCCCGCTCTGGCACAGCAGATCGTCCGCCAGTTCAATGATCCGGTCTCGAATGCTCGCAATGCGCAGCTCATCTTCACGACCCACGACACCAATTTGTTGGGCACAACCCTGGGCGAGCCCGCGTTGAGGCGCGATCAGGTTTGGCTGACAGAGAAGGACAACGAAGGCGCCACCGTGCTCTACCCGTTGACCGACTATAAGCCACGAAAGGCCGAGAATCTCGAACGCGGCTATCTCCAAGGCCGTTATGGCGCGATCCCATTCCTGGGCGATTTTCACCTGGCCGGAGAGACTTCTGCGACGGCCCAGGAGTGAGCCGAGATGCCAAGCCCTCGCCGCGACCGTGACCGCAGACCGGGGCGGCGGCCACCGTTTCGCGAGCCGCTGCCGATCATTCTGATCGTCTGCGAAGGGAAGAAGACGGAGCCCGAATACTTTCGTGGTTTCGTGAATGCCTGCCAGAACCCAAGGGTCAAGATCGAGATTGCGCCTGAACACGGGGTTCCCAGGACGCTCGTGGAATCCGCCAGGGCGCACAAGAAGGAGGCGGAAACCGCAGCCAGTCGGCAAGGCGATGAGAATCTCGTGTATGACTCGGTCTGGTGTGTTTTCGACGTCGACGATCATCCGCACATTGCCGATGCCAGGCAGATGGCGCGCGACAATGGCATCGAACTGGCGATCTCGAATCCGTGCTTCGAGCTGTGGCTGCTCCTTCATTTCCGGGAAAGCCCCGGGATACAGCCTCGGGACACTCTCCTGAGCATGCTAGCGTCTCATGCCCGCGAATATGACAAGGGCGTTGCTTATACAACGTACTCGGAAGGATACCCGCAAGCCGTCGAGCGAGCGAAACGGACTGGACCGTCTGGCCCAGAGTGTCGGAGAATCCGGGCGTAATCCGACGACCGGCGTTTACAAGCTGACTGAGATCGTTCGAACGAAGCGAGTTGATAGCGACACTTCGTGAGTCTTACCTTCGGATCAATTTCGTTGGGAACCGACCGTTCCGGCGACGGGATGGCCCGATTGGCCTGACGAAGCGAGCCGGGAGAGGGCTCGTTGGGCCTGCTGGTTCGTGGGGTCGAATGCGATCGCGAGTTGATACCAGGCTCGGGCCTCCGGCAGGTAACCGGACGACTCGCAATCCTGGGCCAGCCGGCAGCAGACGATCGGACGCGGTTCGCGATTGGAGGCCAGTTTCGTCAGGTGGTCGCGGAGCATGCGCTGCGCCTCGGCCCGGCGGGCGTAGGGCTCGGCCGCGGTCCGATCGCCGACGATCCGAAGGGCCTGCGCCAGTCCGTAGTTCGTCTCGCCGTGGTTCGGCTCGGCCCCGTCGGAGATCCGGAACCAGCGGACCGCCTCCGCGCCGTCCTGGCGATTCAGGGCCAGGTGACCCCGAAGCCGCGCGAGCTTCGCGTGATCCCGCGGACCGTCGGCCAGGAGACTCGCGACCGACTCCATGTCACCCCGATCGAATTCGATCTCGGCGCGGCTGGCCCTCGCTTCCGTGTCGGAATCCGGCAAGGGAGCGAGACATTCCTTCGCCTGGTCGAACTGGCCGAGCTGGCGAAGCACCCTGGCCAGCCCGAGCCGCGACATGCGGTCATCCGGGTCGTTCTCGACGAAACGTTCCAGGGTGGACTTGAGCTTGTTCGGCTCGTTGATCTGTTCCTGATGGGCGATACACCAATGGTCGACCAGGTCGAAGGTCAACGGTCCCTGCGCGGCCAGGGCGGCGAACTGCTCGAGGAGTTCGAGGCGGCGACCCTGGGTGCCGTAGAGGAACACGAGGGATCGCCGGGCCTCGGCGAGCTTGGGGTCCAACCGCAAGGCGAGGCGGAGGGCGTCCTCCATGGGCCGGGCACGAAATCGTCCGAGCTCGGCCCTGCTGGTGACGAGCGCGACCTGGGCTGCGAGCGATCCGTCGCCAGGGATCATGGCGAGATAGCGCAAGGCCGCATCGGGCTGGCTGAGGCTGGTCGCCACCACGGCTCGAAGGAGCCAGTCCTCGGGGGTGGGATCGGATAGTCGGGCCAGGATCGACTCGGCCTCGTTCCATCGCGCCTGCTGGGCGGCCTTCCTGGCCTCCTGACGCAGACGCGCCGAGTTCACGTCAGCCCGGGATCGGAAGGCGAGGCCGACGAACAGCAACAGCATACACACCAAAGCGACGCCAATCGCCAGGATCTTCAGTGCACGACCGCGAGGCTGCGAAGTCGTGACGGGGTTAGCCTTGGCGGACATGGGTCGGTCCGATCGGCAGGGAAAGGCATGAACGAAGGCGGCGCCCCGGCTTCTCGACCGGGACGCCGCCCACGAATCCTCGGGTTGCGCGAGAATCAATAAGAGTCGGAGCTGAGGGCCTCGCCGCCGTTGCGGGTGGCGAGTTGCTGCCAGACGCCGAACCTCGTGCCGACGGCGACCGACCAGACATTCACATTGCCCTGGAGCGTGGAATCATACACGCTGGTCAGGGTCAGACCCGGCGGGGTCCCCGGGCTCGTCGCCGAATTCTGCCAGCAACTGATCGTATCCTTGACGAACCGCACCGAGCCGTCGCACAGGGCGGCATTCGCCCCACCGGGATGCATGCTCGAGGCCGAAACAACGACGTTTGACGGGCCCGTCTGGTCGGCGCAGCCGTAGGGAAGCTTCTTGTTGGGATTGATCGGGAAGAACGCGGTGAAGATCGTATCGCCGTAATTGCCCGAGGTCCACCAGTGCCAGCAGGTCTGGTCGCCCGAGTTCTCGATCGCACGGGTGTGTTCGGCGAACATGAGCGTATTGCTCGTCCCATCGGTGATCGAGGCGAGGGAGGTCACGCTGTAGGCGTAAAAGACGCCGTTCTGCTGGCCGGTCGCAAGCGGGCCGAACTGGGTGTTTAACCAGGCGCCGGCACAGCCGGCATAGCTGCTGTAACGCATCGGCAAGGCCGGGGAGAAGCTGAGAAAGACATAGCTTTCCATCTGGGGCTGCTCGACCCCGGGATCAGACGGGCACCAGAGGGTGCTCATGCCGACCGCGTTGATCGTGATGTTCTGCCAGTCATACACGTTGACCATGAAGTTCATGGCGTTGAAGAGCGGGAGCTGCTCGGTGTATTGCGTCAAGGGCAGCATCGGGCCGAAGTCGGTCCACAAGCCGTCCTGCGGGGCCGCGGCGGAGACCTGGTCGAGCAAACCCATCGGGAAGCAGCCGACGGCGGTCTGGTAATTGTGCGCGGCGAGGGCGAGTTGCTTCAGGTTGTTCGTGCACTGGGCACGCCTGGCCGCCTCGCGTGCGGCCTGGACAGCGGGCAGCAGGAGGGCGATCAGGACCGCGATGATCGCGATCACGACCAGAAGCTCGATGAGGGTGAATCCGCGACGACGTTTAAGGATGGCGATTTCTTGCATCTGCGTACCTTTCGGAAAAGCAAGTGGAGGAAAATGAGGGTCACGATGCACGGTCTGGCGGCCGTTCGAGCCGAAGAGAGAGATAAGGCCGGGTTTCAGATCTCAGGGATGATGACGTAAAATCCTGGATAGAGGCAAGTTAGTAAAGCCCTTTCGCGTTGCAAAGCACCAGCATGGGAATGCCGCGACGGGTGTCTATCGCGAGCATGCCGGTTTTGCAATCTCGCCGGAGGCCATGCGATTGGTAGAGCCTTTCCCGCGACGCAGCGAGGGAATGAGACCTCAGGGGGTCTGGTCTTCGCCTCTCGTCGCCGTTCATTCGGCGGTCTTCGGCTCAGCCGTGGGTGCTCCAGGACGATTCTTGATCGATTTGGGAGCTGCCTTGCCACCCTTCCCGGTCGTCTCCAGTTTCGGCATCGGTGGCGACGGTTCAGTCGGCGGGGGAGGCGTCGTGTCACAACCCACCAAGCTCGTGATGACGATGGCGCCAGCCAGCAGCCTTGCCCAAGCGAACCGAGAATTCGCAGTACTCAATTGTGGTCCCTTTTCTGTAATTGCGCGACCGTGTGAATGGGCACGGGCGTCGGAAATATTCCGAATGTTTGAGGCGACAAGAATCACAGGATCAGCGGAATCCCGGATCGGTCCGGAATCCGCTCGAATCAAGGATCGATTCTGGACATTCGACCAGATTATGACAACTGTCTGAGCAACATCAGCAAGCGAATCCTGCGGGACAGCTTCCGAACGAACCAATTAGGAGAGGATTGGAGGGTGAAATTGGTTCGCTTTGGACATGTTGTCACTACTGAATAGGGTTCGGAGATATCATGCAGACTGAGTGCGGACTTCGTCAAGGGGGCACCCGGAAGTTTCCCCAGGATTCGACCGACGGCGCTCGATGCGACTCGACTTGTGCCAGGCCAAGTCGAGCGACGACGGGCTATCCGCGATTGACCGGATCGGTGCGGATTGCTGAAATCGAAGGGTGGGAGGAGATGGCATTTGTGAGGCTCCTCGCCAATCCTCGCTGCTTTCTCGAGATTGGTACCCAGTTCGATTGGATAGGCGATGCGCGATGTCGCGACGAGCTGACCGATTTCGGCCATGTGATGGGAGTCTGAATCTCCTCGATCCCGCGAGTCGGACAGTTGATCAGGAGCACGTGAATTCGATGGCCCCTGGAAAATGGGTGAGGGCGGACCTCGTCCTGGCGACCGCCGTGATGATGGCCGGGATTGTCCCGCTGCCCGGCTGCGATCGTCCCGCTCCCCCACCACCCGCACCCACCCCGGTGGCGAAGACTGTACCCGAGAACAAGGCGCCGCTCGAGGATCGAATCGTCGCGTTTTGCGGCGATTGCCACGGATATCCCACCGCCGACCTGTTTCCCCGGCAGAACTGGGATGCTGAAGTCCGACGAGGATTCGCGTTTTACCGGAATTCCGATCGCAAGCTCGATCCCCCGCCCGTGGAGGACGTGGTTTCTCATTACCAGGCGGCGGCACCCGATCGGCTACCGATCATCCCTCGGACACCGGATGGCCCGGGACCGTCGCGGCCGCTTGTGCGCATCGAGATCGCCGGACCGCGTCCGGACGAGGCAACCGCGATCTCGCATGTCGCCCTCGTTCACCTCACCGACTCGAATCGTCCCGATATCCTCGCGTGTGACATGGCCAGCGGTGAGCTTCTGATCCGCAAGGCCGGTCGCCCGAATGACCCCGCGACCGTGCTCGCGTCCGACCTGGCTCATCCGGCCCACGCTGAGGTCGCCGACCTGGACCACGACGGGATCGACGACATCCTGGTCGCCGATCTCGGGGTGCCGATTCCTTCGGACGACCGACTGGGCCGTGTCCTCTGGGTGAAGGGTCGGAAAGACGGCGCGTACGAAACCCGCATCCTCCTCTCTCGCCTGGGACGGGTGAGCGACGTCCAGGTCGCCGATTTCGATGGCGATGGCGACCTCGACCTCGTCGTCGCGGTCTTCGGATGGCACGTGGCCGGCGAGATCCTCCTGCTGGAGCAGCGCAGGGCGCCCGATGGGTCGGTCGCGTTCGTCCGCAGGACGCTCGACTCCCGTCACGGCACGATCCACGTCCCGGTCGTCGACCTCAATCGGGATGGGAGACCTGATTTCGTGGCGCTGATCGCTCAGGAGTTCGAGACCGTCGTCGCGTTCTTGAATGAAGGTGGTGGAAAGTTCTCGAAACGAACGCTTTTCTCCGCCCCCCATCCGGCATTCGGTTGCAGCGGGCTCCAGATGACCGATGTGGATGGCGATGGCGATCTCGATGCCCTGCTAACTAACGGGGACGTGTATGACTCTCCGTTGATCAAGCCTTATCATGGGGTCTCCTGGCTCGAGAACGAGGGGCCGGAGCAACCGTTCGTACGTCATGCGATCGGGGCCGTCTACGGAGCTCACCGCGCGCTGGGCGGCGACATCGATGGTGACGGCGATCTGGACGTTGTGGCCACCAGCTTCCTGGGCGAACCGTTCTATGGCGCGATCCGAACGGAAGTCGGAGCCGATGCCGTGATCCTCTTCGAACAGACCAGGCCGGGGGAGTTTCGCCGTCACGCGCTCGAACGCGAGACATGCGACTATCCCACGTTCGCGCTCGGTGATCTCGACGGAGACGGCCGAATCGACATCGTGGCGGGCCGATTCCGCAATTTCCGATTCGACGGGACGGCCACACCCGGGCCTTCTGCCGACCGATCGCTGGCGCCTTTCGTGCTCTGGAAGTAATGACAGGGATCGTGTGGGGAGGAATCGCCTGCGAGGCACTGGAAGCATGGATGCAGGCGGGATGTCCGCCTTGCATGCCAATCCGGGGGCAGGGTGAAACCCACCAGGTGCTTGCCAAACCGGGAGTTCGGTGGGTTTCAGCCGCCCTCCTCGGATCGGTTCTTATTCGACGGAGGCCCCCTGGGATTCCAGCCGGCCGCTGAGCAGGTAGAGCACGGCCATCCGGACGGCGAGCCCGTTGGTCACCTGGTCGAGGATGGCCGAGTGGCTGCCGTCGGCGACTTCCGGGGTCAGCTCGA
>JBKQHM010000064.1:0-12855 GCA_052148775.1 Isosphaeraceae bacterium | reverse complement strand
CCGCCCCGATGGCAAGTACCATGGACTGGAATATTGTTAGGATTGGGCCGAATCCGTTCAAGTCCAAGATCGAAAATTGATTTCTGTACACGTCGCGGCAGCCGCGAGTGGATGCGAGCGTGGCCGTTGTCCTTCGTCATAAGCCGGATCCCTTGAACTCCCGTCTCGCAACGGGTAACGACGTGGGGACCGGGCGTGATATAATGTCGACCGAGGGGACACGGACGAGGAGATCCTGCAAGAATGCCGGCCTACAACGTGTTTCATGATGCCGTGAAACGAGGGTTGATCAAGGACGGCTGGACGATTACGGCCGATCCCTACTCCGTCGAGTTCGTTGGTATCGACCAGTACATCGACATCGCCGCCGAGAAACTCATCGGTGCCCAGAGAGGAGACTAACGCATTGCTGTGGAGATTAAGAGCTTCATGAGCCCATCAATGGTTACGGAGTTCCATATGGCCGTGGGCCAATTCCTGCACTACCGCATGGTCCTGGACAAGCAGGACCCCGATCGAACCCTCTACCTCGCGGTACCGATTGACGCATTCGATTCGTTTTTTTCCCTGCTCTTTGCTCAGACCTCGGTTCAACGCCATGGAGTTCATCTCAACGTCTACGATCCCGAGTCGGAGGCTTTAGTCCGATGGATAAAGCAGCCCAAGACGGAGAGCTAGTTCAGGAGATCCTGAGGGAGTACAGCGATTACAGGCCATCTTATGGCGAGATCGAGGTCGAGAAGATCTTCCTCCCGGACCAGGGTCACTATCAATTAATGAGCGTCGGATGGAACGGCCAGCATCGGATTCACGGCTCCGTGCTGCACGTGGACATCAAAAATGGCAAGATCTGGATTCAGCACGACGGGACCGAGGAGGGGATCGCAAACCGGTTGGTTGCGGCCGGGGTGCCCAAGAATGACATCGTTCTGGCCTTCCAATCTCCCTTCAAGCGAAGGTTCACGGATTACGCCGTCGATTGATGTCTGAAGGGCTCCGCCGCACTTGCGGAGCGGGTCGCGCATAATGGCTGGGGTCGCGCCTTGCCGATTCTTTGAAGACAGCGAGGGGCAGCCATGGCCCGACGTCTCGACCAGAGCCTCTCGGGCGATGAATCTTGCGACCTCCCGGTCCAAGAGCGATTGCTGGACAACGGGTTGAAGGCGCTGGTCCTGCCGCGCCACGGATCGCCGGTTGTCGTGTCGGACCTCTACTATCCTGTTGGTTCCTTCGACGAGCCGCCCGGCTTGTCGGGACTGGCCCACTTCGTCGAGCACATGCTCTTCAAGGGGACGGAGCGGTTCCCGAAAGGTCAGATCGACCGCCTGGTCTCGGCATCGGCAGGCCAGTGTAATGCCGAGACGGGTGAAGACAGCACTCATTACTGGTTCGCGTTCCCCGCGGATCGCTGGGAGCTCGCCCTGACGATCGAGGCGGACCGGATGCGTGGCGTGCGATTCGACGCGCGCGAGGTCGAGCTCGAGCGCCGGGTCATCGGCGAGGAGCGGTCCCGGGAGCTCAATTCGCCCCAGGGCCGCCTCGACCAGAACCACCTGGCCGTCTCCTACCTGCGCCATCCCTATCGGAACCCGATTCTCGGCTGGCCGGATGACGCCGAACGGATCGCCGTCGAGGATCTCACGAACTTCTACCGGGAGCACTATCGGCCGGATGGCGCGGTCCTGGTCGTGGTCGGCGACGTCCATCCGGAACGGACCCTGGACCAGATCAGCCGGTCATTCGAGCGGATCCCCGCGGGTTCGGGTCCGCGTCGGACCACGGAGATCGTCGAGCCTCGGCAATCGGGTCGTCGCGATTTCACCATCGTCGAGATCGACGGCGTCGCGCGGGGAGTCTTCGGCTGGCGTACCGTACCGCGGGGACACGTCGACACGGCGGCCGTGGACGTCCTGGCGGATCTTCTGTGCTGCGGTCGTCGGTCGCGCCTCTGGCAGACGCTGGTGGAGGCGGACGGCGTGGCGACCTGGGTCGAGGCGTCGCACTCGGCGTCGCAGCGGGCCGGGCAGTTCTTCATCCAGCTCGAAGCCGACCCGGACGCAAACCCGTCGGGTCTCGAAGAGCGCATTCGCCGCGAGTTACTAAGCCTTGCCGAATCAGGACCGACGCCCGATGAGCTGTCGCGCTCCTGCCACCGCCTCGAAGCCGCCTGGCGCTGGGAGCAGGAAGAGCTGACGAGCCTCGCCGCCGGCCTCGGCAATTCCGCGCTCTGGGGCGACTGGAGAGAATGGCCGGCGGAACATCAGGCGGCGATGGCCGTCGGTGCGGACGAGGTACGTCGGGCAGCCGCGAAGTATCTCATCGAGGATGGCCTCACGGTCGGCTGGTCCTTACCCCGGACGGACGCGGATCCGGCGGAATCCGTGACCTCCGAGCTTCCGCTCATCCCCGTGGAGGGCCCGGCGGATCGGCCGGGCCCCGGCCCGATGGCCGCCCGGCCGGCAGATCGGCCGGTGTCAACTCCTTCCCTGCCGATCTCGGTTCCGACGGGGATCGCTCGTCTTACGGATTATCGGCCGCGACGGATCGTCCTGGAGAATGGCCTGAGATTGGTCTACGAGCGTCGCCCCGGTACGGGCGTGATCGCACTAGAGCTCTATGTCGACGCCGGTAGCATCCGCGAGGCCAAGCCCGGGCTGGCCGCGCTCAGCGGACGGCTGCTGGAGGAGGGGACCGCAAGCCACAACGCCGAGGAGCTGGCGCAGACGATCGAGGATGTCGGCGGCTCGCTCGAGGTCAGCTCGACGGGGGGCTCGATCCGGGTCCGGGCGGAGGACCTCGCGATAGCCATGGAACTCCTGGCCGACGTGACCCGGCGCCCGGCATTTCCCCTCGAGGCGGTCAACCGGGTATCGCGTCGTATCGGGGCCGAGCTGCGTGGGGACCTGGACGACCCGGCCTTCCGGGCCGACCTGAGTTTCCGAGGCTTGATCTACGGGGCACACCCAATGGGCCGCGATCCTCGCGGCGGGATCCGAGAACTGGCACGGCTGACCCGGCAAGACGTCCTGGAACACCACGGCCGCCACTATGCACCCGATCGGACGATCCTCATCGCCGTCGGCGATTTCGACCCGCGCCGGCTGATCCGGCTGGTCAAGGCCCGGTTCGGCGACTGGCCATCGAGCGGTCGCATGCTCATGCCGTTCCCGCCGGTACCCCGGAGGGGCCGTCCGCGCGTCCGTCGCATCCAGTATCCGGGCGACCAGGTCCATATCCTCCTGGGGCACCTCGGCGTGACCCGACATCACCCCGACTACGACGCCCTCGTCGTCCTCGACCACATCCTCGGCAGCGGGCCCGGATTCAGCGACCGGCTGGGCCGGATCCTTCGAGACGAGCTGGGACTGGTCTATGCGATCGGCGGCGGCATGACCGACTCGGCTGACATCCTGCCGGGCCTTCTCCGGGTCTATGCCGCCACCATGCCCGATGGGGCTGAGCGGGTGGTCGCCACGGTCACCGAGCAGGTTCGCGCCATGCGCTCGGGCGCGTTCGGGGACGACGAGGTCGACCGCGCCCGCCAGTACCTGGCCGGCGCCTGGGTCTTCGACTTCCAGACCGTCGAGCAGCGTGCCGAGCGGCTGCTCGAACTGGAGCGGTGGGGACTCTCCCTCGACGAGCCGAAGGATTGGCCCGAGCGGATCGCGGCGGTGACGACAGCCCAGGTCCGCAAGGCCGCGAGGAGCCATCTCCACCCGGAGGCCCTCAGCCGCGTCGAGCTGGGACCGGTCCGGCGTCGCGGCCAGCGTTCCCGGGCCGAGTGCGCGTGATCGCCCCGGACGAGAAGCCGGCGTCCGCTCCCCCGCGCGAGCACCCTTCGATAGAATGGGTCGTTGGAATTGGGTCCGGCCCGACGATCGAAAAGGAACCTGATTATGCCCAGCTTGTTCCCCGGCATCGATCCGTACTTGGAGGCCCAGGGCTACTGGGGTGACTTTCATCCTCGATTCGTCACCTATCTCTGCGATGCCCTTAACGAGATCTTGCCGGAAACCTACGTGGCCCAGCTCGGAGAACAGGTTCGCCTGGTGGATCTCGCGCCACGGGAATCCCGTCGCATCATCCCCGACGTGGCGATCCTCGGGGGGGAGCGGAAGCCAGGCCCACGCGCAGCGCGTGCGAAGCCGGCGGGCGAGACCCTGACGCGCGAGCCGGTGGCGATCCCGCTGCCGAGCGTCGCGACGGAAGTCCGCGACGTCTGGATCGAGATCCTCCGCCTCCCGAAGAAGTCGCCGGTCTCGGTGATCGAGGTGCTCTCGCCGACCAATAAGACAGGCGATGGATTCGCGGAGTGTCGGCTGAAGAGAGGGAAGCTGATCCGCCGGAAGGTCCACTTGATCGAATTCGACTTCCTGCTCGCCGGGAGCCGGCTGCCGATGGATCGAGAATTGCCGGCCGGCGACTATTACGCCATGGTCGCGCGGGCCAGGCGCCGCCCCGATTGCGACGTCTACGCCTGGACGGTCCGGGATCGCCTACCGGCAATCCCGATCCCGCTTCTGGCGCCGGATCCCGACATTGCACTCGACCTGGGCGGGGTCTTCGCCACGGCTTATGAACGGGGGCGTTATGGCCGCTTGATCGACTACGACAGGCCGCTCACCATCGTGCGCAACCGCGAGGACCGCGCCTGGGCCGAGGGAATCGCGCGTCGGATAAGGCATTGAGCCGCACGCCCAGCCCTGAGAAATGGGGAAATTCGTCGCACCTTGACTTCACCGTAAGTCAAGAGTAGAAAATCTGTTGAGCTGCTCGGCCTCACGGGGCACCGATTTTCTTTCTTCGCACCTCTGGTTTTTCCGGCCTTTGCCGGTATAACGTCTACTTACCGGAAGTCCCAGGGGTCCATCCATGCGTGTCCCGGGCCACCCCACTCTGATCCGCCGGATGCTGGACAGGCGACTCAAGCAGATGGTCCCGGCTGGCCCCATCCTGGCCGCCAGCCTGGTCCCCGTGAACAAACGGTGCGGCCAACCGTCCTGCGCCTGCCACCACGGCGGTCCCCTGCACCAGGCCCACCACCTCACCTTCAAGGAGGCGGGCAAGACACGCACCGTCTATGTGCCCCAGGATCTCCTCGACGAGGTCCGATCATGGGTACAAGAATACCAACGCCTCAAGGCCCTGTCCCACGAGGTCAGCCAGTTGACCCTCGCCCTGATCCAGGGACACGTCTCGGACCGCCGCCGACGACGGGGGCGACGCTGAACATCGGTCCGATCCTGGCACGGACCGTCGGCCACTTCTTCCCCGAGCTCAAGGCCTGGATCGACCAGATCCCCGACCCGCGGTTCCCGCCGTTGGTGGTCTACGACAAGCGCTTCCTCGTGTGGTGGGGGTTGAGCTTGTTCCTGTGCAAGTTGACCAGCCGCCGTCAGCTGGATTATCAGTTGAACAGCGATGGCCCGGAGGTGCTGGCCAACCTCAATCGCCTGGCCGGCACGGCGCAGGATACCCGGCCGGTGAACCAGACCCTGGAGTACTTCCTGGAGAAGATCGGCGAGGCCCCCATCGCCGGGCTGCGGCAGCGGATGGTCCAGCGGTTAATCCGCATGAAGGTCCTGGACGAAGCGCGGCTACTGGGGCGGTTCGTCATCTTGATCGACGGCTCGGGATATCTCCGGTTCCGCTCCAAGCATTGCGACCATTGCCTGACGCAACAGCACGGCGAGACGACGGTCTACATGCACCAGGTGCTCGAGGCCAAGTTGCTCGGGCCCGCCGGCACGGTCATCTCGATCGCCACCGAGTTCATCGACAACAGCGACGCGACGAGTGCCGCGGCGGGGGCCGGTGCGGAGCGGGTGAAGCAGGACTGCGAGTTGAAGGCCCTGCGGCGGCTCGTGGCCGGGTTGCGGGCGGAGTTCCCCCAGGTGCGGATCTGCCTGGGCGGCGACAGCCTGTATGCCTGCGGGGAAGGTTTCCAGATCGCAAAAGACTATAAATGCGATCACATTTACACGTTTAAGCCCGGGCGGCTGCCGGCCCTCTGGGAGGACTTCCAGGGCTTGCTGCGATTGTGCCCCGACCAGGAGGTGGTGTGGGAGACGCCCCGGGAGACCCGCCAGGTCTATCGCTGGGTCGAGGGCCTGAACTACACGGACAGCGACGGTCGCGCGTGGACCCTCAACGCCATCGCGTGTACCGAGACGGACAAGGATGGAAAGCAGAGTGAGTGGTCATGGCTGACATCTTTGGATGTCAATCGTGAGACCGTGGTCGCGGTGTCGACCGACGGAGGGAGGGAACGTTGGCGTGTGGAGAACGAGGGATTTAACACCCAGAAGAACAGTGGCCTGAACCTGGAGCACGCCTACAGCCACACATGCTGGCAGGCGTACTATTTCTTGCTACAGATCGCCCATTTGCTCTTGCAACTGGTGGAGAAGGGGAGCCTGCTCCGGCACCTGGCCCAGGAGCAGGGCAAGCGGACGGCGGTGGAGCTGTTCGGCTCGTTGAAGAACATGGCGCAGCGATTGTTGGAGAGCCTGCGCTACCGGCATTGGCCCGACGAGGCGTTCGAGCCGGCGGCGTCCGGGCGGATTCAGATTCGGTTCGACACCAGTTAGGCCCTGGCGGTGGCGGGTGGGCGTGTTCCGGGTTCGGCCAAGTTCTGAGGGATCCGATCGCAGTCTCGCTCGAAGCGGCCTTCGAGCCCGTCCCCCCCTTGCCTTTTCCGGCCCTCGGTCGGCCTGCCGGCCCCCCGCCCGCTCGCCGGACCTCGCCCACAGGGCGAATTTCTCAGGGCTGCCGCACGCCGCTTGACAGGGCCGAGCGGCGCCTTCTACGATTAGAGTGGATTGATTATTCCCGTCGAGCTGGCGACGGTCTCGGGATGCGGAAAGCGGGAGCACATCCCACCTTCCGGCATCCCGACGTCATTTTCCATACACGTGTTATACTCCGTGCCGACGGAGCGTCAATGGTGGGAGTGGTGCGATGCGCGTAGCCTTGGACGCGATGGGAGGGGATTTCGCCCCCGGGCCGATCGTGGCGGGAGCCTGTGAGGCGGCGGCCGACCTGAGCGACCTGACGGTGGTCCTGGTCGGCGATCGCGACCGGATCGAGGCCGAGCTAGCCAAGGCGCCGCGGGCCCCGCGAGACCGCATGCCAATCGTCCACGCCAGCCAGGCCATCGGCATGGACGAGAAGCCGGTCGAGGCGCTGAGGAAGAAGCGGGATAACTCGATCTCGCGATGCTGGGGGATGATGGCCGCCGGCGAGGTCGATGCGGTCGTCTCGGCCGGCAACACGGGTGCCATGGTGGCCTCGGCGCTGTTCAACGCGAAGATGTTCCTCCCCGGCGTCCGTCGTCCCGGCATCGCCGCGATCTTCCCGTCGCATCAAGGGCCGATCGTCATCATCGATGTCGGCGCGAACATGAACGCGAAGGCGGAAGACCTCTATCAGTACGGCGTCATGGGGGCGATCTACGCCGAGGAGATCCTGGGCGTCACGGCCCCGCGGATCGGCCTCCTCAACGTCGGCACCGAGGACGAGAAGGGGACCGAGTTGACCCGCTCGACCCGGGCGATGTACCAGGCCAGCCCCTGGTCGGGGCGGTTCGTCGGCAACGTCGAGGGCCGCGACATCTACGAGGGGCACGTCCGGGTCATCATCTGCGACGGATTCGTCGGCAACGTCCTGCTCAAGGCCGGCGAGGGTGCCGTCGAGTTCCTGTTCTCGGAGCTCAAGCAAGAGCTGGCCAGGCTCATGCCCGACCTCCCCGGCGATGCCGGCCCCAAGATCGCCGCCAGCCTCAAGCGACTCAAGACCCGGTACGAATACGAGGAGTTCGGCGGCGCCCCGCTGCTGGGCATCCGCGGCGCCTGCATCATCTGCCATGGCGCGTCCGGCGTCCGGGCGATCAAGAACGCCCTCCGCGTCGCCGGGGACATGGCCTCCGAAAGGCTCAGCGCCCGGATCGTCGAGCAGTTGGCCGGCGCACCGACGCCTTCGACGGATCAAGGCGGCGCGGATGCCGCAAACCCTCCGCTATCGCCCACGGGCTGACTTTCGAGTTCGAGAGATCGGATTCTCCCCGTTACAACTGATGGATAAGAAGCCGATGGCAAAGATCGCATTCTTGTTCCCCGGCCAGGGAGCGCAGTCGGTAGGGATGTGCCGCGAGCTGGATCAGGAGTTGCCCGCCGTCCGGGAGATGTTCGACCGGGCCGGGGAACTGCTGGGGATCGACCTGAGGCGCCTCTGCATCGAGGGTCCGGCCGAGGCCCTCGAGGCGACCGACGTGAGCCAGCCGGCGATCCTCGTGGCCAGCCTGGCGGCCCTCGAGAGCCTCAAACAAACCAATCCGGAACTCGTCGCTTCGTGCGAGGGAGCGGCCGGGCTCAGCCTGGGCGAGTACACCGCGCTGGTGTTTGCCGGGGCGATGGACCTCGAAGCCGGACTCCAGGTCGTTCGCCGACGGGGGCAGGCCATGCAGGCCGCCGCCGTCGCGACACCCAGCGGGATGACCAGCGTCCTCGGCCTCGACGAAGCGGCCGTCGACGATCTCTGTCGACGAGTCGCCCCCTCGGGACGCCTCTGGAAGGCCAACCTGCTCGGGCCAGGGAATATCGTCGTCTCCGGCGAGACCGCCGCCCTGGAACAGGTGGCCGCCGTCGCCACCGAGCTGGGCGCGATGAAGGTCATCCCACTGGCCGTCGCCGGCGCGTTCCACTCCGACCTGATGAAGCCAGCCGACGAACAGCTCGCCCAGGTCCTCAATCAAACGCAGCTCACATCCCCGCGAATTCCCGTCTACTCGAATGTCGACGCCGTCGCACACTCCGACCCGGACGACATCCGCCGCACCCTCGTGGCCCAGGTCCTCCAGGGGGTTCGCTGGGAGGACTCGATGCGTCGGATGATCGCCGACGGCTTCGACACCTTCTACGAGATCGGCCCCGGCCGAGTGCTCACCGGCCTGCTCCGACGCATCGACCGGAAGATGCCCTGCACGAACGTCCCGGCGAGGTAGAGAGAATGGAGGCGGCCGGCATCGAGCGACCCAAAGCCGGCGGGCCGACAGGGGCGGCGTCCCGGTCGATCCCGCTGAGCGGCGACAACGGCGACTTGAGGAGCGGGGCGGGAATATCCTCCCGATTTTGCAGCCGTTCTACGAATTCCATCCGAATAACCAGCCCGTGGTCTCCCGGTCGGCCCCTCCGGCGGACGCTATGGTGAAAGAGCGGCTGGCGCACGAGCTTCGGACCAAGGGCGGATGCGCGCTCTGCCAAGCGAAAGCAGATCGTGGAGCCGGTGTTCGGTCAGATCAATCAAGGACGAGGCTTCCGGCAGTTCCTGCCGCGTGGCCTGAAGAGAGTGCGGGGCGAATGGAAGCTGGCGTGCCTGACGCAGAATCTGTTGAAGATTTAGCGCCACCAGTGCCCGCCGACCTGAAAAACTCAAGGAGGATCGACGACAACGGGCGGAAGGACCGGTCGATTAATTCTCGGACAGGCTCCTAGGATCGCCCAGACCGGTTTTATAGAATACAGAATTGTCTGCGTGGGTGCGGAAGTACGGGCGGAGGGATCGAAGGTCTCCCCCGCCGATCGTCTTCTCGGCCGGGAATACGGGGAGAGTCTGCAAGATGCTCGCGAAGCGGATCATTCCGTGTCTGGACGTCAACCACGGCCGAGTCGTCAAGGGGACGAACTTCCTCAACCTCCGGGACGCGGGCGATCCGGTCCAGGTCGCCGCGCGTTACGATTCCGAGGGGGCCGACGAGCTGGTGTTCCTGGACATCACCGCCAGTCACGAAGATCGCAGCATCCTGCTGGACGTCGTCCGGCGGACGGCCGAGGTCTGCTTCATGCCCCTGACCGTCGGTGGCGGCATCCGTACGATCGATGATATCCGCACCCTCCTGAACGCGGGAGCAGACAAGGTCTCGATCAACTCGGCTGCCGTGCGCGATCCCGAGCTGGTCCAGCGGGCAGCCCGTCGGTTCGGCAGCCAGTGCATCGTGGTCAACATCGATCCCAAGCGCGTCCTCCGAGACGGGCGCGAGATCTGGGAGGTCCACATCAACGGCGGCCGGCTCCCGACCGGCCTCGAGGCGGTCGCCTGGGCCCGTCAGGTCCAGGACCTGGGGGCCGGCGAGATCGTCTTGACCAGCATGGATGCGGACGGGACCAAGAACGGCTACGACCTGGAAATGACCCGGGCTGTGGTCGAGGCGGTCGACGTGCCGGTCGTGGCCTCCGGCGGGGCGGGAAGCCCAGAACACCTCCGCGCCGTCCTCGCCGAGGCCGGGGCCTCCGCGGCGCTGGCGGCGAGCATCTTCCATTATGGCCAGTACTCGATCGTCGAGACGAAGGCGTATCTGGCCGACCATGGCGTCCCGGTGAGGCAGGCCGCCGGACGCACTCATAACCTCAACAAGGCGACGGATGTGCCCCGGCTCCACCCCCTCCCGGGCGGACGACCTGGCGAGCTCGACCCCTCGCACGTTCCCGAATCATCAGCGATCCGTTCGGCTCCGTGATCGAAGTCTTGTCGGGGCGGCGGATCGCGTGCCGCCGTCCCGGTTTGTGCCCAAGTCTTGCTAACCGTTCAGACCCGCAGGAGTCCCAGCCCATGGCGACGGCCGTCGAAGCCAACGTCGATACCATGCCCAATGAGCCTGAGGCGAACAAGCTCTTCCGGATGGTCATGAAGTACAAGGGGTCGGATCTGCACCTCAAGGTCGGGCTCCCCCCCGCGATGCGACTGGCGGGCGTCTTGCGCACGATGCAACTGCCCGTGCTGACCTCGCAGGAGATGGAGCGGTTGATGTTCCCGCTGCTCTCGCCCCGCCAGAAGGATATCCTCGAGGAGACCGGCGGCATCGACTTCGCCCACATCATCTTCGAGCCCAACGGCGATGAGACCCGGTTCCGCGTCAACCTGTTTCGCCAACGCGGCCGCCTCAGCCTGGTCGCCCGCCGCGTCAACACGTCGATCCCCGACTTCGAGGGCCTCGGCCTGCCACCGGTCCTCGGCGAGATCGCCAGCCACGACCAGGGGATCATCATCCTGGCCGGCGTTACGGGTAGCGGCAAGTCCACGACCATCGCCTCCATGATGAATTACGTGAACAAGCGCGAGCGATGCCATATCGTCACCATCGAGGACCCGATCGAGTTCACCTTCAAAGACGATAAGTGCATCATCAATCAGCGCGAGGTGGGGATCGACGTCATCAACTGGGATACGGCCCTGAAGCACGCGGTGCGGCAAGACCCCGACATCATCCTGGTCGGCGAGATGCGTGACCGCGAGACGTTCAACGCCGCCATGCACGCGGCCGAGACCGGCCACCTCGTGTTCGGGACGATCCACGCCTCCAGCGCCCCGTCGACGATCAGCCGGATCCTCGACCTCTTCCCGCAGGACATGCACTCGGCGATGCGTCAGAACCTGGCCTTCAACCTCAAGGCGATCATCGCCCAGAAACTTCTGCCGACGACGAAGGACTGGGCGGCATCGACCGGCCAGACCCGCGTCCCGTTGTGCGAGGTCATGCGGATGAATCCCACGGTGAAGAAGTTGATCCTGAACGAGGAGGATATCAAGCTGGCCCAGGCCATCCGGTTGGGCAAGGAAGAGGGGATGGTCGACTTCACCGAGAGCCTTCGGCAACTGGTGGTCGCCGAGAAGATCGAGCGGGCCACGGCCTTCGAGGTCGCACCCAATCCCGAGACCTTGCGCATGGTGCTCAAGGGCATTACCCTCCCCGAACAGGGCATCCTCTAATTCATTCCGAACAGCATCCCACGGAGGCACGCCGATCGACGCGGCGGGCCTCCGGCCTTCCTCGCGTTCCCGGCCTCGGGGCCCGGCGATGGGGGTCGCGACGAATCTTCGGGTCGAGGGCGGGTTCCCGGGCCCGACACTTTCAATTGTCGCCGAAAGGGATTACGATCGCATGACCCAGCGTACCGTGACGTATTCGATTGGCCCTCGTGACCGCGACGGGCGCCCCGCGAACGGGTCGTCGGACGCGGCCGTTTGCCTTGCCGCCAGCATGTGAACGGTCGTCGCCCTTCGAGCCATGCCTAGCCGATGGGGCCGCGGGGCGATCGAGCAGCGCAGCGAGTCAGCCGCCAACATCCGGCGGAGTCGGCCTCGAGCGTGATCTCTCGACGCGGGTCCCGTCTCCCGTATGCGTGCGACGCCGGTGGTGGCGGCAGACGACCCGGGCCGATTTCGCAGGCAGGAACCTGGTTTTTCGGACCCGAAGCATCGCTCCGGAGAAATGTCAGCAATGATTCGCCCGTCCCTCGTGCTCTTCTCGTTCCTGGTCGTGATCCTCGGCCTCGCCGCTACGTCCGAAGCCGCCGAGTTCTTCCCGACGTTGCTGGCCCAGTCCGCGGCGATCAGGCCCTTGCGGGGCCCCGGCCTGTACCTGAACCTCTTCAAGTTCGTCCCGGTCGTCCTGATCTACCTCATGTGGGCCTGGACTACCGACTGGGTCGAGCACGACACCCAGGATTTGAACAATCTCAAGTTCGGCGTGTGGAACAGCGTCATGTTCTTCTCCGGGGTGCTGGGCCTCATCCTGGTGCTGGCGATCCCGTTCTACCCGATCGGCCTGGGCCTGCTGCTCCTGGCGTATTTCATCCCCCTGTTCACCTACGTGTTCTCCCGGAACCAGATGGTCCCCGACGACCAGAAGGTGCTGACCCCCTACCACCTCGGCGAGGTAGCCAATAGTTTGATCATGAAGCTCGGCGGCCGGCCGCTGTTCAACAAGGATACCGGGCCGGAGGATCGGGCCGGTCCGCCGATCCAGTTCGTCGGCAAGGGTCAAGGGGGTAAGGATGATCCGTCGCGGGTCAACCAGGC
>JBKQHM010000063.1:0-11635 GCA_052148775.1 Isosphaeraceae bacterium | reverse complement strand
ACGGCGGCGTCGGCGGGCCCGGCGGCACCTCGGGCCTTTTGCTCGGGTCCGGCGGCGCCGGCGGCGCCGGCGGATTCGGCGGCCATGGTGGCGCCGGCGGATTCGGCAGCGAAGGCGGATTCGGCGGCCGGGGGAGCGCGGGTTCGGGCTTGAATGGAACCGAGTTTCACCCCAGCGGCTTCACCGGAGGCATCGGCGGCGATGGGGGCAAGGGCGGCGCCGGGGGCGATGGCGGCGGGGTCCATACCGCCGGTGCCGGCGGCGCCGCCGGATGGGGGAGCGGCGGCGGGCTTTACGTCGCGGGCGGCTCCTTGAATCTGACGAGTTCGGACGTCCTGTCCAACGACGCGACGGGCGGCGTCGGCGGGGACGGCGGCGCCGGCGGGGACGGCGGCGTCGGCGGGCTCGGCTGGGCTGGCGGTAACGGTGGCACGGGCGGCGCCGGCGGCCGCGGATACAGCGGCTCGATTAGCCCTTACGGATTCGGCGGTGTCGCCGGCGGCGCCGGCGGCAATGGCGGGGCTGGCGGCAATGGCGGGGCTGGCGGCAATGGCGGCGGCGGTGGCAATGGAGGCAATGGCGGGACCGCCGGTATTGGAGGCAATGGCCTCGGCGGCGGCCTGTTCGTCGCGGCTGGCAACGTCGACCTGATGCTCGTCGATGTCTCCGACAATGACGCAACCGGCGGCCCCGGCGGAAATGGTGGCAACGGAGGCCTCGGCGGCCCTGACGGGCCAGCCGGCAGTGGCGGTCGGGGCGGACCCGGCGGCCCTGGCGGCAGCGGTGCCTTCGGCTTCGACGGCGGCCACGGCGGCCGCGCCGGCAGTGGCGGCCAGGGCGGCGCCGGCGGATCGGGTCTCCAGGGTGGCAACGGCGGCAACGGCAATCGCGGCGGCGACGCGGGCATCGGGCAAGGTGGCGGCATCGGGATTCAGGGCGGATCGGTCTCCCTCTCCCAGAGCGCCATCCTCGTCAACGTCGCGAGGGGCGGCGATGGCGGCGCCGGTGGCCTCGGCGGCGATGGCGGGACCGGGGGTATGCTGATCCCGGCCGACCAGCGCAGAGGCGGCTACGCCGGCAGCGGGGGCAACGGTGGTCGCGGCGGCAATGGCGGCTCCGGAATCACCGGCGGTGATGGCGGTGGCGGCGGTCGCGGCGGCGACGACGGCAACGGCGGTCGCGGCGCCAATGGGGGTGATGGCGGCCTCGGCGGCGATGGCGCCGGCGGTGGGACCGGTGCCGGCGGCGGGATCTACATCGACGGTGGCACGCTCAGCCTGAACCGCTCGACCGTCGGCTCAAACGCGGTCTACGGCGGCGTCGGCGGCGACGGTGGGGAGGGTGGTCATGGCGGCGATGCCGCCGATGGGGGATATGGTGGATCGGCATCCCGCCCCTCGGTGGCCCTCAACTACGGCGGCTCCGGCGGCTCCGGCGGCCGCCGACACTTCCCGAGCGACCCCAGCCTCGGTCGTAGTGGCATCAACGGCAGCGGCGGCTCCGGCGGCAACGGTGGCAACGGCGGCTCCGGCGGCAACGGTGGCAACGGCGGCAACGGTGGCAACGGCGGCAATGGTGGCGTCGCATTCGGCGGCGGCCTCTATGTGGGCTCCGGCACCCTGACACTCTTCAACAGCACCATCGCCGAAAACGGCGTCCACGACGGCGGAGGCGGCGGCGGTGGTGCGGCGGGCGCCGCCGGTACCGCGGCCTTGTCTCAGGCCCTCCCGGGATTCGGAGGCCGCGGCGGCTACGGCGGCTACGGGGGATTCTACCAGGCCCCTGACGGTCAGGCCGGCATGTCCGGCGCCCTCGGCATCGATGGGGCGGCCGGCGCCCGGGGCTCCGGCGGCACCCCGGGCTCGGGTAGCCTCGGCGGCGGCGCGTACATCGCGGGCGGGACCATCACCATGGACAATGCCACCGTCGCATTCAACTCGAGCGGCGTCTACCAGTATGGCGGTTCCGTCGCCTTGTACAACTCGCTCTTCGCCGCCGACGGACCTTCCTCGGCAGGCGCCGACTTCGACAACGCCGCTTCCGGCAACGGCGTCGCGACCGCCAACCACAGCCTCTTCCAGAGCAGCCCCGTCGGGGTGAGCGATGGAGGCGGCAATATCGAGGGCGACGCGGGTCTCGATTCCGACGGCCTCAGTCCCAACGGTGGGCCGACGATCGGCGTGCCGACCAACGGTGTCCCGACCGAGACCATCGCGCTGACGAGCGGCAGCGCGGCCATCGATCAGGGGCAGAATCCCACCATCAACCATGTCACGCTGTTCACCGACCAGCGCGGATACATCCCGACGGCGGGCTGGAGCATCGGCGCCTACCAGCCGGGCAGTCCGGCGGCGGCCCCGACCGCCTCCCTGACCGCGACTAACGTCTCGGTGGCCGATTACGGCGGGACGAGCTACGCGTTCACGATCACCTATACCGGCGCCGCGGGCATCGCGCCCTCGTCGCTGACGGCCGCCATCGTGTCGGTCGTTCCGCCCGGCGGCGGCAGTCCGATCGCGGCGAGGATCGTGGGCAGCCCGTCGGCGAACGGCCCGACCGATCCCTGGGGCGACGCCCAATCGTTCACGGTCACCTACATGATCGCGCCTCCGTTCGGCTCGTGGACCTCGGCCGACAACGGCACATACACCGTCGAACCGGGCGCCCCGCCGGTCGGCGATACCGACGGCCAGACGATCCCGACCGGCCCGATCGGTGCCTTCCTCGTGGAAACCGGCAAGATCGCCATCAACAAGTATGGCTTGACCCGCAACGCCAGGACGGGCTCCTGGAGCGGGACGATCAAGCTCACGAACGCCGGTACTTCGGCGTTCTCGGGGCCGATCTACGTCCTGTTCGCCCTCCCGGCGGGCGCCGTCCTGGAGAACGCCGCCGGCACCTATGACGGACTGCCGTATATCGAAGTGACCCTCCCCCCCGCGGGCCTCGCGGCGGGGGCGACCATCGCCGCGAACGTCGCGTTCAACGCGGACGTCGCGCCGGGCAGCTATGCGACGTCCTACTTCATCGGCGGACTGGGATCGTGATGTCTTCAATAATAAGAAATAAATCATAAGAAGGAAGGTTCTCGCATGAGCTTTCGACGGATCTTCTCGATCGCCCTGGCGGCCTCGATCGCCGCCGCGGGGTCGTCCGACCCCGCGTGTGCCGGGTCGCTGACGTACGAGATCGTCGCCGATACCAGCGGCCTGGTATCCGGGCCGGGCGGCCTCATCCAGGTCAGCCTCAATCCGGCCTACCCGCCCGGTTCGCCCAGCGTCTCGATGCAGGTCTTCGGCGTCAGCACCGACGGCACCCTGGGCCCGGTCTCCTACTCCACGGGGACCACCGGCGACCTGACGATGAGCGGCGGAGTCACCGCCGACAATACCCAGTACGCCGAGCTCGACCAGGAATTCGCGATCGCGCCCGGGGATTTCCCGGCACATTCGTTCTTCGACGTGTTCGTGACGTTATCGGGCTCCGAGATCGGTCCGGGCGCGACGGGACCGGTCAGCGGCACGGTCTTCAGCCTCAACATCTACGACTCCAACGTCAACGACTTACCAATTGGCGTCTCGTTCACGGTCAATCCCAACGTCGACGCGAGCGGCAACCCGATCGTCGACGGCACGGTGAGCTGGACTACGACCGTTGGCGGATTGATGGCCCCCGCGCCCATCACCGTGATCTCGCAGGGGGGAGCCGTCCCTGAGCCCTCCGGCGCCGTGCTGCTGGGATTGGGGCTGGGGGCCATCGCGCTGGCCGGCCCGTTCCGCAACCGACGCGCCCCTTGATGCCAGGCCCCTCGTCGACTCGGACAACGACCCCAGCGATGCATTCCCAGTGCGATAGACCGCGTGGAGGAGCTCGGCTACAAGTCGAGGCAGGGAGCGCGGGCCGAATCAGCCGGCTTTTCCCTTCGCCCCCTCGATGCGGCCCATGTGCTCCCGGCCCCAATCGCAGAGCGGCCGCAGGGCCTCCACGAGCGAGACGCCGAACGCCGTCAGGGCATACTCGACGCGCGGGGGGATCTCCCGGAAGTCCTCCCGCGACACGATCCCGTCCGCCTCCATCTCGCGCAGTTGCTGGATCAACATCTTCTCGCTGATCCCGGTCACCCGGCGCCGCAGCTCGCCGAAGCGTCGGGGGCCGTCCGAGAGATGCCACAGCACGATCGGTTTCCACTTGCCCCCGACGACGTCCAGCGCCGCCTCAATGCCGCAGCCGTAGTGTCGTCGTCGCCTCCGCATCGTCATCCTCCCGCCCGGCCCCTTCGACGGCAGGGTACTTACGAAAAGGTGCGTACTTGCCCGGCCGAAAGCCACTCCTAGAATAGCCCGCGTTCCGACCTTTCACCAGAACGGAGGTGGATCGATGGGCAAGCTCGAAGGCAAGGTTGCAGTCATCACCGGCGGCAACAGCGGCATGGGGCTGGCCACCGCCCGACGGTTCGTCGACGAGGGGGCCTACGTCTTCATCACCGGCCGCCGGCAGGTCGAGCTCGACAAGGCGGTCGAGTTCATCGGGAAGAATGTCACCGCCGTGCGGGGCGACGTCGCCAACCTGGCCGACCTCGACCGGCTCTACGCGACCGTGAAGCAACAGAAGGGGCATCTCGACGTGCTGTTTGCCAACGCCGGTGTCGGCGAGTTCGCGGCAATCGGCGAGATCACCGAGGAACACTTCGACAAGATCTTCAATGTCAATGTCCGGGGCCTGGTCTTCTCGGTCCAGAAGGCGCTGCCCCTGATCCGGGACGGCGGCTCGATCATCCTGAATGCCTCGATCGCCTCGATCAAGGGGATGCCGTCCTTCGGCGTCTACAGCGCCAGCAAGGCCGCCGTGCGTTCGTTCGCCCGGAGCTGGACATCCGACCTGAAGGGGAGCAAGATCCGGGTCAATACCCTCAGCCCCGGGCCGATCGACACGCCGATCCTCGACAGCCTCGGGTCGACCCAGGCAGAGGTCGAGAAGGTCAAGGCCGGTCTGGCCGCGCAGGTGCCGCTGGGTCGCATGGGCACCCCCGACGAGATCGCGAAGGTCGCCCTCTTCCTCGCCTCGGACGACAGCAGTTTCATCAACGGTATCGAACTATTCGTCGACGGCGGGATGGCGCAGATTTAGAGCGCCTGACGCATGGACTGTGGACGTCACGGTTCACCAGTCGATGGGAACAAACTTACAGCGGGCAAATGGCTTCCCGGCTGGGTCGGTCGATCCAAACCGATGCACGATGCGCGTTCGCCCGGTTGACTCCCATGATCGGTAGCGTCGTCGTGGTCATGGTCTGACCGGAACGACAGTCTAGTCGTCGCTCGGGGCGTGTCGATGAACTCCATCTGACTTCACCTTGAATCCGATCCGCTCGTTCTGCTATGAATAAAATGGTTGAGCTCAGGGTTCTTCCACGGAGACTTGCCTAAATCCACGGAGACTTGCCTAAAGTCAACCAGCCAACACCATCTCATCGAGGGGCGCTGCGACGGCACGCATGGGCGTTCCTGCCAGGCTCGCTGGGGTGGATCATTACTGTGCAACGGCGCCCGTTCATCGTTTCAGGAGACTTTGAACGTGACCGCCGTTGCTCAAAAGCCTGCGACTTCCAGCGACTACCACGTCGCCGACATCTCGCTTGCCCCCTGGGGCCGCCGCGAGATTGCAATCGCCGAAACCGAGATGCCCGGCCTCATGGCCATTCGCGAGGAGTATGCCTCGCGCCAGCCCCTCAAGGGCGCACGCATCACCGGTTCGCTCCATATGACGATCCAGACAGCCGTCCTGATTGAGACGCTCAAGGCCCTCGGTGCCGAGGTCCGCTGGGCCTCGTGCAACATCTTCTCAACCCAGGATCATGCCGCTGCCGCCATCGCCGCCGCCGGCATACCCGTTTTTGCCTACAAGGGGGAGTCCCTCACCGAGTACTGGGAATACACTCACAAGATCTTCGAGTGGGCCGACGGTGGGCACTCGAACATGATCCTCGACGACGGTGGCGATGCAACCTTGCTCCTCCATCTCGGCGCCCGTGCCGAAGTGGACATCCACGTCCTCGACAAGCCCACCAGTGAGGAGGAGCGCATCCTCTTTGCTGCCATCAAGAAACGGATCGCCTCCCAACCCGGCTGGTACTCCAAGAACCTCGCCGCTGTCAAGGGCGTCACCGAGGAGACCACCACCGGCGTCCACCGCCTCTATCAGATGCACAAGCGTGGCGACCTGAAATTCCCCGCCATCAACGTCAACGACTCCGTCACCAAGTCCAAATTCGATAACCTCTACGGCTGTCGCGAGTCGCTGGTGGACGGCATCAAGCGCGCCACCGATGTGATGGTCGCCGGGAAGATCGCCGTCGTCGCCGGCTACGGCGATGTGGGTAAAGGTTCAGCCCAGGCCCTTCGCGCCCTCTCGGCCCAGGTCTGGATTACCGAGATCGACCCGATCTGCGCGTTGCAGGCCGCGATGGAAGGCTACCGCGTCGTGACCATGGACTACGCCTGCGACAAGGCCGACATCTTCGTGACGGCCACGGGCAACTACAAGGTCATCACGCATGCCCACATGGCCAAGATGAAGAATCAGGCCATCGTCTGCAACATCGGTCACTTCGATAACGAGATCGACGTGGCGTCGCTGGAAAACTACCCCTGGGAGGAGATCAAGCCGCAGGTCGATCACGTGATCTTCCCCGACCGGAAGCGGATCATCCTGCTCGCCAAGGGTCGCCTGGTTAACCTGGGCTGCGGCACGGGCCACCCCTCGTACGTGATGAGTTCTTCTTTCGCCAACCAGGTCCTGGCCCAGATCGAGTTGTGGCAGCACAACGAGAAGTACCCTGTCGGCGTGTACGTCCTGCCCAAGAAGCTGGACGAGCACGTGGCCCGCTTGCAGCTCAAGAAGCTGGACGTCCAGTTGACCGAACTGACGCCGGAACAGGCCGCCTACATCCACGTCCCCAAGGAAGGCCCCTTCAAGTCCGACCATTATCGCTATTGATCGGCTTTTCCCGGCAGCAGGGAGCGCAACTCCCTGCTGCCACACCCCAGTATGCTGGGCACGGACCACCGATCTCAAGCCCATCGGGTACGGCCCACCCTACGAAAAGCCTACTGGAATAGGCTCTCAGAACGGCAGGCGGAGTTGATGCTCACTACGCGTCTCGTCCCCGAGCGTCGACAGCGTCACGCCGAGCAGTCGGATGCCCTTCATGAGAGGAAAGAGCGACTCGAGCAGCTCAAGAACGCTCGCCTGAATGGCCGCCTCCGTGGCGAACGGGGTCGGGCTTGTCCGGCCGCGGGTGACCTGCTGAAAGTCCGCGTACTTGGCCTTGAGGGTCACCGTGCGTCCCCGAATGGTCGAATCCTCGCAGGAGGCCCACACCTTCGCGACGAGCGGCCTGAGGGCCATGCGTGCCTCGTCGAGCGTGAAGAGGTCGGCATTGAATGTCGTTTCCGCTCCGATGGATTTGCGAATGCGATCGGCGCACACCGGGCGTTCGTCGATTCCCCTCGCGAGCGCGTAGTAGTACGAGCCCGCCTTTCCGAAGTGCTGCTGAAGAAAGCACAACGTCTGGACCTTGAGGTCGCCGCCGTCACGAATCCCGAGTTGCTCCATCTTGGCGCGCGTCACGGGACCGATCCCGTGAAACCTCCCGATCGGCAGGACTTCGACGAAGGCCGGACCCATCCTCGGCGTGATGACGAATAACCCGTCGGGCTTGCGCTCGTCGGAGGCCATCTTGGCGAGGAACTTGTTGTAAGAGACGCCCGCGGACGCGGTCAGCCCGGTCTCGGAGCGGATTCTCGCCCGGATCTCCTCGGCGATCTCAGTTGCCGAGGACATGGCCTTGAGGTTCCGGGTGACATCGAGATAGGCCTCATCGAGGGAAAGCGGCTCGACGAGCGGCGTGTACCCGGCGAAAATCTCGCGGATTTGATGAGACACCGCTCGATAGACGTCGAACCGCGGCTTCACGAAGATCAGCTCCTGGCACCTTCTCTTGGCGGTCACCGACGGCATGGCGGACTTGACGCCGAATCCGCGGGCCTCGTAGCTCGCCGCCGCCACGACGCCACGCTCGCGCGAGCCGCCGACCGCGACGGGCTTGCCGCGAAGCTCGGGATTGTCCCGCTGCTCGACGGACGCATAGAAAGCGTCCATGTCGATATGAATAATCTTGCGCCGCCGTGCGGGCTCGACCACGCCCCTCTGGTCAAGCGCGGTGCTCACTCGCTCCCGCCGCTCGATCTCCGGCACCGGCATCTCAACACAGGCCGCGAGGCCTCCCTCATCGTTCACATCAACTCTGGCGACGACCACGAGCGGTCGTTCGGCACCCTCCGACCGCTCGAGTGCCCGCGCATGTCTCCGATGCTTCCGGAAATCATTCTACCCGATGCATGTTCGTGCGTATACTGGCGGCTTCCGGGTCGAAGTCTGGATGCCGCGCGGACATGCATGCCTGCTCTTTGGGCGATGAGATCGAAGGCATGGACGTGCGCTCCGAAATCATCCCACATGATCTTCGACAGTCAACGCGGACGAGGATCGAAACCGTCAGTCCGCGAGCTTCACTTCCACGGGCGCGCGTTCGAAGTCGTCGGCCGTCATCAGGTTCTGGGGTTTCATGGCGCCGAGGGCGGCGATGAAACGGTCGGGGACGGTCTGGAGACGGGTGTTGTAGAAGGTGGCGATCTCGTTGAAATAGCCCCGGGCCAGCGCGATCCGTTGTTCGGTGTCCACAAGGTTGTGTTGTAGGGCCAGGAACGAACCGTTCGCCCTGAGTTGGGGATACCGCTCCTGGATGGCACCGAGTATCCCCGTCATGGCTTGCGGGTCGGGCCCCGGTTCGCCGGGTGGGGTGGCGATCAACTGATTGCGGAGCTGGGCCAGCTCGCTTTGCAGCGTCTTTTCGTAGTCGCGCATGCCCCGGACGATGGTCACGAGGTTGGGAATCAGGTCGTGGCGGCGCTTCAATTGCACGTCCACATTGGCCATCGCCTGGTGGACCCGCCGCCGTAGCGCGACGATGCTGTTATAGGCCATCCCGATCCAGGCCAGCAGCCACGCCGAGGCGAAGACGGACCCGGCGACGAGATACAAGGGAACGTTGTCCCCGATGGGGCGATGCTGATTCGCGTCGCGGACGATGAAGCCGCCGGCGGCGAACACCGCGCCGAGGAGGCCGATGAGCCAGAACTGCCAGGCCAGGCCGCGTCGCACGCGTTCCTCGCTGCGCGTGGAGATCAGGAACGTCTCGGCCCCTGAGTCGTGGGCGATCTCGGGCGCGACCAGGTCGTCGCGTTCGCTCGCCTGGCCGACCACGAAGAGCGGGGCATGCAAGGGGATCCCGACCTCGACGAAGCGGCGGCGGTAGACGGAATTGGCCACGGCGGCGGCCGGGCCCTTCTCGTAGTAGAGGCCCTCGCCGGGCCCGCAAGAGTGGTCGAAGGTCGTCAGGGGGTGGATCTCGGCCTTTTCCGGCCGGATCCGGATGATGCCACAGTCATCCCGGAGGTAGAACGGAATCATGTCGCCGCCCCGGGCGACCGTGGTCCATCCGCTCTCGTTCCGGGTCCGCGTCTGAACGCGGCCTTGGCTGTCGGTAGACGTCTCGGTGACCATGCGCGACCAGTGTTCGTCCACATGCCACTGATAATAAACGCAGCTTTGCTCGGCGAGAAAACTGACGAGGGGTCCTTCGGCTTCGGCGGTGCCTTTGAGCTCCACCAGGCCGATGAAGACGCCGGTGGTCTTCGAGGTGGGCAGGTCGGAGACCAGCCGATGACGTCGGCCGGCACGCAGGACGAGGAACATGGACAGGAACGCCAGCAGGCCGCCAATCGCCGGGAAACCGTAGGTGATGAGCAGTCTCTCGTCCATGACCGGCGGCCCCATTTCTGCTACCTTCGAGACGGCACAAGGCCCTGCCCGACCCTGTCGAGTCGAAGCGGCGGCTCGACGCCGGACCGGCCACTCACGCCAGATCTTGATGATGATACCGGCGTCGGCGTCAAGAGGGAGGTTCTTGAGGCTGTAGCAGAGTAACCGGGCCGGCTGTCGTCGTCGTTCATACTACTGACCGATGCGCAAAGAACTAAAGTCGTCACAGCGTCGAATCCCTGAAAAGAGATACCAGCCTGACCGGAACTTGATTTCTTTGCGCAGCGATCATCGTTGAACGCGGATTCGACGAGGATCTCGGCGGCAAGGCAGCAGCCGAAGGTGATTACGGCGACAAGGAAGCCAAGGCCACTCCAGATGAGATGGATCACCCTCGAAACCCTCGCGAACTCGTGGTCCGTCTCACACCCAAGATCAGCGGCCTGCCGACGGGCGGATCCGCCGGATCGACTCGTGAGACGGTCAGTGTCGCCGTCCCCGGCACGAACGATCTTCCCCGGATTAGATACGTGATGAGACGAAGAGGTTACCCCCACGCCGGTCGGCCTCTACCGCCAGGGCGCGGATGCGACGCAACGCCCAGGCGGACCCCTCCGCAAATTCCGTCTCGATCCGCTTCACAGCCTTGCCCTTGATGCCGAGGGCCTTCTGCCAGGCGGCGAGACAGGTTCTTGCGGTGCGGTCATCGAGCCGCGCCAGCGGCCCGGGCACGGCCTCGGGCAGGCATTCGATGACCCCCTCATCCTCCGGGCAGTCGACAAACCGGGCGAGCGGCGAGCCCTGGGGCCCGATGAACAAGCGAATGAAGGGTGAGGCGGGGAGGTCGAGGACACCCAGGAGTTCGCTCATGGTCCGCAACGACACGCCCCACATGGTGAAATGGGGGAGCGTCCGCGGCAGGGCAGGCGTATCCTTCTCCTCAAGCCAATGCGCCTCATCGCCCTCGGGGGGAAGGATCGGCATGATGGCCCTCCGGCGGTAAGCGACTCGGATCGTCCGAGGTGGGCCCGCCTCCGGCGGACGCCCGAGGTCCCAGGTCCGGAAGATCATCGGCTCGCGGGTGAAAGGATTGATCTGCTCGACGACGCGAGGCTCGGGCAGGGGCAGCCGCCAACCGGGGAAACACGAGTCGAGGTCGGCGTCGGTGGCCGCGAAGAGCGTCAGCCGGATTTCGAGTCCCATCGCCTCTCGGAGCACCCCAAGCTGCTCCTCAGATCCCTTCTCTCCCGACGCATCTGAAAGGGCCGGAGAACGCTAAAGATCAGCGGGCCGACGGATCGCCTCGTGAGTCGTCACGGGCTCACGGAAGCGGGTTGACCGCCAAGGCGAGACTCGGTCCGCTCGTTCGCCCTCGTCAGGGCCGCCCGCCTCGCCGCCCTCGCCACGGCCTGTTTCGTTGGCCACCACGGGTCTTGGGCACGCCGCATCGATTCGAGCCGCTCCCGGATCGCCATGCCCCCGGCGAGCAGCAACGCCGCGAGGGCGATGAGTAACATGAGCCCCCGGACGGTGAATCGAATATCCCGCAAATGTCTGCCCAAGGTTCGACCTCCAAGGCTTGACGCTCGGCGGACCGCCGCAGTCGGGGCCGCGGCAATGCAATGTTAAGGACCGACGCGGAAATAAGTTCCCGGTTTCAATGGGTCGTTGGGATGGCACGGTAGTTCCACTTGGGGAGATACTCGTCGAACACGATCTTCATGTCCTTCTTGAAGCCTTCGGCGTATTTCCG